>CANJWD010000052.1 GCA_947478475.1 Enterobacterales bacterium
CCATTCTGACCAAGAGAGGAGGTACTGCCCATGGAATAGACACCGGTGATGGGTAATTCAGCATCGCTGTTTTCCTGTTTTGCCACCAGGTAACCGGACCGCGGTTCAATACCAGCATCGACAAGATAGTCAATTTGCATTGCATCAGGAGTAAAACAGCAAACACCGTGAACAACGGTATCGTCACAATAACCGGGCATCATTGGATGTTGATAATGAAAAAAAAGAGGTAATAGCCTATAGATCTTTTTACACACAGCGCTCATGGCGGCAACGGCACGATCAATACGCACCTCGTTGATGGCATTCTGTCTCTGCTTTAAGATTTCTATGCGGGGAAACAAAATCTCCCGCCTGAAAGTTTTAGCACGCAGTGAATATGAGTCCAAATTCGTTGCCAACTTTAATGAATATTTAGCAAATTATTGCTGAAAACGTGATCAATCTAACACTCTGCCGATTAACCGTAAAGACAGTAGAACTATTACATTTTAAGAAAATGTTACCGAAAACCGCCCGTGAACTCCGTACGCGTTTATAGCCACGACAGGGCGTTAATTCCGTTTTAATTCTGTTGGTTCATCGTTTACTGGTCACTTCTTTCTGACAGAATTTTATGATAAGTGATAGGATAAGCCGCGAAATGTGAAAATGGTGTTGCGCATGTCGGAAAAATCTGTTCGTTCAGATAAAATTATTCGGATTGCCACCCGGAGCAGTCCTCTCGCTTTGTGGCAGGCACATTACGTACAGCAGTATTTAATGTCCCGTTATGAAGATTATCAGATCGAACTGATTCCAATAGTCACGCGTGGGGATGATATTCTGGACACCACCCTGTCAAAAATAGGCGGCAAAGGATTATTTGTTAAAGAGCTGGAGCTTGCATTACTGGAAAACAAGGCAGATATCGCAGTGCATTCCATGAAAGATCTCCCGGGCAGCTCTCCTGAAGGACTTGGTCTGGTCGCTATTTGCCAGCGCGATGATCCGCGCGATGCATTGATTTGCAAGAATTTTCAGCATATTGACGCCCTTACTGCGGGCAGCGTGGTGGGTACATCAAGTCTGCGCCGTCAGTGTCAGTTACTTGCACGTCGCCCGGACCTCATCGTCCGTGATCTGCGAGGCAATGTAGGAACACGTCTTATGAAACTGGAGCACGGCGAATTTGACGCCATTATTCTGGCTACAGCAGGTTTAAAACGCCTCAGACTGGACGAAAAGATCTGTTATCCAATGAGCATTGTGGAATCACTGCCCGCAGCAGGCCAGGGTGCTATCGGCATTCAGTGTCGCCTGAAAGATAGCGCTATCAGCCGGTTGCTTGCGCCACTAAATCACCGTGCTACCGAAATTTGTATCAGTGCTGAGCGGGCGATGAATGCCCGTCTCGGAGGGGGATGTCAGGTGCCCATTGGTAGTTACGCTGAATTAAGAGGCAATAGATTATGGTTAAGAGGATTAGTAGGCGCACCAGACGGAAGCCGGATTATTCGTGGTGAACGGGTTGTCCATGGTGCATCGGCTAAACAGACAGGCATTGATCTTGCGCACGAGCTTCTGTCACGCGGGGCGGGGGATATCTTAAGTTTTGTCTGTCAGCAAGATAACAATTAATGACCATTCTGGTGACTCGTCCATCACCTGCCGGGGAACAGCTTGTCAGCCAGCTGCTGGCATCAGGCCGGCCAGCCTGCCATACACCTCTGATTGATTTTTCCAGTGGCCGCGATCTGCCAAATCTGCCAAATCTGCTACAGTCACTACAAAGCGGTGATTATGTTTTTCTACTTTCACGCCTGGCCGTTCACTATGCGAATACAGGGTTAAAGGACAATAAACAGCCATGGCCTGACGGGCTAACATGGTACGCTATCGGGCGTAGCACCGCATTAGCACTGCATGCAGTCAGTGGATTAAAGGCGCTGTTTCCGCAGCCCAAGGAAACCAGCGAAGCACTCCTGATGCTGCCGGCTATGCATAAAGTAAACGGCAAAAATGCCCTGCTCCTGCGGGGCAATGGCGGACGTGAGCTGCTGGGTAAAAAGCTTACTGCTCGCGGTGCCCATGTCATTTGCTGCGAATGTTACCGGCGTAATGCTATCGACTACGATGGCTATCTGCAAAGCCGCCTCTGGCAGGCAGCGGGCGTTGATACCCTGGTAGTGACCAGTGGTGAAATGCTGCAACAGCTCTATACTTTGGTTCCTGATGACTGGCGTTCTGACTGGTTACTGCGCTGTCAGCTAATCGTCGTCAGCGATCGCCTGGCCACCCTTGCAAGGCTGTTAGGCTGGAGTACAATTCGGGTGGCGGCAAATGCCGATAATGGCGCGTTGCTGCGCGCGTTACAATAGACTTGGTTAACGGTATATGTTAACGGTATATTTAGTTAAAGGTATATTTACAAATGACGCAACAAAATACGCCACCCGCACCTGACTCATACCACCGATCGCACTGTCGGCGCACTATTGTGTCATTCGTGGCAGTGTTTATTGCGCTGATCATCGTTTCTGGTGGCATACTTTTTTTTTACCAGGAGAAGCAGCTACAAACCGTAAATCAACGGTTACAGGGACAGCTGGATCTTCTGGCTTCAGCTCAATCGGGTGATAAAAAAAAACTGGTACTCTCCCTGTCACAACAGAGTAAACAGCTGGAAGAAGTTGATCGTATGCAGGCATCTTCAGAACGCCAGCTGAAAGCATTACAGGAAAAGGTCTCTGCCATGGGCGGGGCTGATGCCAAAATTTGGTTACTGGCACAGGCTGATTTTCTGGTAAAAATGGCTGGACGTAAGCTGTGGAGTGATCAGGATGTTACTACCGCTGCGGTGTTACTGAAAAGTGCCGACGCCAGTCTGGCTGACATGAACGATCCAAGTCTGCTGGAAGTACGCCGGGCTATCACCGAAGATATCAATGCACTTGCTGTTATCAGCCAGATAGATTTTGATGGCATTATTCTGAAAGTAAATCAGCTTTCTAATCAGGTGGATAACCTGCGTTTAGCCGATAATCATAGCGAGGATGCTCCGCTGGACGAAGGCAGTAGTGAGCTATCCGGCACCCTGTCTGAATGGCGTCAAAATTTGCGCAAAAGCTGGGATAATTTTATGTCGGATTTTATCTCCATACGCCGCCGTGACAGTAGTGCTGAACCATTGTTAGCACCAAATCAGGATATCTATTTACGTGAAAACATTCGCTCACGACTGTTAGTTGCCGCCCAGGCAGTACCCCGTCACCAGGATGAGATCTACCAACAATCACTGGAAACAATTTCCACCTGGATCCGTGCTTATTTTGCGATCAGCGATCCCAATACTAAAGTGTTTCTTGCAGAACTGGACGCCTTAAGCCAGCAGTCAATCACCATGGAGGTTCCTGAGCAATTGACCAGCCAGGCACTCTTGGAAACACTCATGCAAACCAGGGTACGTGCGCTGTTATCATCCCAACCTATAACCGATCAGCAGGAATAAACGATGTTACGTATTCTGTTATTACTGCTGATCATGATTGCAGGCATTATTATTGGCCCGATACTGGCCGGTCATCAGGGTTATGTATTGATCCAAACGGCTGACTACAATATTGAAACCAGTATCACTGGACTGGTTATCATGCAGCTTTTGCTGTTAGTCATATTATTTACCATGGAATGGGTAGTGCGCCGTCTGTTGCAGACAGGTTTTAGCACCCATGGCTGGTTTGTCGGCCGTAAACGCAAACGCGCCCACAGACAGACTAAAGCGGCGCTGATAAAATTAGCTGAAGGTGATTACAGGCAAGTTGAGCGGCTGCTCACTCGTAACGCGGCTCACGCGGAACAGCCGATGGTTAACTATCTGCTGGCGGCAGAAGCAGCCCAGCAACGAGGAGATGAATTCCGTACTAACCAGTATCTTGAACGGGCAGCCGAAGTGGCAGACCATGATCAACTTCCGGTAGACATCACCCGTGTTCGCATTCAGCTGGCTCAGGGTAAAATCCATGCCGCCCGTCATGGTGTTGACGAATTACTCCGGCTTGCGCCCCGCCATCCGGAAGTACTACGCCTGGCTGAGCAGGCTTTCCGGCGTACCGGTGCCTGGAATGCATTACTGGATATAATACCTGCAATAAAAAAAATAAAATTACATGATAACTCTGAGCTGGAAGCCATGTTGCAACAGGCTTATTTCGGAATAATGAAACAGTCGATGGCAGAAGATGGCAGCGAGGGCCTGAAACGCTGGTGGTATCAACAGAACCGCAAAACACGCCACGAAATATCCTTGCAGGTAGCATTAATAAAATATCTTATTGAGTGTAATGACCACGACGTCGCACAAAAAATCCTGTTAAGTGGGCTGAAGCACCATTATGACGACCGTTTGGTTGCACTCATTCCACACCTGCAATCTGAAAATCCCGAGCCACTGGAAAAATCACTGCGTCATCACATTAAGCAACAGGGCGATACGCCACTGTTAAACAGCATATTAGGTCAGTTTTCGTTAAAGCATGGTGAATGGGAAAAAGCGCGTGATTCGTTTCGGGCTGCTTTGCAGCAACGTCCTGATGCTCATGATTATTCCTGGCTTGCTGATGCACTGGACAAATTACATTGCGCGGAAGAAGCAGCACAGGTACGCCACGAAGCATTGCTATTGTCGCTGAATAATAATTAATCCGTTGTCCAAAGCGTCAGATCGTTTTTATCCATTAATTTTAGCCGTTCTGCTAAGGGTTCCTGGTCAGGAAAAATTAAGTTTCCGGCAATTTCTGCCAGCGGCCAGAGCATAAATGCACGCTCTTTTAGCCCGTGGTGAGGCACAGTAAGGCGTTCCGTGTTAATAACCTGATCGCCGTACAGAAGGATATCTAAATCCAGGGTACGTGGCCCCCAGCGTTTTCCTTCTTCCCTTATTCGCCCCTGGTGATGTTCGATGTGCTGAGTACTGTCCAGCAACTGTTCAGCGGAGAGCAGAGTATCCAGTGCAGCGACTGCATTAAGAAAATCCTCCTGGTCTTGCGAGCCTAATGGTTTAGTACGATAAAACGCAGAGCAGGTGACAAACCGGGTCAACGGAAGCTGTTTGAGCGCGGCAAGTGCCCGGGTTATCTGCGCCAGTGGCTGCGCCATGTTACTGCCCAGTGCGATATAAACCCGGATCACAATATTTTTTCTTTACGCGCCGCTGAGTTACGCAGCGAACGAGCAACAGGACGCCGGGAAGAGAGTTCGACGTCTAAGGTGTCCAGCATCGATTTTTGCAGCTGAGGGATTGCGTTTTGAAAAGCTTCCCACCAATTCGCAAGCTGTTTTAATTCATGGCGATTTTCCGCTTCTGCCCGCAATGCTAACAGATCATACGCCGCACGGAACTTTAGATGTTCCATTAATTTGTAGGCGCGCTTACCCTGACGGCATGGCAGGCGTACTTGCAAAAACCAGATATCTCGTACTAGTGAAGTGATACGTTTTGGAATAGCCAGTGAATGGCACTGTTCATCCAGAATATCACTCATCGCCAGGGAAAAAGCATCGTAGTAAGCCAGGTCACTTTCCTGTGCCAGTTTTTGCGCATGTTCAGTCAGTGGATACCAGAGCATCGCCGCGAATAAAAATGCCGGATTAACCCGCATCCCATTTTTTAAACGACGGTCGGTATTTTTGAACACCTTTTCCAGCATACGTTCCATCGGTGAATCGTGATGCTCAGTAAAATGACGCGCAATCACGGGAAACAGTGGCGCGAAAAGATGATAGTCGCAGAGTTTGGTATACGTGGCATAACCGTACCCTGTCTGCAGGAGTTTCAGTGATTCTTCGAACAGGCGGGCTGGCGATATATCGCGCAATAAAGAGGCTAACTGTGGTATTAGCGCCGCAGTCTCGGGGCTGATGGTCATCCCCAGTTTTACTGCAAAGCGCACCGCACGCAACATGCGCACAGGATCTTCCCGATAACGCACTTGCGGAGAACCAATAAGCCGAATGACGCCCTGCCTGATATCGGCCAGGCCACCTGTGTAGTCGCGCAGGGCAACATCAGCAATACTGTAATAAAGGCTGTTAATGGTGAAATCGCGACGCTGGGCATCTTCTTCTATCGAGCCAAAGATGTTATCGCGCAGTAACATGCCCTTCCGGGTTTGCTGAGATGAACTGGTATCACTGCTTTCGCTTGATTGCAGCTCATGATGGCCACGAAACGTAGCGACCTCCACCACATCCTGCCCAAATATCACGTGAGCAAGGCGAAAGCGCCGGCCAATCAGACGGCAGTTACGAAACAGTTGGTAGACTTGTTCCGGTGTCGCGCTAGTGGTGATATCAAAATCTTTGGGTTTTTCGCCTAACAAAAGATCACGCACACCGCCGCCGACCAGATAGGCTTCATAACCTGCTTTGTTAAGACGCCGCAATACTTTCAGTGCATTGCTGCTAATATCCCGGACGGAGATATGATGTTCACCATGTGGCACAACCGTCACAGAGCCGGCTTCATCCGTTAATATGGCATCCTGGGAATCACAGCGTTCAATGCTCAACGCCGTGCTTTCTGCAGATGACCTGTTACCTTTACTTACCGGTTTATTTTTTTTGAAAAATGCATTGCGGCAAAAATTTGCTACTCGTATAAAAATAAGACACCTCGATCATTTCGTACTGGCTCTAAGAACGCGACTATTTTTTAGCAAAAATCGTCATTTTCTCAGTTAAATTGCCCCCTGTATACCCAATCACTCGCTTTTACCGACAGAGCTCTGAGCCAATATCTGATTAACCTGCGATCTGTTTTTCACGAATTTCAGCTAATGTCTTACAGTCGATACACAAATCCGCAGTCGGACGTGCTTCCAGCCGGCGAATACCAATTTCGATGCCGCAAGATTCACAAAAGCCAAACTCTTCGTCATCAACTTTTTTTAGCGTCTTCTCAATTTTTTTAATCAGCTTGCGTTCACGGTCCCGGTTGCGTAATTCAACGCTGAATTCCTCCTCCTGAGCAGCGCGGTCAACCGGATCAGGAAAATTAGCAGCTTCGTCCTGCATGTGAGATACCGTACGATCGACTTCACCCATGAGCTGATTACGCCAGGCAGCAAGAATAAGCCTGAAATGAGCCAGCTGAGTTTTATTCATGTACTCTTCGCCTGCTTTTGCCTGGTAGGGTTCCACCCCAGCAGTGGCAAGAATGCTCAGGGACGAAGTTTGAGGTTTTTGCCCTTTTTGCATGATGATTCTCCTAACAACACGCTATCGAAAAAATCCCTAAATGCGGGAAGTGGCTATAAATAACAGATGGTAACAAGGTTAGCAATGGTTCCTGCTCGCTGCTTTTGATAGCACCGGTGCTACCAGGCGGGCAAATATTTATTGTAATTCTATTGGATTGCAAGACAATTTATTACCGCTCCCTCTTGTACAGGCCATCTTGTACAGGTCATCTTGTACAGGTCATCTCACCCTGGAGTACTTACGCCGGTCATAACGGGCAGCCGGGGGCCCAGCGTCATACCATGAGGCGACAGCTGCCAGCCATAACAAATAATTTCAACACCCGACGCCTGAGCCTGTAACAACAGTTGTGCATAACAGGGGTCAATATGTCGCGCCGGTGCAACCTGCCTGATGCCTGAATGTAATACAGAAAAAAAGAGAATCGCCCGATCCCCGTTCTCAGCAACCGTTCGTAACTCCCGCAAATGTTTTTGGCCACGCAGGGTCACAGTGTCTGGAAAATACCCGTAATTTTGTTGCATTAATATAACAGATTTAACTTCAATATAACAGTTAACTTCGTTATCAGCGTGTAATACTAAGTCGATCCGACTGTTTTCTTTACCATATTTGACTTCGCGGTTTAAGCTAGTGTAACCCGACAATTCAGCAATACCGTTTTGCTCCCACGCTTCGCTGACTAACCTGGCGGCATGCAGGGTATTAACACAAATCCAGGCGCCATTTTGGCTGTGTGTCAGTTCCCAGCTATGGGCATACTTGCGTTTAGGATTATTTGATGTGGAGTACCAAACGGTATCATTGGGAAGGGCGCAACCCGTCATGGCACCGGTATTGGCGCAATGGATTGTCAGCATTTCGCCGCTGAGTGTTATCACATCAGCTAAAAATCGCTTATAGCGCCTGATAAGCCTGGCAGGCTGTAACGCCGTGGAAAATAACATTACATTTCCTTTAATATCGTGGCAGTGGATAAAGTCGTTAGCAGGCAGTATGTACCAAACCGTGTCCGGGTTCTCTGTCCTGTTCAGCAAGTGCTCCCGTCTGAATTAACGAGAGGGAGTGATAAATCAATTGCCTGCCGGATGGGGCGTGTTGTGGAGAAAAATATGTCTGGTGATCGCGAACCGATAGGACGCAAAAATAACAGTAAAAAATCAACACGCAAGAGAGCAATTCGTCGATGGCGAGATGGCGATGATGATGACAATGATAATAAAAAAGCTCCGTTCAATGGGGACAGCTATGATAACGAAGATTACCTAATGTCGCCTAAAATCGGGCACCACCCTAAGGGCAAAAAATACCGTTGGGCAAGTTTATTTATTAAATTGCTGTTAATCACCCTACTTTTACTGTCCGCTTACGGTATCTATCTTGATGCCCAAATACGCAGCCGTATTGACGGTAAAGTGTGGCAACTGCCGGCCGCAGTTTACGGCCGGATGCTTAACCTTGAACCAGGCATGATTTGTAGCAAAAACGAAATTATCACCTTGCTGGAAGGCATGCAGTATCGCCAGGTCAGCCGGATCACCCGCGCCGGTGAATTCACGGTGCATAATGCCAGTATTGAGGTACTGCGTCGATCTTTTGATTTTCCGGATGGTCTGGAGGGAGAAATTCACGCCCATTTGTTATTTAACGATAATAGTCTGACCCGAATTGAAAATCTGGATAATCAGCGCAGTTTTGGTTTTTTTCGCTTAGACCCTAAACTCATCACCATGCTGCAGTCACCTAATGGTGAGCAACGCCTGTTTGTACCTCGTGCTGGTTTTCCAGAATTGCTGGTAAATACGCTGTTGGTGACCGAAGATCGTCAATTTTACCAACATGAAGGTATCAGTTTTAATTCTATTGCTCGTGCAGCTTTGGCCAATCTGACAGCCGGGCGGACGGTGCAGGGTGGCAGCACATTGACGCAACAGCTGGTAAAAAATCTGTTTTTAACCAATAAACGCTCACTGTGGCGCAAGGCTAACGAAGCGTATATGGCCCTGCTGGTTGATTTCCGCTACAGCAAAGATCGCATTCTTGAGTTGTATCTGAATGAAGTTTATCTCGGTCAGAGCGGTGACGATCAGATCCATGGCTTCCCGCTTGCCAGTCTTTATTACTTTGGCCGTCCGGTCAATGAGCTAAGTCTGGACCAGCAGGCTTTGTTGGTGGGAATGGTCAAAGGTGCATCACTGTACAATCCGTGGCGCAACCCCACGCTTGCGCTGAAGCGGCGTAATCTGATACTGACCTTGTTGCAAAATCACGGAGTTATTGACGCTGAACTTTACCGGATGCTAAGCACCCGGTCCCTCGGTGTGCAACCAAAAAGTGGGGCGATTTCACCACAGCCCGCTTTTATGCAAATGGTCCGTCATGAACTGCAACAAAAACTGGGTGACAGAGTGAATGATCTCTCTGGTGTAAAAATTTTCACCACTCTGGATCCGGTCTCTCAGAATGCTGCCGAAAGGGCCGTCGAAGTTGGTATTCCAGTGCTGAAAGCGGCCCGTCATCTTAACGATCTGGAAGCCGCTATCGTGGTGGTTGATCGTTTCACCGGGGAAATCAGGAGTATAGTTGGCGGCGCTCAACCGCAGTTCGCGGGTTTCAACCGGGCACGCGACGCACGCCGACCGATTGGTTCTCTTGCTAAACCAGCGATCTACCTGAGCGCACTCAGCCAGCCGGATAAATATCGCTTAAATAGCTGGCTGGACGATCAACCTTTATCCCTAAAACAGGCAGGGGCTCCTCTGTGGCAGCCGAAAAATTATGACCGGCAATTTCGTGGGCGCGTGATGTTAGTGGATGCCCTGGCAAACTCCCTCAACATACCGACCGTTAATTTAGGTCTGGCTATCGGGCTAGACCAGATAAGTACCACCTTACAGCACTTAGGTATTGCAGCATCGCTCATCAATCCCGTACCTGCCATGTTGCTGGGTTCGACTAGCCTGACCCCTGTGGAAGTGGCTCAGGAGTACCAAACCATAGCTAGTGGCGGTAATCGCGCATCACTGTCAGCGTTGCGGTCAGTGATTGCTGAAGATGGCACGGTGCTGTATCAAAGTTTCCCGCAAGCTGAGCGCACTGTACCCGCTCAGGCGGCCATGCTGACTCTGTATAGCATGCAACAGGCGGTATCACACGGGACCTCCCGTTCACTGGCAGCAAAATATTCTGCTTATCATCTGGCCGCTAAAACCGGTACAACTAACGACCTGCGCGATAGCTGGTTTGCCGGTATTGATGGCAAAGAAGTGGCGATCATTTGGGTGGGACGTGACAATTATGGCCCGGCTGAATTGACAGGTGCGAGTGGTGCATTGACTCTGTACCGGCGTTACCTGGAAAATCAGTCGCCATTACCGCTGGTGCTGTCACTGCCTGAGGGGATTAACATGATGAATATTGATTCAGCCGGTAATTTTATCTGTAACCAAAGCGGCAGCTGGCGCGTGATCCCGGTATGGACCGAACATCCACAAAGATTGTGCCAGGCCAGCCAGGGGGTGGTCAGGACAGAAATAGAACTGCCGCAACAACAAACAGGGCATCCTGAAAATAGGGAAGAAAAAAATAGGGAAGAAAAACAGAGGGAAGAGAACAGAGATGTTGCCGCCTGGATTAAAGAGATGTTTGGTCTTTAAGTAATCCAAAGTAACCCAACCAAAATAGGTGATCTAAAATCGGGCAGCTTCTTTAGGATCTCTTGCACATCTGTCGCGCATAGCGCTAGCTGGACCAGATAATTTCTTGCTGTTTTTTTATAACGGGAGGCGCCGGTTACAACGCCCGCCAGCCTCCATGGAACGGGTAGTAGCCTGAGGGGCGTTATATTTATTTTGCTTTTATCTCCAGCTGATTCAGTGCCGCCTGGAAGACAGCTACCAGTGCATCATTCTGCGTTTGAGTAATTCTGTGGCCCTTAGCATCGCTAAATTGCACA
>CANJWD010000053.1 GCA_947478475.1 Enterobacterales bacterium
ATCTGGTATCGTTGCCCTTCAGTTAGCTGCTGGTAGTTCATGGTTACTCGCTCATCTTTGATCGGAGGAGCAGGATAGCTTATCAGCAGCTAACCTTCACCTCACCATTATGACCGAGCGTTGCACTTATTATCTGAATTCGCCGTTTACCACGTGCGGGCCAGGCTCAATAAATTTCTCACTGTCAGGTTGTTACGACGATCTGAGGCATGTTCCGTGATGGTGTTACGGGTGCGTGTCAAATACGCATTGCCAGATGGGTGCCCTGTGCAATAGCCCGGCAGGCATCCAGCTCAATGGCAATATCGGCCCCGCCAATCAGATGTACCGGTTTTCCCATTTTTTGCAGTGGCGGATATAATTCCTGCCGTGGCTCCTGTCCGGCGCAGATAATAATGGTATCCACAGCGAGGCAGCTTTTCTGCTCTTCACGGCTAATATGTAAACCCTGATCATCAATGGATTCGTAGCAGACAGCGTTTAACATTTTTACGCCGCGCATTGCCAGCGTAGCACGATGGATCCAGCCAGTTGTTTTACTTAAATTTTCTCCGATTTTGCTGCGTTTTCGTTGCAGTAAAAACAGCTGGCGGGCTGAGGGCTTTATCATGGGCCCGGTCGGCGACAGCCCACCACGGTGGGCAAATTTCCCATCGATACCCCACTGGGTATTAAAATGGTGTCTGTCCAGACTGGAAGAGGGGCCGGTATGACTGAGATATTCCGCGATATCAAAACCAATCCCCCCGGCGCCAATAATGGCAACCCGTTCACCCACTGGTTTTTTATCGCGCAGTACCTCCAGATACGTTAATACCTTCGGGTTTTCGATGCCATGAATGGCGGGTATCCGTGGCCGGATGCCACACGCCAGGATCACTTCGTCAAAATCGATTAATTGTTGGGCTGTGGTGACAGGCGTATTCAGCACCAGGCTGACACGTTGCAGGGAGAGCTGGCGACGAAAATAGCGCAGCGTTTCATGAAATTCCTCTTTACCGGGAATTTGTTTCGCCAGATTAAACTGCCCGCCGATTTCGTCTGTTGCATCAAACAGCGTGACATGATGACCACGACTGGCAGCGGTGGTGGCAAACGCCAGGCCAGCGGGACCCGCCCCGACAACGGCTAAATATTTGCGATTGTCTGCCGTCTGTATCAGCATCTCACTCTCCCGACAGGCCCGTGGATTGACCAGGCAGGAGGCTAATTTTTGCTCAAAAACTTGATCGAGGCAGGCCTGGTTGCAGCCGATGCAGGTATTAATTTCATCTGCCCTGTTTTCCGCTGCTTTCTGCACAAAGGCGGGATCGGCCAGAAACGGACGGGCCATGGATACCATATCGGCATAGCCGTGTGCTAACAGCTGTTCCGCGACCTCAGGATCATTAATCCGGTTGGTGGTTATTAGCGGGATGCTGACTTCCCCCATTAATTTATGGGTTACCCAACTGAAGGCGGCACGTGGCACCATGGTCGCTATCGTTGGAATGCGTGCTTCATGCCAGCCAATGCCGGTATTGATTAAATTCGCACCTGCCTGTTCAATGGCTACCGCCAGTTGTGCTGTCTCCTGCCAGTCTGATCCCTCTGTGACCAGATCCAGCATGGACAGGCGATAAATCACAATAAATGCTTTGCCGGTGGCCTTGCGTACTGCACTGACGATGGCAACAGCAAAACGCATTCTGTTGCTAAAACAGCCACCCCACTGGTCCTCACGCTGGTTGGTGCGGGCGGCAAGAAACTGGTTAATCAAATAGCCTTCCGATCCCATAATCTCCACACCATCATAACCGGCCTGTTGTGCCAGCGCGGCACAGTGAGCAAAATCGGCAATGGTTTGTTGGATATCGCTGTCACTCATCGCTTGCGGCGGAAATGGATTGATGGCTGCCGGCACCGCAGAGGGTGCAAGGGGTTGCGGCTGATAGCTGTAACGCCCGGCGTGCAGGATCTGCATGGCGATTTTCCCCCCGGCCTGATGCACCGCATCCGTCACGGTACGATGCCGTTGCAGCGCCTGCGCGTGAGTCAGTGATGTACCCCCTGGGTATAGCGTTCCTTTGGCATTGGGTGCGACACCGCCGGTCACAATGAGCCCGACACCGGCTCTGGCACGCTCGGAATAAAAAGCAGCCAGCCGCTGTGGGCCATCGGGTAATTCTTCAAGGCCGGTATGCATGGAGCCCATCAGAACACGGTTTTTCAGGCTGGTAAATCCAAGATCAAGCGGGGCGAACAGGTGCGGATAGGGCAGGTGAGGATAGAGGGACATGGCACTCTCCGGTAGCAATTATCAAAGCTACTCACTGTATTAATGCCTGCGATATGGTGGCCCTTGCTGGACTTGAACCAGCGACCGAACGATTATGAGTCGTGCGCTCTAACCAACTGAGCTAAAGGGCCTACGCAGAACGCGCGATTATACGGTATTCTTTATCGACAGATCCATAGCTGGCAAGTTGTATGGGTATTTAATAAGCAATATTTAGCAGATTCACGGCCGGCATGGCCCACGCTATCGCTATACGTGCTATCGCTATAAATGGATCATTATAAAATTCAGGAGTCAATTTTGATTGTACGTATTAGTCCGCTTGGCTCAATGGATCTCCTTTCACAGCTAGAAGTTGATATGCTGAAGCGTAGTGCTGACAGTGAGCTATACCGTCTGTTTCGTAATTGCTCACTGGCAGTGCTGAATTCAGGCAGTCAGACTGACAGCAGTAAAGAGCTATTATCCCGCTATGAAACATTCGATATCAATGTGTTGCGTCGTGAACGTGGTGTTAAGCTTGAGTTAATTAATCCACCGGAACACGCCTTTGTTGATGGGAAAATCATTCGTTCTCTGCAAGCCAACTTATTCGCTGTGCTGCGTGACATTTTGTTCGTCAATGGTCAAATCATGCATGCTGGCCGTTTTCAGCATATCGACATGGAAAATTCCAGCCATCTGACCAGCCTGGTGTTTTCTATTTTGCGTAATGCCGGGGCACTGCATATTGACGAAGAGCCCAATATAATTGTCTGCTGGGGCGGGCATTCAGTCAGTGAAACAGAATATTTATACGCCCGTAAAGTCGGCGGTCAGCTCGGTCTGCGTGAACTGAATATCTGTACTGGCTGCGGGCCTGGTGTCATGGAGGCACCAATGAAAGGTGCCGCGGTGGGACACGCTCAGCAACGGTACAAACAGGGGCGTTTTATTGGTATGACGGAGCCGGCGATTATTGCTGCTGAGCCACCCAACCCGCTGGTAAACGAGCTGGTTATCATGCCTGATATTGAAAAACGCCTGGAGGCGTTTGTTCGTATCGCGCACGGTATTATTATTTTTCCGGGAGGGGCGGGTACAGCGGAAGAATTACTTTATCTTTTGGGTATTTTAATGGACCCGGAAAATAGTGAACAGGTATTGCCGCTGGTGCTAACGGGCCCAAAAGAGAGCGCTGACTATTTTCGTGTGTTAGACCAGTTTATTGTGAATACGCTGGGCGACCGAGCCCGGTATTTTTATACGATAGTTATCGGTGACCCTGATGAGGTTGCACGCCAGATGAAAAAATGGATACCAGAGGTAAAACAGAATCGGCGCATGCGCGGGGATGCTTATAGTTTTAACTGGTCAGTCAGGATAGCGCCAGATTTGCAACGGCCATTTGAGCCTACTCATCAAAATATGGCTAACCTCAGTTTGCATCCAAATCTGCCATCAGGGCAGCTGGCTGCTGTGTTGCGCTGTGCCTTCTCTGGCATTGTTGCAGGAAATGTAAAAGAGTTTGGTATTCAGGCCATTGACAGTTATGGCCCGTTCAAACTTCATGGCGATCCCAAACTGATGAAAGAGATAGATGAGTTGTTACAAAGTTTTATTGCACAGCATCGCATGAAACTGCCGGGTACCGTTTACACCCCGTGTTACGAAATTTGTCGCTGACCCAATACGACGAACGTGAATCGTCACTTCTTCACGATCGTGGTAGAGCTGTTTTGCCTGAATTTGTGCAGTAACATGATGAGCGCTTAACTGTTCGCTCATCATGAGTAAGTTTTTGGACACGGCTTCGTAACGTTTTTTCATCGGCAATTTAAGGTTAAAAATGACCTCCCGGCACCAGCCTTTGAGTAACCACTCTGTCATCAGTTGAGTTACCCGGGAGGGTTGTTCAGCCATATCACACACCAGCCAGTAAATATTGTTCCGCTCAGGTTTGAATTTAAAGCCGTCGGTACGGTGATGTATAACCTGCCCGGTATCCAGCAAACTTTGTGCCATGGCGCCACTGTCCACGGCATGAACCATCATACTGCGTTTCACTAACTGGTAAGTCCAGCCACCGGGGCATGCACCCAGATCAACGGCGTGCATACCACTGGCCAGGCGCTGCTCCCACTCATCGGCAGGAATAAAAACATGAAATGCCTCTTCCAGTTTCAGGGTGGAACGACTTGGCCCGTCCGCCGGAAATTTCAGCCGCGGGATCCCCATATAGAAAGGTGAATTATTACCGGGATAGGAATAACCGACGTAACAGCAGCCGGGAGCAATAAAAAAAACATGCACGACAGGCTGGTCCGTGCGCTCGTACGCCGCCAGCACCGCCTGTTTACGCATGCTGATACGCAAGGGTACCGTCAGCTTGCGGCAAAATCTGAGTAATTCCTTGTTTTCGTTAGTATCGGGAACTTCAACCCGTAACGATCCGGCACCTTTCAGCCTTCCTGCCAGCATGCTGACAATCGGTGATACCCTGTCTTCAGGCGGTAAACCGCGTAGCAGCTCTCCTGCCAGCAACATTTGACGGGCAAAGATCAGTTCCGAAAATGGCACTTCCCGTATCAGGCGATCGGCCTCTTCATGCTGCGCACAGTGGAACAGCACATAACCACTATTTTCTTTGATTCGTGCCACACCATATATTTTCCAGCGAGCTGCTTTTTCGCTAATTTCTGCAGCGCACTCTTTCTCAAAACCCGCACGGCAATATAACGCCACTCTGTTCATGGTATCCTGCTCTCTGTCATTGTTATTCACCTCACTGTGCAAAAAATGGCAGTAAACGGCCAGCGGGCCAGGTAAATATGGATATGAAATGCTTTGACCCGGCTGTTTTCCGTCAGAATTTTCCTGCTGTGAACTCTCCAGGGGTCTATCTTGACAGCGCCACCACAGCGCTAAAACCAGGCGTACTGATTCAGGCCACGCAGCTTGCGTATGGCAGTAGCGCTGCGACTGTTTATCAACGCCCGCATTTTGCAGCACTTTCGCCAGAGATGCGTTGTGAACAGACCCGTCAGCAACTGGCAACATTTATTAATGCACCGGACTGCGCCACTATCGTCTGGACACAAGGTACCACGGAAGCCATCAATCTGGTCGCGCAAAGTTATGCCCGCCCGCGCCTGCATCCCGGTGATGAAATTATCGTCAGCGAGGCAGAACATCATGCTAATTTAATCCCCTGGCTGATGGTGGCAGCACAAACCGGGGCCCGGGTGGTTAAACTGCCTCTGGGCTTGGATCGGTTGCCAGACCTGAATCAGCTGGCCCTATTATTAAATAAAAAAACACGTCTTCTGGCCCTCACACAAATGTCAAACGTCACCGGCGGCAGGTCTGATTTAGTCCGCGCGATAACGCTTGCTCATCATTATGGCTGTGTGGTGATGGTTGATGGTGGTCAGGGGATAGTGCACGGCCCGGTTGATGTACAAAAGCTGGATATTGATTTTTACGCGTTCTCAGCACATAAACTTTACGGCCCGAGCGGTATTGGTGCGCTCTATGGCAAAGCAGAGTTATTAGCCAGTATGCCGCCCTGGAAAGGGGGCGGTAAAATGCTTACCCGGGCCTCTTTCGAGGGATTTACTCCCCGGGCCGTGCCGTGGTGTTTTGAAGCAGGTACGCCGAACATTGCCGCTCTAACAGGTTTCTCCGCCGTGCTGGAGTGGCTGGAGGGCCTGGATCTGGCGGCTGCTGAAAGCTACAGCCAGCAGCTGGCTCAGTTAGCAGAAGAGCAGTTATCCGAACTGCCCGGTTTTCGCAGTTTCCGTTGTTCAGGCGCAAGCCTGCTGGCATTTGAGTTTGCGGGGGTCCATTTTAGTGATTTAGCCACCCTGCTTTCTGAACAGGGGATTGCCTTGCGTGCCGGCCAGCATTGCGCACAACCATTAATGGCGGCCTTAGGTATTGAAGGTTGTCTGCGGGCATCCTTTGCACCCTATAATACGCAAACGGAAGTGGATAGGTTGTGTGCAGCGCTGGCCTACGCCCTTTCGTTATTACAGGATTGAGCTGCTTTAGCAATGTTAGCAACGTTAGCAAAGTTAACACCAAGAGATAAAAATTTTATACTATGATTGCACCACACCCCTTTGGTTATGACATTACCCCCGCGGTACTCATCAGCACATTCCGTGTTGCAACGTGTTGGGAAGAGAGGTACAGAAAATTAATTCAGCTGGCCAGAGAGTTACCGGCCCTGCCGGACGCGTTAAAACAACAGGAACTGGAGCTTACCGGGTGTGAGGCGCGCATCTGGCTCGGGCATCAGCAGCTGGAAAGTGGCTGCCTGCATTTTTATGCGGATGGCGAAGGCCGAATTATTCGTGGATTATTAGCCGTATTGTTAACCGGCATTGAAGGAAAAACCCCGCCTCAGTTGCTGGGAAGCGATCCTTTAATGCTGTTTGCACAGTCAGGCTTACATCATCAGCTTAGCACTTCACGTACTATGGTTTTGCAGCGTCTGGCCCGGACTGTCGTGGCAATTGCAACGAGGTATCAAACCTAAGGTGCCGACTCAAGTGAGAAAAACATGATTAATACAATACCGGTAATCGATATTTCTTTGATGGATGGCAGCGAGACTGAATACCGTGATTTTTTATCACAACTACGGATTGCTGCCCATGAAGTGGGGTTTTTTTATCTTTCCGGTCACGGGGTTGATCCGGCACTATTAACCCGTGTTCAGCAGCTGGCACGTCAGTTATTTTCCCTGACAGAATCAGAAAAATCAGCTATTTCTATGATTAATTCCCCACATTTCAGAGGTTATAGCCACGCTGCTGCGGAATTCACCAGAGGCCGGCAAGACTGGCGCGAACAATTTGATATGGGTGCAGAAAGAGCGGCGGTAACGATGCTGCCTGATATGCCGCCATGGTTAGGGATGCATGGCCCAAATCAGTGGCCAGTTAGCATTCCGGAATTAAAAAATACTCTGTTGAAATTTCAGCAAATCATGACGGTCGTGGCATTAAAGTTACTGCGTGCGTTTGCCCTTGCATTAGAACTACCGGAAACCTCTTTTGATGGAATCTATGGCGCAATGCCAAATGAGCACATGAAACTGATCAGGTATCCAGGCCGGGATGTGACATCCAGTGATCAGGGAGTGGGGGCGCACAAGGATTCCGGGCTATTAACGTTTGTTTTACAGGATAAACAGCGTGGACTTCAGGTTGAGGTCGCCGAAAATCAGTGGATTGATGTTGCCCCACGGGATAATTTGCTTGTCGTTAATATTGGTGAATTGCTGGAGCTGGCCACAAATGGTTATCTACGGGCAACAATGCACCGTGTTATCACGCCACCCGAGGGTAGAGAACGACTATCAGTGGCGTATTTTTTAGGTGCCACGCTTGACTGCGTCGTTCCCTTGTACGCCTTACCGGCTCATCTTGCCGTTGAAGCCACCGGTGTTGCTGTCGATCCTGATAACCCACTGTTACGGGAAGTGGGCATGAATTACCTTAAGGGGCGTTTTCGTTCTCACCCTGACGTCGCCGAAAAATTTTACCGCCATCTGTGGAGGTTGTAATGAGTGAAAAATTAGTGGTGGTGACCGGCGCCAGCTCTGGATTTGGTGCCGAAATTGCAAGACAACTCAGTGCATTAGGTCATCCTCTTTTACTGATAGCCAGGCGGGCTGAGCGTCTTGAAGCGTTAAATTTGCCAAAAACCGTTTGTCGCACTGTTGATGTGAGTGATCGTCATAGTTTTGAACGGGCGATCCGGGAAGCGGAAATGTTATTTGGTGATACAGACTGCCTGATCAATAACGCCGGTGTTATGTTGCTGGGCGACATAGAAAAGCAGAATCCATCAGAATGGGAACAGATGTTTTCAGTCAATGTGCTGGCATTGATGCATGGTATGCAAATTGTTTTGGATAATATGAAACATCGTCGCTCAGGAACAATAATTAATGTAAGTTCCCTGGCGGGGAGAAAAACGTTTGAACATCATGCCGCCTATTCCGGCAGCAAATTTGCGGTACATGGCATAAGTGAAACGGTTCGCTGGGAGGTGGCGCCTTATAACATCAGAGTGATTACCGTCTCTCCGGGGGCTGCTGAAACAGAGCTGCTGGGGCATACTGCGGATGCGAACATTAAACAGGAGTACCTTGACTGGAAAGAGCAGATTGGCGGGGTAATATCAGCCAGTGATGTGGCCAAATCGGTCGTTTTCGCCTATCAGCTGCCGCAAGATGTTTGCGTTCGTGAAATTGTCATTGCACCCACAAGGCAGCAAAATTAGTGCCAAATGTGATCGCATTATTAAATCAATTATGAGTAAACCTTTCAAACTGCACGCTAACGTGAAGCCTGCTGGCTCCCAGCCAGAGGCAATTCGCCAGCTGAAGGATGGGCTGACGAACGGACTGGCATATCAAACTTTGCTGGGAGTTACCGGATCGGGAAAAACCTTTACTGTCGCTAATGTTATTGCGGATCTTAACCGGCCCACAATGATTTTAGCACCGAACAAAACCCTCGCGGCGCAACTGTATGGCGAAATGAAAGCGTTTTTTCCTGAGAATGCGGTGGAATATTTTGTCTCTTACTATGATTACTACCAGCCAGAAGCCTATGTCCCCAGTTCCGATACGTTTATTGAGAAAGACGCATCCGTCAACGAGCATATCGAACAGATGCGCCTGTCGGCGACTAAAGCGTTACTGGAAAGGCGCGATGTGGTGGTGGTGGCATCGGTTTCTGCCATTTACGGATTAGGAGATCCGGATCTCTATTTAAAGATGATGTTGCATTTAAATAACGGCATGATCATCGACCAGCGTGCAATTTTGCAGCGGCTGACCGAGCTCCAGTACGCCCGCAACGATCAGGTGTTTGTGCGCGGTACTTTTCGGGTGCGTGGCGAGGTGATTGATATTTTTCCAGCGGAGTCTGACACGCAGGCTTTACGCGTAGAGCTATTTGACGACGAAGTAGAACGTTTATCACTGTTTGATCCGCTAACCGGTGTGTTACAGCAGGTCATACCCAGATTTACGGTTTATCCTAAAACACACTATGTTACGCCGCGCTCGCGTATTTTACAGGCGATGGAAGCGATAAAAATTGAACTGGCACAACGACGCCAGGTATTGCTGGCGAATAATAAATTGGTTGAAGAGCAACGACTGAACCAGCGTACGATGTTTGATTTGGAAATGATGAATGAAGTGGGTTACTGCTCGGGTATTGAAAACTACTCCCGTTACCTGGCAGCCAGAGCAGAGGGTGAGCCACCGCCCACACTGTTTGATTATTTACCCGCTGATGGATTGCTGGTGGTGGATGAGTCACATGTCACGATTCCTCAAATAGGGGGAATGTACAAAGGTGATCGTTCACGGAAGGAGACACTGGTGGAATATGGCTTTCGCTTACCTTCGGCACTGGATAACCGCCCGCTGCGTTTTGAAGAATTTGAAGCCATTGCACCGCAAACGCTTTATGTATCCGCGACGCCAGGAACCTACGAGCTGGAGAAGTGTTCCGGCAGTGTGATTGAACAGGTAGTGCGGCCAACGGGCCTGCTTGATCCGCTGATTGAAGTGCGCCCGGTGCGTACACAGGTGGATGATTTGTTATCTGAGATCCGGCTGCGCGTGATAGTCGATGAACGGGTGCTGGTGACAACGCTGACCAAGCGCATGGCGGAAGATCTTACCCGCTATCTGGAAGAACATGAGGTACGCGCCCGTTATCTGCATTCTGACATTGACACTATTGAACGCGTCGAAATCATTCGTGATTTGCGCCTGGGTGAATTTGATGTGTTAGTGGGTATCAATTTACTGCGTGAAGGGCTCGATATGCCAGAGGTTTCGCTGGTAGCAATTTTGGATGCAGACAAAGAGGGGTTCTTACGTTCAGAGCGTTCACTGGTTCAGACTATCGGCCGGGCGGCGCGTAATCTGAATGGTAAGGCTATTTTATACGGTGATAAAATCACCGCATCAATGGAGAAAGCCATTCGTCAAACGGAAGATCGCAGGATCAGGCAGCATGCCTGGAATGAAGAGCACGGCATCGTTCCGCAGAAGCTTAATAAGAAACCCGGCGATATTTTGCAGTGGGGACAGGGCCCTGTTAGTGGTACAGCTAAGAGCGTGGCAGCGGCAGATTATCAGTTACTGACGCCAAAAATGGCGGAAAAAAAGATCCGCGAGCTGGAAGCGCAAATGTTTGCTTACGCCCGCAATATGGAATTTGAGCAGGCGGCTAAAGCCCGCGATCAGGTGCAGCAGCTGCGGCAGCGGTTTATCGAATTATCTTAGATAGTGTCGTCACGTAATAAAAAATATATTATCATGCAGAAAATAACAACTACTGTTGAGATGGTTCAGGAATGAATTTAGCCCACCGCCGCCACGATATATCCGATCATGTCTGGGGCCTGCTGGAACCTCATCTGCCTGGAAG
>CANJWD010000054.1 GCA_947478475.1 Enterobacterales bacterium
AATCTGGTATCGTTGCCCTTCAGTTAGCTGCTGGTAGTTCATGGTTACTCGCTCATCTTTGATCGGAGGAGCAGGATAGCTTATCAGCAGCTAACCTTCACCTCACCATTATGACCGAGCGTTGCACTTATTATCTGAATTCGCCCTTTGGGGTCATGACCATAAAGTGGTAGTTAGCACTTAAAAGTTATACTCTGGCCGGGAAAGTTATTTTTGCTAAAATTGCTACTGATTTTTTATAATCATGGTCAGCATTTGATGACCATGGGTGGTTTATGAATGAAAAACTGAGCCTGAGCAATATTTTTGCACTGAATTAAACGAAATAACCGTAAGTTACGGATATATATTAAGCGGCTGACAAGAAAAATCATCTGCTACTACATCGTGTTCAACTCCATAAAAACCTGGCCGACAGCCATATCAAAAAATATCATTGCAACATTCAACTATGTTTTGCAAAACAGGGCTAGTGGGCCAGTGGAAGAGTGGCTCCCTTGCTATAAATGACAATACAAGCAGAGCTTACATTATTATCTACGAGGCATATTGCTGTTATAAATTGACACCATCTCAATACTGTTTAGCTGGCAAAAGCCGGTTAATATCATCACAATAAAAAATCGGTCAGTGACTTACCCTGCATTTCAACGGATTTTTTAATGATGGCTGGAGTACGGCCCTGGCCTGTCCAGGTTTTCAATTCACCATTTTCATCGGTATATTGATATTTAGCTGGGCGGGCTGCACGTTTAGGCTTGCTCGCCGTTATTTTTCCGGGCACCATCGTTTGCAGTAATTCATTTGGATCAATGCCATCAGCAATTAACATTTCACGGTACTGCCGAAGTTTCCGTGTTCGTTCTTCAATTTCTGCTTGTACCTGACTATCTTCTTCCCGTCGCTCATTCACGACAACTTCTAATTTTTCAAGCATTTCTGCCAGAGTTTCCAGACTACACTCTCTGGCCTGAGCACGTAATGTACGAATGTTGTTCAAAATTTTTAACGCTTCACTCATTGCTTTTGTCTCTACTTATAATGGTTAGGCTGGGTACAGCCCGGTAATAATAGAGTGCTATTTTATTTTCTGCAATAGTAAATTCGATAAGCATTTCAGAATTCACCATTTTTTAAAATAATTTTTTCATTGTTATTAATATAATTTTCTATAACTTGCTATTATTTTATCAGGTTTTTAGTTAAATTTTAGACAACCCTAAACTATTACAAAGCAACAATATGATTTCCTCGCTAAGTTATAAATTTATTTCATCTCAATGAAATAAATACATTTTATCGTATTAAAAAACAGTTTAAAGTGAAAAAAAGATATATGTGTAAATCGTTTTTTGATCGGTATTGCGATCACAGCATCACGTGATGCTTGATTGTATCTGTGGAAAAAAGTTTCGGCATTATCTTTATTTGAACACTATTTTTTTCTTATCATTTATTGATAGTTTTGTTTCAATAATGTACCAATCGATTTTCAGTTATGCGACATTGATATCATCAACTTTTCTGCAGCGGAAGATTTTATTATGTATTTTTAATGATTTTTTTGGACAAAAGTAATAAATATTAGTGAATATCATTAATTGAGTGGAGGCGAAAAACGACGATTGCAAACAAAATCAATAATCTTACGAGGAGTTGCGACAAATGCACTGGCAGCGCCGATGGGTCGTGCAGGATTCGAACCTGCGACCAATTGATTAAGAGTCAACTGCTCTACCAACTGAGCTAACGACCCGACGGATCAGGATTATTGCGTTCCCGGGCTTAGCTGTCAACTACTTCATTCCGCGTTACGCCAGACTGTCCTTAACTCCGGCTGGCTATCGATGCCAGGTCTGACCGTGACCTGCCCATCCAGTGTCAGCCTCTTCATCTGTCACCCTCTTCATCTACAGGGCACAGCACTCCAGGTCCAGGGTAGTGACGCCCGGCCGGGAGCGGTTATCGTGATGGATATATTGGGCTACAGCCGTAGCAGAAATGTTCAGAAATTCGATATATGATTTGATATATATTAACGATATCAATCGCGGATGAATGCTACAACCTGACAGGCTGTCTTCCGGAAAAAGCATGAGACAGCGTAGTACCGTCGATCATTTCCAGTTCTCCGCCTACTGGCACGCCATGGGCAATGCGGCTGGCCAGTACACCATACTGGCAGCACAGCTGGGCGATATAATTTGCTGTTACATCGCCTTCTACCGTTGGATTAGTTGCGAGGATAACTTCACTAATGACTTCAGAAGATATGCGCTGCTCAAAGCGCTCCAGGCCAATATCACCAGGGCCAATACCATCTAATGGTGAGAGATGTCCCATCAGTACGAAGTAACGACCCGAAAATTGCCCGGTCTGCTCAATGGCATGGCTGTCCACAGGGCTTTCCACTACACAAATTTGGCCATTTTCCGCCCGCCGGGAGCTGGTGCAAATGGCGCAGTACTGCTGCTCAGTAAAGGTCCTGCAATCGACGCAGTGACCAATTTCAGACATCGCTCGTGTCAGTATCCCGGCTAACGCCAGACCACCACTACGGTTACGGCGCAGTAACTGAAAGGCCATCCGTTGTGCTGATTTTGGGCCAACACCGGGCAGGCAGCGCATCGCCTCCATCAATGATTCAAGTAGTGGGCTGGTTTGCATCAGAACGGCATCTTAAGGCCTGCAGGCAGCGCTATTCCGGCAGAAACAGCGGCCATTTTTTCTTTCTGGATCTCGTCAACACGGCGTACAGCGTCGTTGAGTGCCGCGGCAATCAAATCCTCAAGCATCTCTTTGTCATCCTCGGCTAACAAACTGGGATCGATATCAACACGACTGCAATTATGCGCGCCATTGATAGTCATTTTTACCAAACCAGCACCGGATTCGCCGGTGACAGTTAATTTGGCAACTTCTTCCTGTACCTGTTGCATTTTATCCTGCATTTGCTGAGCTTTTTTCATCAAATCGCCCAAACCACCTTTCCCGAACATCAATTTCTCCTGAGTTGTAAGCCACATTTTACATCCTGCATTTAACTCGTAGTAGCTAAAGTGGCTGAATGCTCTGTTCATCCAGCTCTGCGTCAAAAAATTTCAGCAGAGTCTGAATATTACTATCGGCTATGACAGCGTGACGCGCATTAGCCAGTTTTTCCTGATAAATTTCCTGTCGCCATTCCAGCGGGGTTTTTTCTGCCGGGTTGTCGTCCTCAACAATCCTAAGCTTAACGGTGCTACCGTACAGTTTGCTCAGTGCATCCCCTAGCGTTTTTTGCGCTGATGATGAATTCAAGTGCCGTTGTGCTGAACGCAGGTGAAGGCAAATATCGCCAGAATCAGTCTGCTGTTTAAATGCATTCAGTGCCAGCTGCTGCACCAATTTTGGGAGCACTAACCGGGTAATTTCAGCTGCCCACGCGTCCCGTTTCGCCGCTTCTTCGTTCAGTTTAGCCGATAACCCGGGTGTTTTCTCATGCTGTAGTGCTAAACGCAGCGCCTGTGGTGTCACTGCCTGCTCAGTCGTGATTTCCGGATGCTGCGCTCGCCAGCGGTAGGCTTCTTTTTTACTGTTTTCTGTTACCGTGGCCTGTTTTTTATCAGCTGCTTTAACCACATTATCAGGCAGATAGTGTTGCTCAAATTGAGTCACTGCCGCCCGTTGCGGCGGTGGTGAAGGTGCTAGCGCGGCGCCGTTGTTACCTGAAGGTGAAGGCATGACCCGTTGTGACTTTTTTTGCTGTAGTGCCCCTCGTTGCATCAGTAACTCTGTTCTTGCCTGCAATATCTGAGCCGCAGTTTCTGCGGGAACCCTAACAGCAGATTTATCCTTTGCAGGAATTACCGTTTCACTGGCAACATCAGGCAGAGATAAACCCTGCTTCTTCGAAGCATCGGCCATCGATGGCATAACTTCGGATACCACCTGAGGCGGTGAAACATTTGCTTTTGGGTGGAACGCCAGTGCCCGCAGCAGGCTCATTTCAACACCCATACGTCTGTCTGGCGCATAAACAAGCTCTTTTCGCCCGACCAGTAACGTTTGGTAATAGAGCTGAATATCCTCCGGTGGCAAGCGCTGCGCCAGTTTGCGTAGTTCGGTGGCAGCAGGGTAATTATTCGACAGCGTCGGCAACAGCTGAAGCATCGCCAGCTGATGCAGTAGCTCTAGCATATCAATCAGTAAAGTATCCCAGTCTCCTCCGTGCACAGCAACCTGTTCGACAAGCGCCATCACTTTTTCACCCTCAGCGCTGACCAGTGCTTCAATAATCGCCAGTGACTGGCCCTCATCCAGAGTGCCCAGCATCTGCCTGACCGTCCCCGCAGTAATCTGGCCATTTCCCAGCGCGATCGCTTGATCTGCCAGACTGAGCGCATCACGCATGCTGCCATCAGCCGCCCGCGCCAGCAGCCGCAACGCAGAGATATCATGTACGATATGCTCTGCGCCCAATACTTTAGCCAGTTGGGCATCTATCTGTTCAATACTGAGTGCCTGAAGATGAAACTGCAGGCAGCGAGAGAGGATAGTCACTGGCAATTTTTGCGCATCAGTGGTTGCTAACAGAAATTTAACATGCTCAGGGGGTTCTTCGAGGGTTTTCAGCAGTGCATTAAAACTATGCCTGGAGAGCATATGTACTTCATCAATCAGGTAGACTTTGAAGCGGCCACGGGCCGGCGCATACTGTACGTTATCGAGTATCTCGCGCGTATCTTCCACTTTAGTGCGCGAGGCGGCATCAATTTCGATGAGGTCGACAAAACGGCCCTGTTCTATTTCACGGCAATTAGCGCAGGATCCACAGGGCAGAGCAGTAATACCCGTTTCACAATTAAGGCTCTTTGCAAGCAACCGGGAAATAGTCGTTTTACCCACTCCACGGGTACCGGAAAAAAGCCAGGCATGATGAACCCGCCCTAGCGAAAGGCCGTTTGATAACGCTGCTACAACATGCTGCTGACCCACAACATCGATAAACTTTTGGGGGCGCCATTTACGGGCAAGAACCTGATAGCTCATTGATACCAGAAAAAGAGTCGGATAATCCCAGGCGCCATGCTAGCACGTAACAGCCGCCTGAGACACAGAACGGTCATTACAGGATAAGCAGACTGTAGCAATCGATCCCATCCTTAGCCAAACGCTGTTTACCGCCCAGTTCTGGCAGTGCCATAATAAAAGCAGCATTTTCAACCACTCCCCCTAAACGCCGGATAAGTTTTACCGTCGCTTCAATGGTTCCGCCGGTTGCTAATAAATCATCGACTATTAATATTCTGTCAAATGAATTAATACTGTCAGCATGAATTTCCAGCTCATCGCTACCGTACTCAAGGTCATACGTTTCGCTGATAGTTTTACGCGGAAGCTTGCCCGATTTCCGTACCGGAATAAAACCCACTCCCAGCGCTAAAGCTACCGGTGCACCAAATAAAAACCCCCGTGCTTCTGCACTGACAACTTTGGTGATTCCCTTGTCCAGATAGCGTTTCACTAACAGATCAATACTGGCCGTGTAGGCCAGCGAATTGCCGGTCAGGCCGGTAATATCACGGAACATTATTCCAGGCTTAGGGTAGTCAGGAATGGTTTTTATACTGTCTTTAATAAGCTGAATTTGCTGTGCACTATTAGCGATCATTACGGTATGGCCCATTGATACAGGCCGCAAACTTTATTAAAAATAACCAAAAAATGCAACAGATGAATAACTACTACCGCTTTTTTGCCGCTTAATTAGCAACAGCAGAAGCACAGGAAATGAGCGAACTAAAACGTTATGTTTACAATAATATTACAATCATATGCCCAAAGTAACTGGAGATGCAGCAAGGCGGCCAGCGAACAAATCCCGATGAGCTTACTCCAGTCAGTGATTCGGGTGAGTGAGCGCAGGTAACATCGCTGCAACGTCAAATAATTTGGGTATGTTCTGGTCAAGTAAATTTGCTGAGATGTGTATGGAGCATATAGTTCACATCAACGTTAGGGCCTAATGTGAAGCGATCGGTCAATGGATGGTAATGTAGCCCGATAATATGGCGCTCCTGCAACTGAGTCTGGTCTGTCCACCCCAGTAATTCAGCGGGCCGGATAAATTTTTTCGCATCATGAGTGCCTTTGGGTACCATTTTTAATACATATTCTGCGGCAATAACGGCCATTAACCAGGACTTACAGTTACGATTGAGCGTAGAAAAAAAGACGTCTCCCCCTGGCACCACTAACCGGGAACAGGCATGGACCACGGATGCCGGTTCTGGTACATGTTCCAGCATTTCCATACAGGTAATCACGTCATACTGTTGTGCGTGGGCGGCTGCATGAAATTCCACCGTTTCCTGTACATAATCTACGGTAAGATTCTGCCCAAGTGCGTGCAGGCGCGCGACTTGTAACGGTTCGCTACTGATATCTAAACCGGTTACTATCGCGCCGGCACGCGCCATACTTTCCGCCAGGATCCCACCGCCACAGCCGACGTCCAGAACCTTTTTGCCGAAAACACCACCGGCCCGCTGCAAAATATAATCAAGGCGCAACGGATTGATGCGATGTAGTGGTTTAAATTCCCCTTCTAAATCCCACCAGGTCGAAGCGATGGCGGCAAACTTAGCGACTTCCTGCTTATCAACATTTGGCACCCTGAAAATTTCCTCTCCATTCATCAATACTACACTCCACAATTCATCATATTACTGCACTCCACAATACTACACGCCACAACTCACCTTCAGGCATTATATGGCACTATTAACAAAGTAGTTGAAAGGCCTTAAGACAGGCAATAGCAAAGAAAGAGAAAAAAGTGACGTCAGTTTATCAAAACGCAGGGCCAGCCTTCTGTTCTCTTTTATCCTGCTGATATCCTGCTGAAAAAGCGTTTAATGGCAGAGCGTGTTTTGTATCTTTTTCTGTCTTCTTCAGTATTCAGTCCTGGGCAGACAGCCCCGTGGCAGCGCGGAATGACCGACATGGATTTTTGTGGGTCCCTTTTTTTAAAGGGCCTGAGCCGTGGCGATGTAACGCCACTGTCGTGCTGTCCACCCATTTACACCAGTGGGAATATGTGAAGGAAGTGCATTTACATCCGCAAAAGAAATTGGATGAAAAAAAGAGAGGTATTCAGAGGAAACTTGAGTCGCAAAAAGCGGCGTAGAATTGTATTTATCAGGCGACATCTACATTGACAATTACCGTGATTTTTTTCTGGAGTATCCTGTGCTTAATGGTTTGTTTGATTTTTTTTCCGATTTTCCTGATCCGCGCTGTGTAGGCCGAACTCGCCACCGCTTCCTTGATACCTTCATCATTGCCGTAGTTGACGGCAAATTCAATGAAATCACGGCGATCCCGGCGGGCAACCAAAAAAAGCGCCATCAAGCGGTGACAGATTATTGCCAGAGCAACTGTCTGGCACCCGGCAGCTCGCTTAAGCCTGACTACGACGCATTTGATGAACAGCATGGTCGGCTGGTACGGCGGCGTGGCTGGGTTTGTTCGGTTAGCGCTGATGTCACGTTCCGGGAAGATGGTTCTCGCATCCGCCGTAAAATTGCAGGATGGAGCAATAATTACATGGCGTCTTTGCTCTTTGGCAATCAGACCCCAAGTGTGGGGGCGGCACGCCGCCGGCATTTGATGCGTAAGCCCTGTATCTTTGGGCTACTGTTAACGGGATTACTGGTGCCATTGCGGCTCTGTGCTAATGAGATGGTGGTAAAGCAACCGCTTGATGCACCCGCAGTCCGTGGCACTATTATTGCTGCGATGCTTAAAAAACATGATAATCCGTTTTTACTCCATCCGTATGATCCTAATTATATTATTTATACTAATACCACGCATATCAACAAGGCAGCAGCAGGCATTTATGGTCAGTCAAAAAATTTTGCTACAGATGAGGCTAAATTTCAACTGAGCCTCAGTTTCCCTGTCTGGCGTGCTATAGTGAGCGATAATTCCCTGCTCGGTGCCTCTTATACGCAGCAATCCTGGTGGCAGATCACTAATACTGCAGAATCATCCCCGTTTCGTGAAACTAACTATCAGCCACAGTTTTTTCTGGCCTGGCTAACGGATTATTCGTTTGCTGGCTGGGTAGTGCGAGAGATCGAACTTGGCCTTAATCATCAATCGAATGGTCGTGCTGAGCCTGCTTCCCGTAGCTGGAACCGTGCTTACGCCAGGCTGATGGCCCAGCGGGGTAACTGGCAGGTTGATCTCAAACCCTGGGTCCGTTTCACCGAACAGGCAGATAAAGATGATAATCCCGATATCATAAAATATATGGGGCATTATCGCCTGAAGGCAGGCTATGCATGGGGAGATAGCGTATTGAGTCTGGAGTGTCGCTACAACTGGAATTCAGGCTATGGTGCAGCAGAAATAGGCTGGAGCTACCCGGTTACACGGCATGTCCGTTTCTATGCCCAGTTATTCAGTGGTTATGGTGAATCATTAATTGACTATAATTTCAGGCAAACCCGCGCCGGTTTAGGTATCATGCTGAACGATATCCTGTAATACCGATTTTGTTAAATCGCTTGAGTGCAAAGAGTGCAAAAATTGCAAAGAGTGCAAATTAGTATCATGCAAAACAGATAATCAGGGAACAGTGTGACTACTGCAGCAGTAACAGAGAGTGAATTGCAGGCAGCACAGCTATTGCACGATACCTTTGGCTACTGGCAGTTTCGTCCAGGTCAGCAGACAATTATTACTACAGTCGCAGCAGGACGCGATTGCCTGGTTATCATGCCAACTGGTGGTGGTAAATCGTTGTGCTATCAAATTCCTGCCATGATGATGGGCGGATTAACGCTGGTAGTTTCGCCACTGATTGCGCTAATGAAAGATCAGGTGGATCAGCTTTTAGCCTGTGGGGTAAAGGTGGCATACCTCAACTCTGCGCAAACACGGGAACGGCAGTTAGCAGTGCTGGAGCAGTGTCGCAATCAGCAGATAAAATTGCTCTATGTTGCTCCTGAGCGCCTGATGACAGAGCTTTTTCTCAGGCAGCTCCATCACTGCCAGCTTTCACTACTGGCGGTTGATGAAGCACACTGTATCTCCCAATGGGGGCATGATTTTCGGCCAGAATATCTGGCTTTAGGTCAGTTAAGACAGCGTTTCCCCGATATACCGGTGATTGCGCTGACGGCCACAGCCGATGCCGCTACGCGTGATGATATCGCTCATTTGCTGAATCTGGTCACGCCTCTGGTTCATGTGAGCAGTTTCGATCGCCCGAATATTCGCTACACCCTCATGGAAAAATTTAAACCGCTGGAGCAGCTTTGGCGTGTTGTGCAAAAAAAGCCGGGAGAAAGCGGCATTGTTTACTGTAACAGCCGCGTCAAGGCTGAAAAAATCAGCGAGCGATTACACAGCCGTGGGTTGAATGTTGCCGCTTATCATGCCGGTCTGGACAATCTCAGGCGCACGCAGGTCCAGGAAGCATTTCAGCGTGATGATTTACAGATAGTGGTTGCTACCGTGGCATTTGGTATGGGTATCAATAAATCTAATGTTCGTTTTGTGGTGCATTTCGATATCCCCCGCAACATTGAATCTTACTATCAGGAAACCGGCCGCGCGGGGCGTGATGACCTGCCAGCGGAGGCAGTTCTGCTTTATGATCCCGCCGATATGCTCTGGTTACACCGCTGCCTGAAAGAAAAGGCGGCCAGTCCGCACTCTGCGGCAGAGCAATTATCCTCCGTACATCAGCAACAAACTATTGAACTGCACAAACTTAATGCCATGATGGCATTTGCTCAGGCTCAGACTTGCCGGCGTCTGGTGTTACTCAATTATTTTGGTGAGTGCAGACAGCAGGCGTGTAATAACTGCGATATATGCCTGGATCCACCCATGCTTTATGACGGACTGATTGACGCTCAGATGGCCCTGTCCTGTGTGTATCGTCTTGGGCAACGTTTTGGATTAGGGTATATCATTGATGTATTACGTGGTACCGGCAGTCAGCGGATTCGTGAATCAGGGCACGACAAACTGCCCATTTACGGTATTGGCCGTGAACGTAGCCACGAACACTGGATCAGCGTATTGCGTCAATTGATTCATTTGGGGCTACTCAGCCAAAATATTGCGCTGTATTCCACTCTCAGGCTCACCGAAGCTGCAAGAGGGGTGTTGCGTAGCGAGATCCCGTTGCGACTTGCGCTACCACGTACTGAGAATTGCAAGGAAAGTCACGGTATTCACCTAAGATCTGGCACGGGTGATTATGATCGGCGGCTATTTGCAAAATTACGCAAACTGCGTAAATCCATTGCCGATGAAGAAGGTGTGCCACCTTATGTGATCGTTAACGATGCCACTTTACTGGAAATGACACAGAAAATCCCACTGACTTCTGTCGAATTATTGCGCGTTAATGGCATTGGTCAGCGTAAAATGAGCCGTTTTGGTGCCTCATTTCTCTCTGTGATACGCGAACATACCGATAATCTTTGACAAACTTTTTTTTGAACGGGACACACTGCGTGCTCAGGCGCTGGACAACATAATACGTTTTTTTACTCAGTACCATCTTCACCTCAAAGGGTACTCCCGCCGACGAAGGCGGGAGGGGAATTTGAATGAGGCTGAAAGCCTCAAGGAACAATCAGCCACGTTGATTCTGAATGTATTTCTTAACCACTTCCTCAGGTCTTAACCGGGCAATACTGGATCAG
>CANJWD010000055.1 GCA_947478475.1 Enterobacterales bacterium
GAGGACCGTGTCAGAAGAAGACTTGCAACGCTACCAGGGAGCGCTGAACAGCAGGCCACGTAAATGTCTCGGTTTCAGACAACCCTCGGTGGTATTTGCAGAGTTAAGAATGGCGGCTTAGCGTTGCACTTCGGAGTTGAATCTGCCGAGTACCTTGGATGAAATCATGGTCATGAAGAATTTTAAAGTCGTAATGGCCACTCACCCTTTGTCCAGCATCTACATGAAACTCAATGATGGGATTAATAATTTCTTTATCACTAACATTAATGAATGTTAGCTTGCATGAAGAATAATATTTGCCATAATCTACCCATTCAGCTTTAATAAAAACAGGCGTCTGATTTTTTATTTTTTTCATATGTAACCTCTGATCTAAAAATGTGAAAATGCTTATGATGTTGTATTAGATAATTGACTATTTATCCCGATAGCATTTTTAAGCTTTCAAAATGTTACTGTAAATATCATTATTTTGATCACAATGAATAAAAAGTGTCACACTGGATCGGCCCATGGAGTCAGTGTTTATAGGGAATTTTCACATCAGGGCTGCCGCGAGGCAAGGAAGCACTATGCACTATGCAGTGTGCATCGGTATTATTGCAATCGATGAAAATTACCGATAAATAAAAACAGGCACGTGCTATTTTTATTAATATCGCACTTTTAATCACCGGTCTCGTTATTTTATGTTATGGTCATTTCATATTGCCAGCGCATATCTGGCATCTCTGACTGGAGTACTTTTATTTATTATTCGCACCACCGTTTTATGACATACAGCCAGATATTTCTGATGATATCACTGGTCATTATGACAATATATTGATTATAAAATGCATATAGCTGAGCGACATAATAATGACTATATGCTATTAGAAGTTTAACAGGGTGCGTGTTGCACTTATCTTGCGTTAATTCAGCATGCTTTTTCAGTTATCGCTCATCAACGGATGAGCAATGCACTGCTGTGGTGCCCGTTTTAATGATGAATCCAGGCAAAACAGACTCCCCAGGCAGCCAGATACAGCCGATTTCCGGTAATGCTGGCCGTGTTGCAACCAGGGTAATCAGAGGCAAGAAGCTCCCTGATTTTTTCTGGACAATGATAGTGTGCAGCGGAGGCAGAGAAGTTGAAAGCGCACAATAACTGCCTGCCATCCAGCTGGCGCACAAATGCCAGTATCTGCTCATCGGCCGACAACAGAGTAATATCACCACGAACCAGGACAGGCTCTGTTTTACGCCATGCTAAAAACATTTGGTAATGCGCCAGTACGCTGTCGCACAGCTGTTGCTGGACATCGGTGGCCAGTGCACGATGCGGTTCGGCCAGCGGCAACCAGGTTTTGTCGCTGCTACTGAAACCGGCTTGCGGCGCCAAAATTGACCACGGCATCGGCGTACGACAGCCATCACGCCCCTTAAAAGCAGGCCACATTGTTATCCCATAAGGGTCCTGTAATTGATTAAATTCCAGACTGGCTTCTGGCAAGCCCAGCTCATCACCCTGATAAATACAGGGACTTCCCCGCAAAGAGAGCTGCATCGATGCGAACAGTTTCACCATGGCGGGTGTGACATGATCGCCGCCCCAACGGGTGGCGACACGTGCCACATCATGGTTAGATATAGCCCAGCAGGCCCAGCCGTCGGTCACGCGTTGCTGAAAACGGGTGAGAACCTGATGAAAATGGACTGCCGAGCACTCCGTGCTTAATAGATCAAAGCTATAGGCCGTATGAAGTTTATCACCACCGTTGGTGTACTCTGCCATGACACCCAGTGAATCATCATCACCCACTTCACCAACCGTTGTAATGCCAGGGTACTCGTTCAGCATAGCGCGAATTTTCCTCAGAAAATTCAGATTTTCTGGCTGTGTTTTATCATACTGATGCCATTGCCATGCATAGGGATTGACACCATTCACAGCACCATCAGCGCCTTGCGGGCGTCCTCTGGCTGGGTTGTCGCGCAATAGTGGATCGTGCATATAAAAGTTGACGGTATCAAAGCGAAAACCGTCAACACCCAGTGCCAGCCAGAAACGCATGACATCCAGCAGAGCCTGTTGTACCTCTTGATTGTGCACATTTAAATCAGGCTGACTCGCCAGAAAATTATGCAGATAATATTGCTCACGACTGGTATCCCACTGCCAGCCAGAGCCACCAAAAATTGACAGCCAGTTATTCGGCGGAGTGCCATCTTCCCGGGCGTCTGCCCAGACGTACCAATCGGCCTTAAGACTATTTTTACTGGCGCGACTCTCGATAAACCAGGGATGGCTGTCCGCAGTGTGGTTTAATACCTGATCGATCACCACACGCAGCCCTAACTGATGCGCCCGCTCCAGCATGCTAATAAAGTCGTCAAGCGTACCAAACAGAGGATCAACGGCACAATAATCGCTGACGTCGTAGCCAAAATCTTTCATGGGTGACTTAAAAAAAGGCGACAACCAGATAGCATCAACACCGAGTGCTGCAATATACGGCAGTCGTTGTGTAATGCCGTTCAGATCACCAACACCATCACCAGAGCTATCCTGGTAGCTACGTGGATAAATTTGGTATAACACACAACCACGCCACCACTCAGGCTGTGCCAGATTACCTGGAAATTGCCTGAAAAACTGGGCCTTATTTGTCACTGGATACTCCCGGCAGCCTGCCTGAAATCGCTGAAAACGGGCCATCTCCGTGTTGCTTACCCGATTTCAGCAAATACGTATCAAAAATACGATTGAAAGTAGCAAATTTTATTTTCCAGGCTCGACTGGCAGCACATCATGGAATGCGGCGACATCGTCCATTTCTGTTAAAGGAATTTCTTTCATACCTGTGGTGGCGCGCCGGGATTCATTTTTGTGCTGAAATTTATTTAACTGGCGTTCAAGTTTAGGGAGTAATTCGTTAATGGCAGTATACATATCGTGATGCCGGGCACTGGCAACTAAAATGCCATTAGGGGTACTAATACTGGCATCTGCGACAAACCCCTCTGGTCCTTTAGATAAAACAACATGCGGATTGATCAGCTGCGTGTGCCACTTGTCCAGCTTGCTTAAGCAGTGTTCAACATGCCGGCGGATTGCCGGAGTAATATCTATCCGTTTACTGGTAATATCGACGATGGTCATATGAGTCTGCTCCTCTTATTTCTTGCCGCTGCGATAACTTTAGCATAGCCTGCTTTCAGGTAAAAAATACCATCGTTATCTCTGATTTATTGTCACTTTTTGTTAATCGCGATAACGATAAATGACTTCTGCGCTGACAGCCCTTTTATGAGGCTAAAACGAGGGGGGGGTTAGTGCCAGTCAATAAGGCAGTAATTTTTTTTTCCACGGCACAGCAGAGTATAACGATCAAACAGGCGATCGCTATTCGTAAACGCATAATCAGGGTTAACCTGTTTTTCACCATTAACCTGTACTGCATTAGCATTCATCATTGTTCGCGCCTGCCCACGAGAAGGAGCCAGCCCCGCATGCACCAGCGCATGTTGTAAATCAGCACCAACAGATAGCCTGATAACAGGCATTCCATCCTGGGAAAGCTGCGCAAAATCGGCTGCCATCATATCCTCCAGACTGCCCGAAAAAAGGCTTTGTGTAATGCGTTTTGCTGCGGACAAGCCTGCTTCCCCGTGTACCTGAGCGGTCACTTCTTCTGCCAGAATATATTGCGCGCGGGGTGCTCTGCTGGCACGTTTATCTTCTTCCTCCAGTTTATTGATATCTTCCAGGCTCATAAAAGTGAAAAATTTCAGGAAACGATAGACATCAGCATCGGCTGTATTGATCCAAAACTGGTAAAATTTATACGGGCTGGTTTTATTTGGATCCAGCCAGACAGCACCACTTTCAGTTTTACCAAACTTCGTTCCGTCAGCTTTAGTAATTAACGGTACCGTCAGCCCATACACAGATTGCTGCTGCAAACGACGCGTCAGATCAATACCTGAAGTAATATTTCCCCATTGGTCAGAGCCACCAAGTTGTAGCTCTACCCGATGCCTGTCATACAGACAGGAAAAGTCATACGCCTGCAATAAATTATAAGAAAATTCAGTAAAAGAAATGCCGCTCTCTTCCCGGTTTAATCTCTGTTTGACCGCTTCTTTATTAATCATCTGGTTGACAGAAAAATATTTACCGATTTCCCGCAGGAAGGTTAACACATTCATATCGCCAAACCAGTCGTGGTTGTTAACCACAATCGCGCTGTTATCGCCACAGGAAAAATCCAGAAAAGGGGAGACTTGCTGACGAATTTTTTCTGCCCAGCAATTAACCACCACGGAGGTCACTAATTTACGTTCCATTGCTTTAAAACTTGGATCACCAATCAATCCTGTTGCGCCACCGACCAGCGCGATGGGTTTATGGCCTGCCAGCTGAAAACGTTTTAAACATAACAACGGCACCAAATGACCCAGATGCAGGCTATCTGCAGTAGGATCAAAACCACAATAGAGCGCTATCGGCCCCTGTGCCAGTCTCTGCGCTAATGCATTTTCATCAGTAACCTGAGCAATAAGGCCGCGCTCTTGCAATTGTTTAATCAGGTTATTGTCTGCCATCGATAACTCCATAAGTATTATTCAGTTCATATGTAATTTTTATCTCTATAGCCAGGATATAACACTTGCCGGGATATAACACTCCGGTCAGTCGCCGGGAGCCTGTTCGAAATCGTTTGCAGGCGCTGACATTTTGTTAAAAATGAGCTCAACAGGCTAAGTTAACCCGGTGTAATCTGAGCTGCTTAAGGTGCCAGCCGATCCATTTTCCACTCTTCCCGCTCGCTGTCACGCTGGTAGATAAATCGGTCATGCAGCCGGTGTTCACCCCCTTTCCAAAATTCGACAGAAGCAAAACGAACCCTGAATCCCCCCCAAAAATCTGGCAGAGGAACTTCGCCGTGCTGGAATTTTTTTTTCAGTTCAAAAAACTGGCTTTCCAGCAGAGTGCGGGACGCAATTCGCGTGGACTGTTGCGATACCCAGGCAGCAATCTGGCTTTCTTTTGGCCGGCTGGCAAAATACCTGAGTACCTGCCGGGTTGACAGACGCTCTGCTTCGCCAACGAATATCACCTGCCTGTCAAGCATATGCCAGGGAAATAACAAGCTGACTTTGGGATTTTCTCTCAGGTGTTGCGCTTTATGACTCTCTAAATTGGTATAGAACACCAGCCCGTTATCGTCGAAATGTTTGAGCAAGACGATTCGCTGAAAAGGCTGATTATTGATATCGCTTGTTGCAAGGCACATAGCCGTTGGATCTGTAAGCTGTGCTTCACAGGCTTGCCCTAACCATTTTGCAAACAAATCGAGTGGGTTGCTCGTTAAGTCGCTGCGCCGCAAGCCATCACGCAAATACTCGCGCCGTAAATTTTCAGTATCGGCTCTTTTATTATCAGTCATCTGATGATGATCCAGTTTCGGGTACAGGATAGACAGCACCTAATAAGGTTTCGCGGCATGCACCCGTCACACCCGGTAAATTCCCGGGTAAGCCAGATAAGGCACGAAAGTACTTTTCGGGGCCGGTAGCGTGAACCATGTGTCAGACAACATCTGTTGTAAGAAAAGCAGACTGACCGTTCCTTTCAAAGCCCATTGCGCATCGTTATCATAAGCCAGAGACAAATGACACCAGGAACCAGGTATCCATTAGTATGTTTCCTGTGTATGTTTCCTGGTCCGGTATATGGCGCTCTCACGGCTTAAAAACAAAAAAATCGGGACAATTATTATACTAAGCCGCCATTATTACTTTACACTCAGTTTGTCTGCTTTATATTCTATGTACATCATCGTGATATACTACTTCGTGATGTACTACTTCGTATTCGTAATGTACTACTTCGTAACGCACTAATCTAAATATCTGACCCAATAAAGGCAAGGAAATTTTATGATCAAAAATTTTATCGCTGTTGCCATCAGCGCCGCTGTTTTGTCCGGCTGTAGCAGCGACAGTACACTATCCGGTGATGTTTATAGCTCCTCCCAGGCTAAGCAAATTCAAACTGTCACATACGGTACTGTAATTTTTGTACGGCCCGTCACCATTCAGGGTGGTGACGATTCGAATATTATAGGTGCTGTTGGCGGCGCCGTGCTCGGTGGCTTTCTGGGCAATACCATAGGGTCCGGAACCGGGCGCAATCTCGCAACGGCTGCAGGGGTAGTGGCCGGTGGTGTCGCAGGACAGGGTATACAAAGTACCACGAGCCGTAACAACGGTATTGAACTGGAAATTCGCAAAGAGAACGGTACAACCGTTGTGGTTGTACAAAAACAGGGTCCGACAACATTTAGTGTGGGGCAACGAGTCATGCTCGCCACTGGTGGCGGCTCCGTAACCGTCACACCACGTTAATTCACCACGACACACACATAAAATCGGAGTCTGTCCGATTTTCGGTTTTGCTCATCGAGGCGTGAGCAAATTTTGTGTCTTCGTTTTTTATTATTTATTTTGTAACTGAATAATATTTTTCTCAAGTTTATCGAGCATGTCCGAAAACAGAGCAAGTTCACTTTCTGAGATCCCACCCAGTATCTCTCTCCGTGTCGCATTGATGACACGATCAACTTCTTTGATGATAGGCTCTGACCGTTCTGTCAGGGTGATACGTTTTGCCCGGCGATCGTTCGTGCAAATATGTCTTGCAATGAGTCCTTTATCCTCAAGTTGATCTAAGGTTCGTACCAGTGATGGCTGCTCAATACCGATCGCTTTAGCGAGCTGAATTTGCGATTGCTCTGGTGGCAGACGGCTAATATTATGAAGTGTTATCCAATGAGTCTGAGTCAATTCCAGCGGTTTTAAGCGTTCGTCATGCAGGGATCGCCAGCCGCGAACTAACCGTATTAAATCTGATCCTAATGTCGATTCCAAATTTTACCTCCTTCGGTTAATTAACATTAAACATAAAAATGTATATTATATATACCGTTGTTGTTGACAGATTGACAACAATAAACACAATTGACTCATCAAAAAATAGGAATTCACAGAATCCACATCCACGAAAAGTCGACGCATAAATATATCAGCATGGCGGCTGGGTAGCTTCGTGCTGAGATTGAACTACGGGTACTTAAATCTATTTTTTCTTAACTTTAAAGCAGTTATCTCGGTGTTTTGGGCTATCGTGGTTATTGACTCACATACACCCAGGTTCAAATATTACCATATAATAGTTTAGCATTTAATACAGATTAATGATCTAATCAATTTTTAATATTCCATGCAGGTATTTCATTATGGCGCTACAGAGCTATTTTATATATGCAATGATTGTTCAGGTTGCCCAAAAATAGTGATACCGATCATAGCTCCAGCGTACTAATAACATAAATCTTCTGGCTATTGAGAAGGCTGCGAAAGGCCTAAGAGTGATGTGATTTGCCCCATAAAATTATCGATACGGCTTATGAAGAGTCATGGGCTGCCTTTAAGCTGCCTCATGGTAAAAATCATGAATCCTGAAACCTAATAACAGCAGTGCCATAAAATAAGAGGCCGCCCCTGCGGCTACTATCATCAGCAGACGAAGTAAGCGAACCGTCATATTACCCACATCCCACTCTGGCATTAACCATATCATGGTAGCCAGTACTGCCGACATGACCACTACCGCCGCGCCCAGTTTGCACAAAAATATCATCCAGCCCGGCTGTGGATAAAAAATATTCTGTCGGCGCAGCTGCCAGTACAATAGGCTGGCATTCAGACAGGCCGCCAGGCCAATCGATAATGACAGGCCCGCGTGCCTGAGCGGCACAATAAAAATACCATTCATCACTTGAGTCATAATCAGCGTAATAATAGCGATTTTTACCGGTGTTTTGATGTCATGGCGGGAGTAAAACCCTGGTGCTAATACCTTAACAAGGATCAACCCCATCAAACCGACAGAGTAGGCGACTAAAGCTCTCTGGGTCATCATGGCATCAAAAGCACTAAATTTCCCGTACTGAAATAAAGCTACCGTCAGTGGTTTGGCAAGAAGACCCAATGCAACCGTACTGGGCAGTGCCAGCAAAAAAACTAACCGTAAACCCCAGTCCAGCTGCCGGGAATAGGCATCATGATTTCCACTGGAGAAATTTTTTGCCAGTGATGGCAATAAAATAGTCCCCAGTGCAGCGCCAAGAATGCCTAATGGAAACTCCATTAAACGATCGGCATAGTACATCCACGAGACTGATCCAGAAACCAAAAATGAAGCAAAAATAGTGTTAATAACCAGAGATATTTGACTGACTGACACCCCCAATATCGCAGGTACCATCAGTTTTAGTACCCGCCATACTCCCGCATCTCGCAAGGCCAGCCTGGGCAGCACCAGCATGCCAATTTTTTTAAGATAGGGTAGCTGCCAGCACAGTTGTGCAACTCCTCCTGCCAGTACCGCCCACGCCAGCGCCAGAATTGGCGGGGTAAAATAAGGGGCAGCCAATAGCGCAAAACCAATCATGCTGATATTCAGCAATACCGGGGCAAATGCCGGAACAGAGAAACAATTCCAGGTATTCAGAATGGCGCCCACCAGTGATGCCAACGAAATCAACAGAATATAAGGAAAGGTAATGCGCAGCAGCGAGGATGCAAGGAGAAATTTATCCGTACTGTCAGCAAAACCCGGTGCTGTAATATAAATAATCCATGGCGCAACCATCGTGCCAGCAATGGTAACCGCCGCCAGTACCAGAGTTAATAATCCAGCAATTCCTGCTATAAAATTGCATGTAATCTGCTGGTCTTGCTGATCTTTATATTGTGCTAAAACCGGTACAAAAGCCTGAGAAAATGCCCCTTCTGCAAAAATACGACGCAACAAATTAGGCAATTTAAAAGCAACAAAAAAAGCATCCGTAGCCATGCCTGCGCCAAAAGTGCGTGCCACGATTGCATCCCGCAGAAAGCCCAATATACGCGAAATCAGGGTCATTGAACTGACCGCTGCCAGCGATTTAAGTAGATTCATATTTTTTCTAATTTATTACTGGCGGTAGTCACATTCCGACTAGTGATATGTCAGACGGAACTCCGCCAGAATGCCAGAGACGCTGCAACCGATTCGCCAGTTTGATTTTATAATCCAGTACGGCGCTGTCGATTTTTTATCCGTTAATACAGCTGAAGGATAGGGTCGTGCTAACTGACTGCGAAACCCACTCCTGCTCCCCCAGCGTCACTTGCGCCAACCCGCGGTAAAAATAACAGCTATGGGATCAACAGTACAGCAGATTGCTACAGTGCGTTGTGCCACAAAACAAATTTGATCCTGCCAGGAATATTATTCACGTGTCCACCACCTGGCATGTCATACCTAATTGTTATCAGCGGGATATATGTCATCTGTGTAGGATCGGGTATTCTCCCGCGGTATGCAAAACGGTAATGCATCTTTGGTAAAACGCGGAAATTGTAGCTGCTTTGGGAGAAGCATATTCCATGGCCGGAGGGGGACGTTTTTTTGCGTTTTTTGCAAAAAAACGGCCACGGAATCGCGTAGGCCCTCCGCCAGATGAAATGCACATAGTCCGATGACATTATGCTGCCCGTAGATGCTCTAAAAATACAGCGTTTGGTGACCGATATCCGAGCGATGCCCGTCCCCGTGTATTGAGGATGTGCTCCAGCCTGGCGATATCTTTATCAC
>CANJWD010000056.1 GCA_947478475.1 Enterobacterales bacterium
ATAGCTGGATGAACCGCTTTCGTCGCGTATTGACGCGGTGGGAGAAAAAAGTCAAAAACTATGAGGCAATGCTGCATTTTGCATGTGGCATCATTGTCTGGAATAAAATCCTTTTGGGATAGGCTCTAAGCAACTCAATAAAATTTATTATGTTTTTAAATTTTTCTACAAAAGAGGATTCTTCCAGTTCACTATTTATTATGTTACTGAGCTCGTCCTCAGAGACCACCCGAACATCGTCAAGATTTTCGCCTGGCAATAAAACATAGTGGCCATACCGGTCATGCTCGCTAACGGGCTCGAGGCTGGCATAGCGATTATATAATTGCTCCGCTTTCCGTGCCAAATCATTACTATCAGCATATTGCTTGCAGTGATGAATAAGCCGAATGAAAAATTCGTTCTTTTCCGCCACAAAGCGACTGAATTCAATATTGTCCATCTCGCTCTGTTTTTTTAATAAATAAGTCAGCGAGGTGAAATTCGCCCTGCTTTCCATCCAGAGTGCAATATTGCCGGATGTTATCGCCTCAGGAATGAGCCTGCTATCAATAAAATTCCTGACAGTCTGGCTTTCAAGATAAGCGGGCTTAAACAGTACATCAGTGGGCAGAGCATCCCAGTTGATATATCCAGATCTCTGATCAGCCGAACTGACTAACTGTTCCATCAGGGTAATTTTAAGAACGGGATTATCCAGGCTATCAATCGTCTTGTAAGCCAGAGGGTTATCGACATGTGCCGAAAGGTCTTCCGGGAGGAAGTGGGTGTTGGTAAAATTTACCTTTTCTAAATTCAAACCAAATAGGCGAGACAAACGGGGTGAGTCACCAAATTTTGCTTTTGGGAGAGTGACATTGCCCAGCGCGTTAGCCTGACCGAAATCAGTGTTGCTCAGATCTGCACCATTGAAGAGAACGTGCGAAAATTTGGCCCCTGCAACGTTTACATTACTAAAGTTGCTCCCGCTGAGGTCAGCGGCCGTAAAAGTAACTCCCTTTAAATTCATACCACTAAAATTCATTCCTCTAAGATCACCGCTGAGAGTAATGGTGCTTCTCTGCGCATCAGTTAGCTTATAGATTTTAGGATGTTTCAATCTGTCTAACTGGAGGATTGATATAAACTTTTCCAGTGGGATAGAAATCGTTTTTTGTACAACGCCCTGAGAAAGCGTCTGCAATAAATTGCCTGTTTTATCTTCGAATGAAATACTAATCACGTCATCTTTCACAGAAATGGATAACGAGTTGCCATTATCAAATTTTACTTTAATCGGTCCATTTTTATTTACATTCGCCTGATTTTGTTGATATTGCGTGACTATTTTATTAATTATTTTTACATAGTTATCTTTTGTGTTATTTTCTGAATTTTCTGAAATTGATGGATGAAGGTATTGTATGCTTCCGTGTACGTGCTCAGCGAAATAATCAAATTCATGTTTTAACATTGTATAATACCCACATATATGAATATAAGAAAAATGACAAAATTTATTTTAACTTTTTCATTTTAGTGAAATTGGTGAAATTGAATTCAGTGACACATAAATAATAAGAATTTTCTTATTATTTTGATTCGTGATTAGTAATTAGTAACTTATACAAAAATTATTTTAAATTTCAGCTAACGCTACTGCAATTTTAAATAATTTTGGTATGCAAGTGCTTTTAAAGTAAAATATCAATTTTAAAAAATAAAATCTATAAGAAAATTCTCTATTAGATTTTCCCGGTGTCAAACGAAATATACATTTATTTGATAAAAAATAGATAAGTGCCTTGCACTTCTGAATAATTAGGTTAAGCAAGAAAGATCAATCACAAAATAGCGAGAGACTTATGCAGGATATTATCGAACGTTGCTTAATGGGTGTTTTTTGCAAAACAGGATGAATCAAGGTTGATCGTCATCCCGGGGTTTATTTTTGAGGTAGCGCTTATGGTCCAGGCGCTGGAGCGCTTTAATACTGTTAAAAATCATACCTGCCAGAAGGATAAGCAGGACCCACCAGTAATCTGCCAGCCAGTGCATATCAGTACCCTCCAGATAGCCTGCTGCTGTGCCGCCCGCTGCAGGGATAAAAAAGCGGTTGCGGCAGAGCCGATGATGGCTGCCACTTATCCGGACTAAATGCCCAGTGGCTCTGGCCGGTGAGCATATATACTGTTATCACGCGATAAGTTGCTCCATCACCCGTTGATACATGCGGCTTAATAACTGAAGATCAGATGCGCGGACGCATTCGTTAATTTTATGAATAGTGGCATTCACCGGGCCCAGCTCCACCACCTGAGCCCCCGTTAAGGCAATAAAACGGCCGTCAGACGTGCCCCCCGTGGTAAGCAGTTCTGGTTGCAGCCCGCTGTAATGCTGAACCGCGTTGATGACTGCATTGACCAGTGTACCCGGCGCAGTCAGGAAGGGTAATCCTGAGAGCACCCATTCAATACGATAGCTCAGCTGATGCCGGTTTAGCAGTGCGGCGACCTTCTGTTTGATGCGCTCTGCTGTAAGTTCAGTGCTAAAGCGAAAATTGAACTGTACATGGCACTGGCCGGGGATAACGTTGCTGCTTCCCGTCCCCGCCTGTACATCAACATATTGCATACTGGTCGCCGGGAAAAATTGGTTCCCCGTATCCCACTGCGTTGCAGCCAGTTCCTGTAACGCAGGTAATGCACGGTGTATTGGATTATCTGCCAAATGCGGATACGCCACGTGGCCCGGTGTGCCCTCGATACACAGGTGGGCAGTCAGCGATCCACGACGGCCATTTTTTATCACGTCGCCCAGTCGCTCGGTGCTGGAGGGTTCGCCTACCAGGCAATAGTCCAGCTGCTCACCGCGCGCCATCAGTGTTTCAATCACTTTAACCGTACCATTAGTGGCAGCAGTTTCTTCATCAGATGTTATCAGGAATGCCAGACGGCCATGATGGTCAGGATGCAGGGCGACAAATCGTTCAGCCGCCACTAGCATGGCTGCCAGTGAGCCTTTCATATCCGCTGCCCCACGGCCATAGAGTATGCCATCCAGGATAATGGGTTCAAACGGCGGATTTTTCCAGAGATGTTCATCTCCAGGTGGCACAACATCAGTATGGCCGGCAAAAACCAGGGTGGCCCCCGCTCCACGCCAGGCCCAAAAATTTTGGGTAGCGCCAAAATGCATTTCTTCGACTGTAAAGCCAATTGATACCAGACGTTTGATCATAATGGCCTGACAGCCAGCATCACAGGGACTCAGAGAAGGGCACTGGATAAGCTGCCGCGCCAGGGAAATTACCGGGCAGGTCATGTTATGGCTCCTGTAACTAACGGTTGTATCAGTAAAACAGGCTTTGATATTATGCACAATGTTCGTAAAAAAATGTTCGTAAAAAAATGTTCATGAAAAAATGTGTATGAGAAACGGCGCCTGAATCCAGACCGGGCGCCGCCGGGCTCAGCTTCCCTGCTTCATCACCGCAGGTTGACTTGCGTGTGATGGGGTCCAGTTTATTACATCAATTATTGTATACCAGAGGAAACGATGTTAACCGTGTTTAAATGGTGTGCTGTTATGGGATATATGACGATATTTTCTGCCTTTTCCAGCCATAGTGACAGTTTTAATGAGCTCTCAGTGTTAATTAATGATCGTCTCTCTTATATGAAGGATATTGCCGCTTTTAAAGCTGAAAAACACTTAGCTACTGAAGATCCGGAGCAGGAAAAATTTGTTTTTGAACAGGCGAGCGGACGAGCAAAAACCGTTGGTCTGGATGAAACTTCTGTCAGATTTTTTATCAGTGCGCAGATAAATGCCGCTAAGGCCATTCAGTATCGTTATCGCGCCGACTGGCTTTCTGCGCCAGAGATAGCATGGCAGCCGCGTAATCTCGCCATCCTCCGGCCTCAGATTGCGCGGCTCAATGACGAAATACTGACTAAATTACATGCGTTGTTGATCTGTGGGGTGGTCATAGATGACAGACTCTACAGTCAGTTCAGAACAATCGTCGATCCGCCTCATCTGACAGACCAGGACAAAAAACAACTGTTCATGGCATTAGAAGCGGTTAAATTATCCGCTTCAGACCCACTCCCTGACAGGCAAAAAATCCCGGTACAGCGCTGCTTCCCGGCTGTCGGCAGCGGGTTGCCAGTTGTATTCCCAGCGCACCATGGGGGGCAGTGACATCAAGATAGATTCTGTTCGCCCGGCGGTTTGCAGGCCGAACAGTGTGCCGCGATCCCACACCAGATTAAACTCGACATAACGCCCACGGCGATACAGCTGAAACTGGCGCTCAGTGTCTCCCCATGGCAGGTCTTTACGCCTTGCCACGATCGGCAAGTAAGCGGGTAAAAAACCGCCGCCAACGGCTTGGGTGAAATCGAAGCAGGTTTTAAAATCCGGGCTATTCAGATCGTCAAAAAACAGGCCGCCGATACCACGGGCCTCCTGGCGGTGTTTAAGGTAAAAATAATCGTCACACCATTTTTTATATTTGGCGTAAACATCCGGGCCAAATGGCTGACAGAGTGACCGTGCAGTCTGATGCCAGTGGACAGCATCTTCCTCAAAACCGTAGAAAGGCGTGAGATCAAAACCACCACCAAACCACCAGACCGCAGGTTTTCCTGGCTTTTCGGCGATAAAAAAACGCACGTTGGCATGGCTGGTGGGCAGCCAGGGGCTTTGTGGATGAACAACCAGAGAAAGACCCAGTGCCTGAAAACTCCGGCCAGCCAGTTCGGGCCGGTGAGCGGTAGCGGAAGCAGGCAGACAGGCTCCGGCAACGGACGAAAAATTGACTCCAGCCTGTTCAAACACCGCACCACTGACCATCACCCGACTGCGGCCACCACCACCTTCCTCGTGTTGCCAGAGTTGTTCAGAGAAGGTAGCATGATTATCAGCTGCAACAAGCCCGGTACAGATCTCGTCCTGCAGATTCAGAAAAAATTTTTTGACCTCGGTAAGGTTGGGCAGGCTCATCAGAAATTTTCACCGATTGTGGTTATGTTTGGGGTAAGCATACCGAATAAGCACACTGCTTCGCCAGTTTCATAACATTGCGCAGGATGATGGTTTTTATGATAAATCAAATTGATCACTATTATTTGGCAGCGGTATAGAAGTATGGAAATTCGTGTATTTCGACAGGATGATTTTGAAGAAATTGTTACATTATGGGAGTGTTGTGATGTATTGCGCCCATCGGATGATCCAGAAATGGATATTGAGCGTAAATTAAACCATGAAGCAGATCTATTTTTGGTCGCACAAATCAGTGGTGCTGTGGTGGGATCTATAATGGGGGGGGTACGATGGCCATCGTGGCTCAGCGTGTTACCTTGCCGTTCATCCCGATTATCGCGGCCGTGGCATTGCCAATGCATTGATCAGCAGGCTGGAGAAAAAACTTATCGCCCGTGGTTGCCCGAAAATCCAAATTGTGATGTGTGAAGAGAGTGATACTGTGCCATGCCTGTATGAAAAGCTGGATTACGAGGTTCAGCAGGTGGTTATGCTGGAGAAACGGTTGATCGAAGATCCAGCGTACTGAGTTGTGGAGATTTTTCTCCGTGTGCTATACAGCAGGCTGGCGGCATCTCTTTATGCTTAATCGTAAAGACAATCGTAGAGACAATCGTAGGGACAGTAGATTATGGCTGACTGGGTCAGTGGCAGAGTAACTCGAGTAGAGCATTGGACAGATAGCTTGTTTAGTCTCATTGTTAGTGCGCCGGTAGATGTTTTTATTGCAGGGCAATTTGCGAAGCTGGCAGTAGATATTGAAGGGAAAAGGGTGCAACGTGCTTACTCTTACGTCAATGCACCCAGTTGCCCTAATCTTGAATTTTATTTGGTTACCGTACCAGAGGGCGGTCTCAGTCGGCGCCTGCATACGCTCCCGGTAGGGAGTGAACTGATGATCACAAAACAGGCAGCGGGGTTTTTTGTTCTGGACGAAATTCCTGCCTGTGACACGTTATGGATGCTGGCGACCGGTACTGCTATTGGACCTTACCTTTCAATACTTCAGGAGGGGCGCTCCCTGGAGTGTTTTAATCATTTGGTGTTGGTACATGCCGTAAGGTTTGCCAGAGATCTCAGTTACCTGCCATTAATGCAACAATTGCAGCAGCGTCATAACGGAAAATTACGAATTCAAACGGTTGTTAGCCGTGAAAAAGATTCGGGTTCACTTACCGGTCGTGTGCCGGCGCTTATCGACAGTGGTCAACTGGAAGCCGCAGTTGGTCTGGCTATTAGTGCACAAACCAGTCATGTAATGTTATGTGGCAATCCTCAAATGGTCAGGGATACACAGTATATATTGGCGCATAGCCGTCAGATGCAAAAGCATTTACGCCGAAAACCTGGGCATATTACCGGTGAGAATTACTGGTAAAAATGACTGAATATTTATCCAATTTTTAATAATCATGTTTTTAATAATCATGAAAAAAACAACCCTTTTTCTCAGCAGCTTGCTACTGACTGCCACGATGAGTCAGCCTTATGCCGCCAGTAATAACGCTGGTATCGTCGCAGCTTCGGATCCACCGATTGCGCCTTATTTGCTTCCCGATGCGCCTGCTTTTGATCTGACACTGGCAAAATTTTGCGAGAGGTTTAACACGGATAATCCAGCTCTGCCGATCGATGAATTCCGTGTTATTAAAATTGAACATAACTCGCCGCCGCTGACCCGTGCCGCCAGCAAAATTAATGAACATCTCTATCTTTCTGCTGCCCTGGAAAAGCGCACTGGCAAGATAAAAACATTACAAATAACCTTATTACCCGCCAAAATTAGTGAAGAAAAAGCGCTTCGTTCACTGGCAGTAAATTACATAGCAGCGCTAATGACCCAGTTTGAACCAACACTTTCCCTTAAACAGAGTACCGTTCACACATTAAAATTATTGGAATCAGGTGAAGGATCCCGTTTTTACACGCGATCGGTGGGTGCTATACGCTACGTTGTCGTTAATGGCGGAGAAAAAGGGCTCACTTTTGCTTTTGAACCCGTTAAACTAATGCTCGCTGATCCTTAAGTTTCAGCGTCCCGACTATGGATGTAGCCATCCATTAAGAGAAGCAAAAGTCATCAGGCTCAATAAAATCTATACTGTCAGCGCAGGTTCATTTTTAATGCACAGTTAGGAGTAAAAAATATGCGGTGTCCCTTAGTTATTGGTAACTGGAAACTTAATGGCAGTGTTCAGATGGTTAACGAGCTTATCGCTAGTCTGCGTAACGAACTGAAAAATGTCATGGGTTGTAACATTATCGTTGCGCCTCCGGCCGTTTACCTGGAACGGACGAAAAATTTGCTAACTGACAGCGCTATTTTACCAGGGGCTCAGGATGTTGGTGTCAACGCTACAGGCGCGTATACCGGTGAAATCTCGGCGACTATGCTAAAAGATATCGGTGTAAAATATGTCATTATTGGTCACTCTGAGCGCCGTAGTTACCATCATGAAGACGATCTTTTTATTGCTAAAAAATTCGGTGTATTAAAAGAAGCCGGTTTGATCCCAGTGCTGTGTATTGGTGAAACCGAAACAGAAAACGCCGCAGGTAAAACCGAATCCGTATGCGCCAGGCAACTGAATGCTGTACTGAATACGTTAGGCGCGGTGGCTTTTACTGATGCTGTGATTGCTTATGAGCCTGTTTGGGCCATTGGTACTGGCAAGTCTGCCACGCCTGCACAGGCACAAAAGGTACATCAATTTATCCGTGGCCATATTGCCAGCCGGGATGCTGCCGTTGCGGCTCAGGTGATCATTCAGTATGGCGGTTCGGTGAACGATAGCAATGCTGCTGAATTATTTACTCAGCCAGACATTGACGGCGCGCTGGTGGGAGGAGCCTCCCTCAAAGCACAGGCATTTGCGGTCATTGTGAAGGCTGCTGCCGGTGCGGCCGCAAACAAGTGTGAAGGGATGTAAGGGGATGTGATGTGAGGGGATGTGAGAAGAATAGTGTAATTTAACTTAGCGACGATCCAGGATCTCAAATCGGGTGTTATAAGGATTTGCTGTATCGGCATTATGAAATTCTCTAAATGAAATCATCCATTCTTCTGGCTGATAGGGTGGGAACCAGGTATCTCCTGTAATTTTAATATCAATATGGGTCAAATATAGCCGATCAGCACGGGGCAGGAATTGCTGATAAATATGCCAGCCTCCTATTATCATGATTTCATTAGCACAGGAGCCCAGAGCTAACGCTTCAGCTAATGAAGTAGCCCAAATGACTCCTGCGTGATTACTCGCTGCTTTGCGGCTTAACACAATATTTGCACGTCCTGGGAGAGGGCGACCGATCGATTCAAAGGTTTTACGTCCCATAATGATCGGTTTATTGAGTGTATGACGTTTAAACCATGCTAAATCAACAGGAAGGTGCCATGGTATGGTATTTCCCATGCCTATTACATGATCTGCTGTAAGCGCTGCGATCAAACTGATAATCATCATTAACTCTACTGGCAAAAATAACTTTCGCATTATACGGGAAAGTTTCATTTACCGATGGAGAAAGTCGATGGGGAAAACGGGAAAACTGTGCGCTGCCCCGGTAGCGCTTTGGCACTGGTGTGCTCCTTTCCAGCGTGTCTGATATTTTTTGCCTGTATAACAGCAGGGGAAAGAAAATTTGCTACACTGCCAAGTGTTGTATGGTATTAGTGTTGTTAAGGAAATTAAATATCCCTTGGGTATGATTATCGGTGTCAGAGCGCAACGAAAAGAACGCACACGTCGTTCCCTTATCAAGGCAGCATTTAGCCAGTTAAGTGCTGAACGCAGTTTTTCCAGTCTCAGCCTGCGTGAGGTAGCACGGGAGGCTGGCATCGCACCTACTTCTTTTTATCGCCACTTTCGCGATGTGGATGAGCTTGGACTGACTATGGTAGATGAAAGTGGCCTGATGCTACGCCAGTTGATGCGTCAGGCGCGCCTGCGCATCGCCAAGGGTGGTAGTGTTATTCGTACATCAGTAACCACTTTTATGGAATTTATAGGTAATAATCCTAATGCATTTCGTCTGTTACTGCGTGAACGCTCTGGCACTTCTGCCGCCTTTCGTGCCGCTGTTGCGCGTGAAATTCAGCATTTTATCGCCGAACTTGCCGATTATCTTGAGCGGGAAAACACTATGTCCCGTAGTTTTATCGAAGCTCAGGCTGAGGCTATGGTCACTATCGTTTTCAGTGCGGGGGCGGAAATACTGGATGTTGACATGGCGCAGAGGCGGCAGTTAGAAGCACGGTTAGTCCTGCAGCTCAGAATGATTTCTAAAGGTGCGTATTGCTGGTACAGGCGCAAGGACAAGGATAAAC
>CANJWD010000057.1 GCA_947478475.1 Enterobacterales bacterium
CTGCTGCGCTGGACGCTAACCAATCCAGACTCACTGTCGAACAGGGGGCGCGCATTCTCGACTGGCTGAACCAGGCTCAGGCACTGGGCGTATCGGTGTCCAGTCTGGCCAGTCTGCTGAAAGGCAAATACGACCAGGCGTTTGCTGCCTGGCAAGCCTGCGCCACCGACTTCGAGGCCGCGCTGCCAGGCAGCCAGCAGAGCGCGCTGCGGCAGACTTTGGAGGAAACGCTGAGCAGCGCGCTCTGTGCCCTTTTTCTTGCGAAAAAAGCGCCCGGGCTCAGAACAGCCGGCATCTTGATCAATAACCGCGATGACCTGTTTCAATACCTGCTTATCGACAACCAGGCCAGTGGCCAGGTCACAACCACCCGTATCGCGGCGGCTATTTCCAGTGTGCAATGTTATATCCACCGTTGTCTGCACGGTATGGAGGAAAATATCAATAGCACTGTCCTGCTGGACTCCTTCTTCGGGGAGTGGGATCAGTACAACAAAAGCTACAGCAGCTGGGCGGGGCTATCAGAGCTGGCGTATTACCCGGAGAACTACGTTGACCCCACTCTGCGCTATAACCAGACCCCTCTGCAACAGGCGCTGCTCACGGAGATCAGCCAGAGCCAGCTAAGCAAAGATTCGGTAGAAAACGCCTACCTGAATTACCTCAGCGGATTTGAGGAAGTGGCCAATCTCAAAGTGCTGTGCGGCTATCAGCATGCGGCCACGCTGGACAGTGGTATGAGCTATTTCACCGGGCGCAGTACCAGCCAGCCGTACAGTTATTACTGGCGCAGTCTGAACAACGAGGCTGGCGACGGGATGGCGGGTTACGTCGCTTCAGCCTGGCATGCCTGGGAGGAAATTCAGAGCCCGGTCAATGCCATTAATGACGAAGTGCGCCCCGTTATCTTCAATAACCGGCTCTATATCGCCTGGATAGAGCAGCAGACAGAGAGTATCCCCGAGGGGGGGAAACCCCCAAAACTGCTAGAAAAATATAGCCTGAAACTGAGTTACCGCAAGATCAATGGTAGCTGGTCGCCGGCACTGAGCTTTCCACTAACTATCCCCCCGGAATTGTTCGATGGTAAGCGCCCCTTGTTTAATCTCTATCTCTCCTACTATGCGCTGCAGGATGGGATCCTGTTTATGCTCTATAAACCGGGAGAGGCAGGCGTCGGGAAAGTATACGGCGGCTTGATTGACAACGGCATGCAGTACCAGGCGATAACTGACGAATGGAATGATGTCATTAAGCTGTTTTCGAACAATCTGAACGGTACCGATGCGGCCAATAAGCTGATCCGCGAAATCACTGCGCTGAGTTACTCCAGCGTGGTAGAAGAGGGTTCGCCCAGGGACAGCTGCCCGACAGAGTGGCTTGAGGTGAAGGCGGTTGGTGTCAAGGCAGAGATCGATAACTTGCATATACCGCCGCTGTTATCCTGTAGTGCCAGCGCCCACATCACTACCGCAGATCTGTCTAAGTCGCCGACAAAAATTTGTGAGCCCGGTAACCCAACGGATAACTCAGGCGATATTTTGACCGTGGGCCCTTGTTCCGTGGCGTCTGTGGTTTCTAACTCCGAGTGCACACATACCGCCACCTTTGCCATCACCACAAAGACAACGGATTATGATGCCTCAGGAACGATGTCTTTTCAGTATATAACGGAGGAATCCGATGATTATGACAGGTCCGATCTGATTAATGTGGTAAAGACCGGGCTCAGCACTGCAGATGGAAAGACGTATAAATTTGATTTTCAGCTGGTGATGAAGCCTAAGTATATCAACAGAACGATTGAGGTGCAGACGTGGAATTTTACTCAAAGTGGTGATGATAAAACTCACTCTGTAACATTGCAGAAGAATCAACAGGGTAACGCCACGGCCGCGGTGTCTGTCACGTATAGGATTCCCAATTCATATGATCAACTATATTATAGTTGGGCTGTATGGGTTCCTGTTGACGAGACAGGGAGTGGTCAAACAACAGAGATACAGAGCCATTTAGTGCTTAATGACGTTAAATTTACCCCCATGGCCCGCGCCCTGACCGTATTCTTTGCTGGCAGTCAGCAGCCGATTGCCCGGGCACAGCCTGGTCAGCATCAGGTTACCCTGAGATATACCCAGAGGTTAGAGAAAGAAAAACTGTTAGAGTCGATTGCACTGAAAGTGATCGATACAAAGGCCGCCACCTGTTACTGGCAGCGCACCGATACCTTGGGTTATACGGGTTACACTCCGGGCCGGGCATTTGACTACCGTTGGGACAATAATGACTTTAAAGACTTGCCAAAGAACGCTGCCACTCCCGCAATCAGCAATAATATCTCGTCTCTCTCCGGTGACGGGATAACAACAACGCATACCCTGCAGGTTCGTCAGAATAAAACGGAAGTATTTAGCCAGACATTCACCATAAAAGTCACGAAGAATGAGGCAGGAGCATCCAATCCGAAGGAATATATCGCGATCTTCGATGAGGGGGCTGCGAGCTATATCGAAGCCACTGATCAGGTACGGCGTACCCGCCTCAATACCCTGTTTGCCCGTGAGCTCATCAATCGTGCCCAGTCCGGGCTGGATCGTGTGCTCAGTTGGGATACACAGCAGTTGCAGGAGCCGCAGCTGGGTGAGGGGCGCTATTTTGATATCACCACGGAAGCCTATGATTCGACAACACACGGACCGAGCCGGAACTTCGCCATGGCGGCTGGTGATCTGAGGGATCATGACATACTTTACCTGGGTACGCTGGGTGATGGTGAGGAGAGTCATCGCTTTTTCATTCCAGGCTCTTTAAAGACAGCGGAAAAATTTTTACATATTTTTTATTCTTACGGCAGTGATAAGCCTTACGATCCTAGCGATTCCATTCCAATAAAAGACATTTTTGCTGATATAGGTTTCTCCAGCCACATACCAGGCATGTGGTTAGTCGCTGCATCGGTTGCGAAAGATGTGACCTCAGAGCCTATGGATTTCAGCGGTGCCAACGGGCTCTATTTCTGGGAGCTGTTCTACTACACCCCGATGCTGGTCACGGAAAAATTGCTGCAGGCGCAGAATTTTGCAGAAGCCGAGCGCTGGCTGCACTATGTTTTCAACCCGCAGGGTTATGTGGAAGGGACCGTCCCGAATCGTCACCATGTGGATCGTCAGTGGAATACCCGGCCGCTGGCGGAAGACACTGCCTGGGACGACACTCAGACTGACAGCAGCGATCCGGACATCGTGGCACAGGGTGATCCGATGCACTACAAGATTGCCACCTGGATGAAGCTGCTGGAGCTGATAGTCGCCAGAGGCGACAGAGCCTACCGCCAGCTTACGCCCGACTCGCTGAACGAGGCCAGGATATGGTATGTCACGGCACTCACTCTGCTTGGGGAGGAGCCGGCCAGCCAGCTGAGCAGTGACTGGTGCGATCCGCCACTGAGTCGGGCCGCCAGTGATACCCTGCAAAACCAGCAGTTGGAGGCAATGAATCAGCTGCTGGGTGGTGCTCCGGCAGTCACGGCTGAACTGCGTACCGCTAATTCACTCACGGCCCTGTTCCTGCCCGCCGAGAATGGCAAACTAAAGGGATACTGGCAGACATTGCGTCAGCGCCTGTACAACCTGCGTCATAATCTGAGTCTTGACGGTCAGCCGCTGATACTGCCGCTTTACGCCAGCCCCGCCGATCCAAAAGCGCTGCAAAGCGCCGCCGCCGCCGCCAGTTCTGGTGGTGCCGGAGCGCTTCCCAATGTTGGCGGTCTTTCCATCCGGCGCTTCCCGCTGATGCTGGATAATGCACGTGCACTGGTAGCGCAATTGATGCAGTACGGCAGCACTCTGGCCGCGGTGATCGAACGGCGGGACAGCGAAGCGCTTAGCGCCCTGATGCAGACGCAGGCAGTAGATTTGATGCTGCTTAGTCTCCAGATGCAGGAGAAAGCTATCGGGCAGCTGAAGGCTGAGCAGAAAACGCTTTCTCTCGCGCTTGAGGCCGCTACCGCCCGCCATCAGAACTATCAGGAGCTGCTGGTGGATGGCGGTGTCAGCCGTACGGAGCAGCAGGCTATTGATGAACGTCTCACTGCTGGCCGGATGACGATTGCGGCCAATAGCCTGCGCATCGCCGCTGCCTCGCTGAATATGGCACCCAATATCTTTGGTCTGGCGGCGGGTGGTGCAGACTGGGGCGGGATAACCCACGCTATCGCCGATGGCCTGGATACCGGCGCTACCGCCCGGACTATCTCCGCCGAAGCGCGCGCCACCTCCGAGCAATACCGTCGCCGTGCCCAGGAGTGGGAGATGCAGCGTGCTGCTGCGGAGCATGAGATAGCGCAGATTAAAGCACAACAGGCTGGTCTTGACATCCAGCTGGAAGCCACACTGTTGCAGAAAGACTATCTGCAGGCCCAGCGGCAGCAGATGCAGGCACAGCTCGATTTCCTCAAAACAAAATTCAGCAATGAAGCGCTCTACAGCTGGATGCAGGGGCGTTTGTCAGCGCTGTTCTACCAGTTCTACGACCTCACCATCATGCGCTGCCTGAAGGCACAACTGAGTTATCAGTGGGAGAGCGGCAAAACAACTACCTTCATCCAGCCCGGGGCCTGGGATACGAATCATGCCGGTCTGCTCTGCGGTGAGGCGCTGATGCTCAGTCTGGCGCAGCTGGAGACAGCCTGGCAGGAGTGGAGGCAGCGCACGTTAGAGGTGATGCGCACGGTTTCCATGGCACAGGCCATGCAGGATGTGCTGGATGTCAGCTTCAATGAAGCAGTCAATCAGGTACTGGACGATCAGGGTTCTTTTGGCAAGACGCATAAACTGGAATTGGACAATAACCAAAACCTGTTCAGTGTCACCTTGGACCTTGCTGCCCTTGATATCGAGGGAGATTACCCTACTGCACTGGGCGAATTGGGTGATTCCCGTCTTATCAAGCAGATTAGCGTCTCCCTGCCCGCCCTGCTGGGGCCGTATCAGGATATCCAGTGTGTGCTCTCCTATAGCGGCTCCAATTCTGTCATTAATCCGAGTTGCTGCCAGGTCGCCATTTCGCAAGGGATGAACGACAGTGGTCTCTTTCAGCTTGATTTCAACGACCACCACTATCTGCCGTTCGAAGGGCTTTCTATCAGTGAAGGGTCTCTGATCCTGCGCTTCCCCCATGCGACAGAGAGACAGTCTGAGGTATTACGGAGTCTGAATGACATCATACTGCACATCCGTTACACCATTCGCGATTAACTGACCGCGATTAACTGACCGCGATTAACTGACAGACAGGGATTTTCCCTATTTTTGTACTCAATATGCCGGGCCCTGTCATAGGGGTCTGGCAAGAAGTTTTGATGGAGTTTTATTATGGACAACCGCCAGAATAGCCTCATTACTGCACCTTCCCTGCCCAAAGGTGGCGGCGCCATTCAGGGTATGGGCGATACACTCACCGTGGGCGGCCCGACCGGGATGGCAACGCTCTCGATCCCACTGCCCATTTCCGCCGGGCGCGGCACTGCTCCCGCACTCGCGCTAAACTACAGTAGCGGCAGTGGTAACAGTGCCTTTGGCATAGGGTGGCAATGTGCTTCCATGGCTATTCGTCGCCGCACTTCACATGGTGTGCCCCGTTATCAGGACAAGGACAGCTTCCTCTCCCCCGACGGTGAGGTGATGAACAGGGTTGCTGATGATCAGGGAAATCCAGTCGTGCGCCACACTGATCAGCTGCTGGGGACGGCGCTGGCTGAGACCTGGCAGGTGATACGTTACCAGCCCCGCATTCTGCGTGATTTCAGTCGGCTGGAATACTGGCTTCCAGGGCCGGACAGCGAGGAAAAACCCTTCTGGGTGATGTTCAGCCCTGACGGTCAGGTCAGCCTGTTTGGTAAAAACGCCCACGCTCGTGTCGCCAGCCCGGCTGACGACAACCAGATTAGCGAGTGGCTGCTGGAAGAAAGCGTCACACTGAGCTGTGAACATATTTACTATCACTATCAGGCTGAAGATGATGTCAAATGCAGTCAGGATGAAACCGAACAGCACCCCCTGTCCGGCGCGCAGCGCTATTTGCGTCAGGTAAGTTACGGTAATATCAAGCCAAAAACAGAATTTTTTGCTCTGGATAATAGCGGAAATGACGATCAGCAGTGGCTGTTTTATCTGCTGTTCGACTACGGTGAGCGCGCGGCTGACGCAGGGAGTGCCCCTGCTTTTGCTGCAGGAGAGAGCGGCTGGGCGATGCGTCCCGACCCCTTTTCACGTTTTGATTATGGTTTTGAAATCCGCACCCGCCGACTTTGCCGGCAAATCCTGACGTTTCACCGCCTGCAGGCACTGGAGGGCCCCGCGACAAAAAGCGAAGTGCCCGCCCTGGTTGCCCGGCTGATACTGGAGTACGCGCTGGATCCTTGTGTGACCACCCTGATTGCGGTGCACCGCGTGGCGCATGAGCCTGATGGTGCCCTGATAAGCTTACCACCACTGCTACTGGGTTATCAGCATCTGGAGACGAACAACCTGCCTGACTGGCAGCCCATGCCCCAGCTGGAAACATTCAATTATCAGCAGCCGTGGCAGTTTGTTGATCTCTATGGAGAAGGCTTGCCTGGCATTCTTTATCAGGATATTCCCGGCGCCTGGTGGTATCGGGCACCCCAGCGTGACAGGGAGGGAAAGGAGCCCAATGGAGTTACCTGGGGTGAGATAACGCCGCTGCCGCGCATTCCAGCGCAGCAGCAACAAGCGATGCTGATGGACATTAACGGTGATGGTCAGCTGGACTGGATCATAACCTCAGCCGGGGTCAACGGTTACCATACCCTGCATCCGGATGGCCAGTGGTCGCCGCTGATTCCTCTCTCCGCCTTACCGACAGAGTATTTTCACCCACTGGCGCAACTGGCTAACCTGACGGGCGCCGGACTGCCTGATCTGGTGATGATCGGGCCGCGCAGTGTCCGTCTGTATGCAAACCAGGAAACCGGCTGGGGCCCGGCACAGACGGTTATCCAGGCTGATGGCATTACCCTGCCGCTGCCCAACAGGGATGCCCGTAAACTGGTGGCCTTCGCCGATATGTTAGGTTCAGGTCAGCAACATCTGGTGGAAATTTCGGTTGACAGTGTCCGCTGCTGGCCCAGCCAAGGACATGGCCGCTTCGGAGCGCCTGTGACGCTGCCCGGATTCAGCTTATCTGCGGAAGAGTGGGATCCGGATCGTGTCTGGCTGGCCGATATGGATGGGTCCGGCACCTGCGACATTCTCTATGCACAAGGTAACACGCTGCTACTGTTTATTAACGAAAGCGGTAATAGGTTTTCCGCTTCTGTGACCATCAGTTTGCCCGACGGAGTGACCTTTGATCGTAGCTGTCGATTGTCTATTGCAGACACGCAAGGATTGGGTGTCTCCAGTATTATCCTGACCGTGCCTCACAGGATGTGCACCCACTGGCGTCTTGATGTGACAAAAAATAAGCCCTGGCTGCTCCATACCATTCATAACCAAATGGGAGCGAACACGACACTGTTTTATCGCAGTTCGGCCCAGTTCTGGCTGGATGAAAAACAGAACGCAACAGAAACAGGTCAGCGAGCGATTAGCTATCTGCCTTTTCCGATGCCGTTGCTGTGGCGCAAGGAAGTAGCGGATGAAATCAGCGGTAACAGAATCACCTCGTTACAAAATTATGCCCACGGTGCCTGGGATGGCCGGGAACGGGAGTTCCGGGGGTTTGGCCGGGTAGTCCAAACCGATACGGATTGCTTTGCTATGGGCAGCGATAACAGTATCAGCGAAGTTTTTCCCTCCCGCACTGTCAGCTGGTTTGCTACCGGTTGCCCTGAAACAGACGGACAATTTGCGGCTGAATACTGGCAGGGAGATAACGAGGCGTGGCCTGTTTTTAACAGCCGCTTCAGCACTTATGATGGCACGTTGCAACAAGATGTGGCGCTGACGCCCTCTGCCGAAGAGGCTTACTGGCTGCACCGTGCGCTGAAAGGGCAACTGCTGCACAGTGAGCTGTATGGCGAAGACAACAGTCCGCAGTCTGCGCTGCCCTATACCGTCAGCGATCATCGCCATCAGGTGCGCCGGTTACCAGGAATTACCGGGGAGGAACCCGCCGCCTGGACCAGCGAAATTGAAAGCCGTCTTTATCACTATGAACGTGTTGCTACCGATCCCCAGTGCAGCCAACAGGTTGTACTCGCCTGTGATGCCTGGGGATGTGTAACCGATAGCCTCACCATTGCTTACCCGCGCCGGCCAGAACCAGAAGAAACGCCTTACCCCGAATCGCTGCCGCTAACGCTGTTTACCAGCAGCTTTGATGAACAGCAACGGCAACTGCGTCTGACTCGTTCTCGCCAGACCTGGCATCATCTGACTGACGACAATCGCTTTATGCTGGGTATCGCGGATGTTTCCCGCAGTGATGCCTGGGAGTATGCGGCCGAAAAGGTTCCGCAGCAGGGCATCACGCTGGAAACTCTTAGTGCAGCAGATAGTCTGATCGCGGCGGGAACCCCTTACGTGTATCTGGGGCATCAGCGCATCGTCTATACCGATTATTCTGGCCCGGATGGACCACCGGCCTGGCCTCCGCTGGTTGCCTGGAGAGAAACGGCAGAGCTGGACCAACAGGCTTTAACGGCGTTTACGGATGTACTGACTCAGGATGAACTCGTTAAACTCCTCGCTACCGCAGATTATCACCGGGTCATGCCGCCGCTACATCTGGGCAAGGAAAGCGCCGTTTGGGTAGCCCGGCGGGGCTATACGGATTATCAAAGCATGGAGCATTTTTACCGGCCGCAAGCCCAGCGCGAAACCCTGCTAACGGGGAAAACCACCATCATATGGGATACTCATGATTGTGTGATCACAGCGCTGCTTATGGATGCAGCAGGTCTGAGCACCACAGTGGCCTATGATTACCGCTTTATGACGCAAAATCATATTATTGATCAAAATGATAACCATAAGCTGATTACCTTCGATGCGTTGGGACGATTAACCAGTTACCGTTTTTGGGGGCAGGAGCAGGGCAAAGCACAGGGTTATACCCCACCGAACGCTCTATCAGGAAATTTCAGTGTGCCACCTTCTGTCGAGGCTGCACTGGCGCTATCCAGTGGTATTCCCGTGGCTCAGTGCCTGGTGTACAACTCGTCCAGCTGGATGACGATGGCAGCACCAGAATCAGCACCAGATAAGAAAACACCGCCCCGCCTGCCACCCCATGTTCTGATTATCAGCACGGACCGTTATGACGGGGATCCATTA
>CANJWD010000058.1 GCA_947478475.1 Enterobacterales bacterium
ACCTGGCTTATTACAACAGCAAACGTCCGCACACCGTACTGGGGTATCTTTCCCCAATGAAATATGAACAGTTATCGTTAGTCGGGGTAGCTTAACAAAGTGTCCGGTTTTACTTGACCATTACAGTCTGACGGTAGAGGATTTTCTGGACACCCTGGATGATTTCATTGCCACTCAGGTGGTAAATGTCGATCTGAGCCGGATGGCAAAGGGAACCCCCGGGAGCTCTACTAAAGCCCAAAGCAGCCAGCTGCCACGCCTGAAAATCCCCTGTCCAACATGCAACGGAGCAATCGTTGTCTCCAGCAAAGTGTATGCCTGTGCGGGCTGCGATCTTAAAGTCTGGGCGGATGTTGCCAGCAAGACCCTGACCCCAACACAGGCGGAAATCCTGCTTAGCAAAGGAAAAACCGGCCTGCTGAAAGGCTTTAAAAGCAAGGCAGGCAAGTCATTCGATGCCAGACTGGTGCTGGACAAGGCGACCGGCAAGGTGAGTTTTGAGTTTGAGAAGAGCAGGTAGTTTTTTACATTACACTCTGACTAATTTTGCTGATGCGACGGCGCAAAGGCTCGTTTCCTGCATTTTTGCCGAGATGCCAGAAGGCTATTTTTCATTCAGATACCACTTCTTTATAAAGAGCCTGGATGCGGCAAACCTGCGAAGCACTGTAGCCCGTTGCATCAGCTGTTTCACGGATACTCAGTTTCTTAACCTGCCGGTAGTACAGGACTTTCTGATGCCGTTCCTGATCGGCCTGCTTACCCAGGTATTTACCCAGCGTATGCGCCCGTTTAATTCCCTGTTTTTGCCGCTGGCGGCGGCTCAGCCAGTCCTTATGCGACATCGCGGCCATCAAGTCGATCAGCATATTGTTAATGGCGGTTATCACGGCACGGGTTATCGGGTCAGCCTGCGAAGGGTCTTTATCTGAAAGCGCCTGCCATGAGGTGGGGACATCCAGGCTGACAATCCGCAATTCGTGTTGTTCAATTTGCTTTTTCAACGTCATCCAGTCGCTGTTGCTAAGACGTGTCAGGCGGTCTATCTGCTCGACCAGCAAAATGTCATTGAGGTGACTGTCTATCAGTAAACGCCCCAGCTCCGGACGGTCAAGTTTGGTACCGCTGATGTTCTCCCTGTAGTAACTGGCTATTTTATGCCCACGTTCCTGGACAAACTGCTCCAGCATATCTTTTGCCCTATCGGCAAACTGATCTTCCGTTGACGCCCTTAAATAAGCTCTGATAAACATTTTTTCACCGCGTTATCGTATTTAGGTTATTGCATTTACTCTATCGCATATAGGTTATGTCATTTATTGTGTACTGTCACGTTTTGATTATGGCGTCAGGGTGTACCCTTATGCGATAACAATTTTTGTTAAAAATATCGTACCGAATAATTTACGAGGGAAAATACATGGCAAGGAGGCAGACTCTTTCACAGTCGGCAAGAGAATCTTTACTGGCATTACCAGACGATGAGTTAACGCTGACCAGAATGGCGTATTTGCCAGCTAAAGTCGTGCTGCTGAGATACTATGTGGTACAGCGCACAGAAACATCCCGTACGGCAGAGTTTCTTGCCGTATTAGTGCCGCTGGTGCCCACTTATCGTTGTCGAAAGGATATTATGACCCTTCAAATTCAGAGGTATCGCTTCGCACAACAAAAACAGGCCATCCTGAGAAATTAATGTCCTGGATGCAACAAGAAATACAGCAGGGAAGGTAATGAAGAAGCCAATAATGAAGGTAATGAATCCAACAACGGCCTCATCAGGAACACTTCAGAAAATTAATCACCATAATGACTGGCCACAGCCGGTGCCCGTTGTTGAAAAATCAACATCAGCCCCCTATCCCACGGATGCGCTGCCCGCTGTCGTACAAAAGGCGGTTTCCTCTTACCATCATTACGGCCAGCAACCGCTGCCGCTGATTGCCAGTAGTGCGCTGGCGAATATTTCACTCGCCTGCCAGGCAAACGCTAACGTGGCCCGCGATCACTGTCTGGTCAGTCCGGTCTCTCTGTATTTTCTTACCGCCGGAATGAGCGGTGAACGCAAAAGTGCCGCTGACTCTGTTTTTTCAGACGCCAGCCGAACATGGGAAAACACCTTTAGACAGCAGCGTGCTCCCGCCGTTTCCGCCGCGCGGGCCCTGCATCATGCCTGGTCAATGGAAAAAGAGGGCTTGTTAAGCCAGATAAAGCGCACCATGATAACGGGTGATGACAATCATGAGCTCACATCACGACTGAGTCGTCTGATGCGGCAGGAGCCTGACATTCCCCTGCAACCCGAGCTTTACTTTGAAGATGCCACCCAGGAAGCCCTCGCTTCTGAGCTTTCGTCTGGCTGGCCCAGCGCCTCTCTCTGGAGTGATGAAGCCGGGATTGTCCTGGGTAACCACAGCATGCAGGGCAGCCCGATACGTTTTGTCGCCCTGTTAAACCGCCTGTGGGATGGTAAGCCGTTCACTGCCCACCGCAAAACCAGCAACAACTATACACTTGAGCATCGCAGACTCACCCTGAACCTGATGATGCAGCCCATCCTGTTGCAAAAACTCGCTCATCAGGCCAGCGGCATTGGCCGGCAGAGTGGTTTTCTGGCACGCTGTTTACTGGCCCACCCGGAAAGCGCCATGGGCAGCCGTTTTTACCAGGAGCCCCCATCATCCCGCGAATATATGGCCGATTTTGAAAAACATCTGACTGCCTGTCTCGACCAGAGCAGGAAGCTGACACATCTTGGCTGTTACCCGCTGCCGGTATTACAGTTTAGCCGGGAAGCAAAACAACAGTGGATCCTTTTTTTCAACCATCTTGAAGCGGGCCTGAAACAGGAAGGGCAGTGGACTGATGTCAAAGATTTTGCCAGTAAAACCGCAGAAAATGCCGCCCGGCTGGCCGCGCTTTTTCATCTGTTTGCCGGAGCCGCCGGTGACATTAGTGCGCTGCATACCGAACAGGCGATTCAAATTGTTCACTGGCATCTTCAGGAAGCCCGGCGATTACTTGCGCCTGTCCCCGCCACACTCATCCATCAGGATGCAAAAAAACTCATGTCCTGGCTGTTATCCCGGGGAGTACAGCAGATCACGCCTCGTGCCATTCAACAATCCAGTCCATTACGTGACAAAAGCAGGCGTGACCCTGCGTTAAATCTGCTCACGGAGCATCACTGGATTCGGATAAAAAATGAGCAGGGCAAAACCCTTGTTGCAGTGAATCCACAAGCCGCCGCCGCATGGCGTTAATCGGCCTGTTTTTCCGCTGGTGACAAAGGCTGGTGACAAAGACGGCAAGTGATATTCAACATAGACTGAGAGATCAGTACTACATTGCAACGTCTGGTGTGTGAATGACTGTTTTTAATAAAAACACTAACTCTATCAACTTAATATAACAATTAACTGAGCATCCTGTGCGTAGCAATATTCTGCTACATGACCGCTACTTGATGCTATATTATCATCGCTAGCCTGATAATTACATGATAAATATCATAAATATGAATATTTCAAAGCCCAGAGACCCCGGTGAATTCGCCCTTAGAACCCCCTAGCTTTAGCTATGGGGAGGTTTAGTTACAATGCATGGTAATACCACTATCTTTATTTATTTTACCTATGGCGATTAAAAAATCATCAGTTCTGCTACGGGAAAAGATACCTTTTATTTTTCGATAATTTTGATTGATGCATAACATCAGATCGTACGAATTATCCACTCTGTGTTCAGAGTTATCTTCCAGCAAGTGGTTTGCCTGAGATTTGCTCTGTGAAATATAGCCAGCGGCACTCCGGTCATCATTACGACACAGGTGAATAATGCTGAATAATTCAATAAAATAAAAGAGCTTATCCTCAAAACCATGATCTACCAGAAAACGAGCTAGTTGTTGCCTGACGAGAGAAAGACAGTACTCCAGCCTGTACTCTGCGGGATTTAATGTAATCACAAACCCCGTCGTTTTATTGTAAAACAGAATTCCAGGGCTGTCTGGTTTGTAGGGCAGGATGATATCAACAATCCACTCTTCCAGAATCGGAAGAGTAAGCTTATGAGCAACCACTTGCCTGATATCAATTTTTAACGCTGAGGCCGCTTTTTTTGTCAGTGATAAAAATGCCATTATGTTTCCACTGGGCTATTTATGAGTAGATTTATCATTTGGTTGTCGGTGTCATAAAATTGAGTGTGTTACAGGAGCGATTATTTAAACATCTGCATCAACTTTTTTATCGCTCTCTGCCAGATTCAGTTTTCTGCTCAGTCTGACTGCGTTCTGGCTGTTTTTTTCCCTGTGCAATTTTGCTTTTAGCAAAACATGAGCGCCCAGCTTGTACTTCATCCCGCCTTTTATTGTAACGATCCAGCAATATATTATCGCTGAATTCGACATATAACCCTCTGGTAGCCGCTATATCCACTATTGCGTTTTTGTATTCCTCCGAGCCACCACGCAAACAGATATGTGGACCGAATTTAGCCAAAGCAAGGCGCAAACCTTGTTCCAGAACATCGCGATCGAGCTGAATGAATTCAACGACATGCCCACGGTCAGTAAACATCGCACACTTTTGTTGGTCGTAATAGGTCACATTACCGTTTTTATCAACCCTGTAGACGCTCGGCTGCATAATCAGTGCAGACTTTGGCTGCTGGCAAGTATTGTGCTCGATGCCCACGCTCGTTGTGACAGGTTGTTGGGTGCGCTGACGGCGCAGTTCAGTCAGTGCGTCTTCATCACCACTTTCTGCTCGTTCAGTTAGCCAGCCACGATATTGCTCGACAGGATTAATTCGATATCTCGCCTTTAAAGTATCACGCTCACGAGCAATCACCGTACGCAGCACCATATCCTGCGCTACTTTACTCATATATAAAACCGATATAGCAACTTTGCGTTCGGCAGGTTTGATAGCCCTGTCATTCTGAACAGCCCGGCGCTCGGCCAGATAAGCCAGACGCAGCTCGGTACGGCGTTGCTGCTCGAATTTCTTTTGCTCCCGCCAGTTTTTTTCCCGGCGCTCTCGCTGCTGAGGCAGCAATTCACTGAGGTAGTTCTGCCAAAGCTCACGGTGGGGGATGCTGCGAGCTTTCTGTGGTACGGCGGGTCCGACTTGCTCAGCATAGGTTTTTTTTAGTATTAACGCTGCATCGCACCACGGCAAATGCAGCTCGTTAGTGAGGAAATCGGACACGTTAAGGTTGCGTCTGCCGCACCTAATGCGGTCGCCACCATCCTTGCCTTTGGTTACTGCGTATTTGTCGGGAATCACACCATGTGTGCAGCTGACTTTCGCCAGCAAGCGGGTTGCGTCCAGATCACGCTTTATTGTGTTGAATTCGACCCTGCTGTTATCGGTATCACGGATAGCTCGTTCACAGCGATCAGCTTCGTACTGGCTTACGACAGTATCTATTTTACGGCCTTCATGTGAAGGGGTTTGGGTAGAGTCTCTGACCTGCTCGGGCACTCTGGTCGTGGTAATTGTATTCCCTTGTTGCGAATTATGAGGTATTTCCACGGCCGGGCGGAACCTGGCGTAGAACATGGCGGCACGTTCTGCCAGAATTACCAGGCGTTGATCGATATCAGCTTTACGCCAAGCGGCATAAATTTTGCGATTACCGCTGTTTATATATTTAATTTCAGCTGCCCGCACATCACTCCATTCTTGTAAGCGTTCGGCAATGTCGGCTGGTACAGGACGGGCCGGCTGCTCCTCTTCGTATTTGATATGAATGTCTTCTGTTAATTTTTGGCGCTTTTCAGTAATGGGTATTGCAATGAATTCACGGCTGAAAACATACTCCTTCAGATTAATTCCCTTAGCTGAACCCTCTGGCTTCACATTAAGGTATTCTGCCGACTTGCCTGCATTGCGGATCCTGATGTCACCATACTCAGCAACCATAGTCCGAAATTGGTCAAAATCGGTAAGATTATTATCCAGTACAGCAGACAATATGCGCTCTTTCAGTTCGTAATTGGCACCCTTGAAATGGTCGCCCTTATATCTGGAAATAATCGCACTTTCATCAGTGAATTCTATGCGCCGATTATCTTTAGGGCTGGCCAGCCCATACTTTGCATTAATATGCTCTTGGAACGCTTCAAGAAACTTAGTCTGTTGGTCAACTTTGCCAAAGGGATTCAGATTTTTCCCGCTTAACAAGTTGTATTCAGGGATGATAATATGAATATGCGGCTTACGCTCGATCAGCTCACCCGTTTTTTGACTGGCGTAGGTTTTTAGTTTTGGCAGGTGCGCTTCAGCATAAAAATTATATTCGTCATCTTCATAGGCCATCATGGCGAATGTTTTAAATTCATCAGTGATTGCCTGCAACCTGTCTCGGCCAATTTTATCTTCTTTGAAAGCCAGTGTGATATGCAGATATCGCTCACCCGCTTTCTCCATATTATGAATAATAGTGTCTGTTAACTCCAGATCACCTGACAGGATAATGCGTTCGTCAAGTTCGGCTCTACTATAATCCCTTCCGTCTTTTCTCCCTTCCTCCAGATACTCTTTTATACCGGCATCTCCGCCACGTACCCTAATCAGCATCGCGGATTGCCTCTTTCATTACGTTAGCTAGTGTCTGTAACTCAGCTAAAATTTTAGCGTAAGTCGCCGGTGTGACAGTACAGGCCAATTCGGCAGCGTTGGCTTTATGGGCAAGCTGGTTCAGATTATTGCTGGCCTTATTGAATAGGTAGATTAGAAGCCGTTTATCGCTGCTCGGCTGCACCCGTGCGATGACCTGTGTTTTATTAGTCAATACCGCATCACGGAAGAATTGGGATGGATTAACACCCGCATCGCGCGCTTTGGCGAGATAAGCGGCATAATCAGATAGGGTAAGACGAAAACTGACTGTACGTGTGGATACTTTTGGCTTGCGAGGCATCCTTACTGCTCCTGTCTTTTTTTACCACAATAGAGGACGGATAGAATTTATCGCCGCCCCTGAAACTCTACTCCGCAGGATGGTCAGTAGCAGGTTTCCAAAGGGGGTTCCCCTTTGGGCACGAGATAGGTTTCAAAATGCGGAGCGATTTTGTAAACATATCCGACGTGCCTAGTGTCTATTGTAGTTAGTTTAATTCGGAGTTACAAGACGGCTTTATCACTGCATTTAAACTGCATTAATACACTTTACACATCGTAATCACATTATAATAATTGCATAAATGCATTAATACATATTGACTACACTGCATATAAACTGCATTATTGAATTCTCAGTATTTTGATAAAGAGACAAGGTGGCAATATGACGAAAGACAGTGTAACCAGCGTGCTGCGTTCACTGGCTACAGGTGATAAAAACCGTTCGGAAACTGCCAGACTCCGGGACATTATGGATGAAGTGGAAAATGCCTTAACTTCTGGTGTGAGTCGTTTAGCCATCCTTGAGGCTCTTAATGAACAAGGTTTTACGATGACGATTAAGAGCTTTGAAAGCGCCTTATATCGCATCAGAAAAAAACGAACACGGTCAGCAGAAAAAATAAGTTATGGCTCACATTTCGCCCCATGCAATCAGTCAGTACAGACGCCACAACAGTCATCAAAAGAACCACAGGTGCGCATTATGAATCCGGCCGATATTCGCAAATCCAGACATCGGGAAATTGATTTAGACGACCTCACTGACAAGGAATGAATTCTATGAAAATCGCAATTGTTAACTACACTGGCACTGTTGGAAAAACCACTATTGCTGCACATTTGCTTTCACCACGTATGGGAGACGCCCCGATTTTTGCAATCGAATCAATCAACGAAACAGCAGCTGGTTTAGGTGTCAATGTTGAGCAAATCAAGGGGGATAAGTTTCGTGAGCTGTTCCGTAAATTATTTGCACTTGATGATGCCATCATCGACGTAGGTGCTTCCAATATAGAGGATTTCCTTGATGGAATGGTTAAGTTCGATGAGTCGCATCTTGAATTTGATTATTTTGTTATTCCCCTGACCAGCGGTACCAAAGAACAAAAAGAAACTATCGCTATGATCGGAACACTCGCGGATTTTGGTGTTCCTGCCGAAAAAATTCGTCTCGTGTTCAACCGTGTTGACGCTGACGTGACCGACGAATTTTCATACGTCGTTAATTACGTAAAAAAAGAAAAAAATGCCATAGCAAACCCGGATGCTGCCATCTTTGAAAGTGAATTATTCGATGCGCTCGGTGTAAAAAAAATAACAGTTGAAGCCTTGCTGAAAGATGAAACTGACTATAAAGCGTTACTTAAGACCACACCCGGTTCCAGCGAAAAAGAAAAAAACACTTGGGGTGATATGCATGGCCTCAAAGCATTAGCGCGAAGTGTGAATCGAAACCTTGATACTGTATTTTCTTCTTTATTCAAATAAGGAACGCCTTTAATGGATGTAGTAAAAAATCCACGTACAACAAGGGACGCTCTCACGCTTGAACTGCTGGGCGATATTGGCCGATTGGATGACATGATTAAGGCGCTGCCAGAAGCCTTAAAAGAGTCGCTGGCACCTACGCTTGGGGCACTGGTATTAGCTTCGAAAGAGGTCCAGACAAATATCGAGAAAAAAAATGCAGCAGAGAAGATCTCTTTCGAAAATTTTGCGGCCACTGAAAAAATAGCCCTGCGCGAATCTCTAAAAGAGACGCTGCGTGAGGAAGCCGGAGCTGCCCTGGCTGACGTAGCCAAAGAGCTGTCTAGATCAATGCAGCTCCATGCCGACGCTGCCAATGCAGAAAGCCGACAGCGGTGGCAATGGCTGGTTGTTGCTTTCGCTGGAAGTATTTTTGCAGGGGCAATCGCTTTCTACGGTTCACACCTGCTGTATGGTGAAGAAATTCACGAACAGGCTGCCTTTGGACGTGCAGTTGGCACCGTATGGGACAGCTTGGATGCCAAGACTAAAGAACGTATTCAAACGGCAAGAAAAAATCAATAAAACAACTTAATAAATATCCTCCGCTGTTTTTTTGAGCTCATCGAAATCCCCTTGTCCGGCCGCAAGTTGCCCGTTTTTTCCCCGCAGTTACTCAGGCCCAGCGCCAGATGAAATGCACATAGATGGGAACATCAATTTAGGGTGAAATGGCGTCAATTTTTCATTCTAAGTTTCATCGATAAGGACGCCATCATATTGGGCGGTAAACATCTTACTCCGGAAGCGCGCTTTTACATTGAAAAACGCCTGGCTGAT
>CANJWD010000059.1 GCA_947478475.1 Enterobacterales bacterium
AGTGCAGGAAAAGCCTTCAGGCACCTCACTGAGGAAGTGAAACACTTTATCGCTGAAAGACTGGCAGCCCATGCTTCCCCTGATGTGATCAGTGGTGAATTGCGAATAAATAAGGGTATTTACATCAGTGAAAACACAATTTATCGCTGGGCCATCTGGCTTTAGAGGCGCTAACCCTGTCAATAGAGGCGGCATCGCCAACCCTCGCCGCCAGATTTCCAGAGGCCTGTGCAACTCTGGCAACAGGTTTTGCACCCATATTAAGGCCCGCCTTCGCCAGTCCCTGCACGGCGCCTTCAGCACCGGCTCCCGCCAGCTGCGCGGCCAACCCGGCGGAAAGCGTAACCAATGTGCCTGCCAGCAGACCAACAACACCGGCCATAGCTCCCATGGTAACAAGGTTTTTTTCAGTTACCTGTGCGGTTATCTGCGCCAGAATATCGGTCTGTAACTGCACCGCCACACGGATAACCAGCGAGGCAAACAGCACCGTTAAAATACTGGAGAATATCAGCCGCAGCCAGTTATTGAACATCGTACGAAGAAAACCAAACATAAGACAGAATATAAAAATAGGCGCTGTGATACACATGAATGTCATGGTTAAATCGGCGGTTAAAAACACTACCGCGGCGCTGATCATAAGCACAATCGAGCCACTCCACACCAATGCCATCCCGAAAGCACCTTCCATTTTTACATAGGAAGCCGGATCTTGCTTGTACAGCTCAGTTCCCAATTTTTGGGTGCTTGCCCAGAGTTGGTCCAGTGTGGCCCACACCGATGTACCGCCGGTAAACCCGTATTTTAACCCCTGCAACGCCTCTATAGTAGCGGTCAAATACCCCCCCGCGTTACCGACAAAGCTAGTGATAATGGCAAAGCGTGCCAAGTCCCATACCAGATCTTCGATGGGGGCCTGTTTTTTCCCTGCCAGGGTCGAGTACCCCACCCACACAATATACAGAGTGATACTGCCCACCATCAGTCGCATCAGACCAGTGGCATACTGTGCCTGCACGGTCGCCCCGAGGTTATTGATGGTGTCCATGATGGTCGTATTCAGTTTAACGAAAAGTCCAGCCATACTCCATCCTTGTGGCGAGGAGCCAGTGTGCTAATTAAATTGTGGAATGGGTTGTGGCGGGAAAAATTCTTCAAATCGTTTTCTGATTTCAGGATCACGGGATACGGATAACGTATCAGCACCCCTCTTTGCATTTTCACAATTTTCGCTGCCACTGCCAGTTTTTAGACATTTTTTATACGCCACGTAGGTGTCGTCGGGATTATCTATATACCACCGGATAGACTTGGTTTCTTCTTCACAGCCGGTCAATAGTGCCATGTACGTGATCAGTGCCAGTACAATGCGTTTTTTCAAGGGAAAATTCCTTATTTAAAGGTGGGGATGGTGGCGTCGGATTGCTGTTGGCGAAACTCTTTTTGTTGCTTGTCCTTTAGGAGGTTATCCCGCATTTCTGACTGTTTTACACTCATTTCCCACTGCGTGGTCAGGGCGTTCAGTTGCACCGTTTTTAGAGATAATGCGCTGGCGAGGTCCTGTGATTCTTTCAAATCTTTTGCATTTTCAATCCGCCTTGCCAGTTGCGATACATCTTTCAGCGTGTCACTTATCTTTCGCTGCACAACCTCGCTTTCTTCGAGCGCCACCGCCTTGTTCACCACTATTTGCTTGCAGGTGTTAACAGTGGCGGGCGACTGACTGCCATTGCAGGTGTCAAACATGGAATACTTGCTGTACACCGTGTCCAGTTCCGGACTCATACCGCCATCAGAGTGCAGCAGGCTGTTCAGCGACATGCCATTATTTTGTAGGGCGTTCAGGTCAGACGCCAGTCCCCTGGCCTGACTCACAAAGCTGTTAATGTCCCGCTGGCCCGTGGCGGCGGCCAGTTGCGCCTGGTAGGCGTTCATCTGCGCGCTGTAGTGTGCGGCAGTCTCTTTCCATTGCTTGAGCTCCTGCGCCCATTGTTTGGTATTGGTGGCAGCGGAATGGGCATCAAACACCGCCATGCCAGCAAATGCAGCGGTGTTGCCGCACAAAAGCGCCACAGTTAACGGAAGGATCAGCCGTTTTCTTAGCCTCATTGCAACTCCTTTTTGGGTTAAAAATTAAAAAAATCTTATTGGGCGTGAGCAAAACTGACCGCTGGCACGGCGGTTAATGGGCGATTGTGGGAAAGCGCTGGGCGGCCTGTCCGTCCAGGGTTTTTCCATCATGAGCACCTCGACGGACCGTATTAAAGCGCCTGAGCAAGGTAGGGATCCAGCCACGCTTTGGGCGCCATGCCCTCTTTGAACAGCCCGTCGAAAATTTCCAGATTGGGCGCATCGGCACTCAGTATTTTGGTAAAGCGCCCCAGCCCCGTTAAATCGAGTGTCACCAGGGCGGCGAAGCGTTCGATATCGCCTTTATGCAAGGCACTTTTAATGACGATAAATTGCCTGGACAGCGGATCCAGCGTTCTGATGGTGTCAAACACCACCGGCGGCACTTTCAGCCCGTCCACATAGTCTTTGCGTTCTGCCAGCGGGTTGGGCAAAAAAATCTGTGTCCCGCACTGCTCAATAATGGCCGGGGCGATGGCGCTGGTGAGAATTTCCGCCGGTGACTGGGTGGCAGGAATGACCAGACCGTTCAGTTTGCGGATGGTTTTGAGCTTGTTGTAAGCAAAATCCTTGAAAGCCGGATCGCCCAGCCACTTCCAGAACTCATCAAAGAAAATTACCAGCCGCCGCCCGTCCAGCAAACTGGTGACGCGATAGAGCAGGAAAAAAGCAATCGGGGCGCACACATCGGGGTCGTCCAGAAATTCCGTGCCGTCAATGCCAAAATTATCGCAGTCGCTGATAGCAAAGGTATCCTCTGCATTGTCGAACACCCAGCCAAATTCGCCGCCCTGCGCCCACTGTGACAGACGTATCTTCAGGCCATTTTCCTGGGCCTCCGGCGTGGGAGGCTCGGTGATGTTTTCCAGCAGTCGTGAAATACCGTACACGCGACTGGCCGGATCCAGCTCCAGCATGACGGCATCCACCGCCTGACTGAGCCTGATTTCTTCGCGCGGGCTTAACGCCTTGCCGTTGCGGGTACACAACAGTTTCATCAGTTGCCTGACGAATGTCAGATTGCGCTTGCTGGCGTGGAGTCTAAAGGGATTCCAGCCTGTAGGCTCGCCGCTTTGCACCCGATAGTAGCGCCCGCCTAAGGACCGAATATTCAGTTCCGCCCCCCGGTCTTTGTCAAAAAAAACCACCGTCAGGCGTTTTGATTTGTCATGAGGAGAAAATGTGCCGGGATTGCGGTATTTTTGCAGCATACAGGTCAGCATACTCATCAGCATGGTCTTGCCTGAACCGGCAGTGCCAATAATCGAAGTGTTACCGAGGTTTTTTTCATTAAAATCATCCTTGCCCAACAAGGTATTGTGCAGATTAAGCCAATACCCGCTGCCATTCGGCGTTTTCAGCATCGCCAGCGCTTCGCCCCAGGGCACCTTGTCCCGCTTGCCGGAATAGAAGTTATGAAATGACGCCAGCTCGACAAAATTCTGACTGCTGAGTGGCACCAGGCGGGGCCGCAGGGTGTAAACGCCCGGCATCTGCGCAAAGTACACCGCTGCTAACGATAATGAGGACAGCGTGGACACTATGCCAGACTGGCTTAACCCGTTGGCAATCACATTGGTGTCCGCCACCAGGGAATCCAGCGTCGGGGCACATACCATCAGTGAAAAATGGTAATTACCGAAGGCAATGTGCCCCGACTGGAGCAGATCGCATGCCACCAACAAATCGGTTTGCTGTGAAACGGCGTCATCCTCGGCGCTCATCAGCCGTTTGCTGGCTCTCTTAATCAGGCTCTGTGCTTCATCTTTTGCTAGGCAGGTGTAGGACTGAGTCATCACATAAGTGCAGGAGACATACAGCAATACATCAAAAAGCCCCGTGCTACTTTCCGGTGCGTAGTCCTTGATCTCCAATGAGCGGAAAAATTCCGTGCCCTGACGGGTATTGCGCTGGCCTGAGTCACCACTGAAAAAGAGGTCAGCGCTGCCCAGAAGCTCATAGAACGGGGTGCGCGTGATACGGATCTTTTGCCAGACGCCGGTTAACAGGAAATGGTAGAAACTGAGCTGTGATGAAAATACCGCGCCGTTTTCTTCCCGTGTCCCCAGTGCCGCCGCCTGCAACCTGAACAGCGCCGTACTGAGGGTGCTGCGAATTTCCTGCATCTGCTTAATAGCCCCCTCCAGTGACCGCTGTTTCTGACCGGCACTCATGCCCTTGCGTTCTGCCTTGTCCAGTGAGGGAGGCGGCATCAGACACACGGTCAGGAACAGCCGGTTACGGCGCAAAGACTCCCGCGCGATACCGGCGTTGTAGCGTTCTGTCACCGCATCAGCAAACGCATTGCCTGACGCATACCGCAGACTGTCCTGATACGCCTCACGAACATTATGGATATAGAAGGTTACCGGTTGCCCCTCAAATGACTTGATTAGTGTGTTCAGCTGGGCGGTTTTCACCTCTTTCTGGGCCTCGGTTTCAAACTCAAAGGCGCAGCCGCCGAGCTCCCATGAGGCCATCAGATCTCCATTCCGACCTTTGATGATATTTTCGTGTACATGTGATGAATAGGGGATGATTGGGGTCAGCGTGGCGCGTTCATTCAGCCTCATAGCGTTGTTAAACTCCCTGATATCCACGCCCCCGTAAGCGTCAGCGAGGAATGCGGTGGATTTAAAATGCGCATTGGTAGTGCGGTGGCCCTTGGTGCGACCTTTCAGCAGCAGCAGGCTGAAAATATGGGCGTCCCGCCGGGTCAACAGGCGCATGACAAACCACGCCAGCGGAATAAACAGAAACAGCAGTTTAGTGAGATACACCGCCGCCACTGCAATCACGCCGACCACCAAAATGAGCGGCGACATCGGCACACCGAAAATCATGGCAGGACGGGTGAGCGCCTTAAAAATCGTGGTCATGCTGACCTCACTCAGGCAATGAACAATTGCGCGAATTCAGCGCCGGAAATAATCAGAATCGCCCCTATGATGATATTGCCGCACTCTTTGAGTGACTGGCCGTTCCAGAGCAACTTGTAACCGACCCACACCACCGCCACGGTAATGGTAATGGCCGCCAGCCCATGCAGGCCGCTGGATATTTTCGCCATCAGGCTGTTAGCCCTGGAGAACCCACTGGCCATCGCTAACGGGGACATCAGCCCCAGTACCGCGCCAGCAGAACCAGCAAAAAGAGACAGCAGGGATGGTATTTTTTGCAGCATTGACATCATTCACTCTCCTTTAATTAAAACGAATTCACCCCGCACCACCTGCGACGGGTACACGATGCGGGGTTTGATGGTGGATTCAGGACTCAAAGCAACGGCTTTCTGACTGACGGCTTTATCCTGTTGCGTGCTGGGAACGACGTGGCGTGGCACGGCGGGATACCCCACCCTTTCGATGTAGCTGGTCGCCCCAAAGACCGCCTCTTTGTTCTGTCCAGCGACAAAATTGCCGGAGTAATAGCAACTCAGTGCCCGTTTCAGAGTTTTGCCACGCAGGTAGCAATCGGTGATAATTTTTTCGAAGACAGACAGGTTAGTGCAGGGTTCTAGCAGCGCGGCAGCATCCACGCCATACCGGGAAAAATTGGCCTGATTAATTTGCATCAGGCCCACTGAGAAATTTTTCCCCTCGGCGCGCAGGCGTTTGACGTGCGCCAGGGCGTCCTCTTTATGGCGGGGAAACAGGCCGTTTTTTTGCCCGACCACGCCTATCGCGTAGGGATGGAAGCCAGATTCCACTCTGGCAATGTCCTGTGCTGTATCGGGATGGATCGTAGCGGCACACTGCATTGCCAGCGCCAGAAATGCCGGAATAGTCAGCATAGTAACCTTCTCACGGCGTCGGATTTTACTTTAGGTGATAACTTAATGATTATTAAGTAATTTATCTTACTGAATAGAGATAAGCGGCTGGCATACAGCAGTTGTCAAAACTGGGGCTGAAGCTGGCTGTCTGCCTGTGATGATTTTGATTTTTTAGCCTGGCAAGAAATTCCGCTAACACAGTGATCGTGTCATCTTTTTGTGTTGCAGCGGACGTCAGCCCAAAAATATCATCGATGATCGCTTCGACTGAACGTTGAGATGAGACAGATTGCAGCCTTAACTGCCTGATTTCTTCTTCGCGCTTGCACTGTTCACGGTAGTGCATTTTACGCCGGAACCGGCAGCGCTGACGTGCATTCATAGCGTTAATCTCCGTTAGTAAGGTAGTTTAAGCGGTGCTTGCTGGATAAGTACGCACCCCAAAACCACCTGAATGGTGTACACCTGAGTCGGCATACGTCCTGATTGTTAAAGAGCGGTGTTCGTTTACTTATATCTTTAACATTCTGTCTGGATGAGTAATCCGTTATTTTATTCGGCGCATTTGATGGAGAAAAAACCACTCAAATAATCGTCAAAATGTAGTTCTTCCTCACATCGTTTGGCCATTTTTATGCATCTAGCAACACATTCAAATCATGTTACACAAGAATAGTCCCGTGTAATAATACTCACTCTGTATTGGAATGCTAAAAAGAATGAGCATTAATTAAACATCATTTAACCATAAAAATGAAGTGTTTTTTGAGTGTTTTATTTAGTTTTTTACACAAATCATCTCAACATTCTCATATCAGGCTTGTCCATGCCTAAATAAAATGTAAATGTATGTGAATCCCATGAGATGAGATGCTCAAAAAATACTCATCTATAACACGAACAAGAAACACTGTTAGCATGAAAAAAAATCCAAATTATATAGAAACGGTTAGCAATCTACTGACCAGAAAAGGTGTTGGGTATAGAAAACAGGCATCAACCATAGCAACCATATTGGGCCTGAAGTACAATAGCGCCAAACAGAAACTTGACGCGAAAAGAGGCATAAATTTTAAAGAAGTCAAAAATATATTTAAATACTTTAATGAGCCTTTTGATGGTGAAAAATCTCACAATTGTGTTTTCATAATGAACAATATTCACAAACGCTGTATCATTGATGCAGATAATAAACCTGTATCCAAGATTCAAGAAAATGAGACATATGCAACTAAAATAGATAATTGTTTTGTAATAAAAACAAACCCAACTCAAAAAATCAACAAAGAACTGTACAGAGTAAATTCAATTGAATTTATGTCGCCACCAAAAATTGCAATATTAGACAACAATAATGATATTTTGGATTTACTTAAAAAAATTGTTTTAAGATATGGTATAGAAGCTGACATATATCAAAATAAAGACGATCTTTCTAATGCAATGGACAAACATAGTTATGAAGCATATATACTTGACTGGTTACTGGATTTCAATTTAACAGCAGAAACTATAATTAAAAAAATAAGATGCAATACTGAATATCACAGCACAATAATAATTTTAACTGGCGAGATAGACAGTTACGAAAACAATATAGGAGAAATGATATTAAACTATGATGTCAGAGTAATAGAAAAGCCAGCAAAACCAGCAATAATATCATCTATTTTGTTATCAACGTTATTTTTTAATTAACATTAATCGGGATGAACACAAAAAAAGATGATCCAAGCCCCATCTTTGATTTCACTATAATCTTTCCTCCAAGGGCTTCCACGTAATTTTTAATTATTGTTAATCCAAGACCAAGACCTTGCTTTGTTTCTTTTTCTGCTCCTTGGTTGAAGGCTTTAAACAAATAGTTAATTTTATTTATATCAAAACCAACTCCATTATCTTTTATTAAAATGAATAATCTCTTTCTAATAAATTTAACATTTATCGTTACAATTCCTTGTTTGGTATATTTGTTTGCATTATCTAATAAGTTAACAATAATCCTGTATACTTTATACTTATCCGACAGAATTTGTATATTCTTTGATAAATTGATAACGTAAAATTTGTTGTTTCTATTTTTTGACATCTCATCAATGGCATCATTGACTAATTCATTAATGGAAAAATAAGTCTTATTAATCTTTATGTTGCCAATTTCTATCTGAGAATAATCCATCACTTCTTTTGTTTGCTCGGTAATTTTTTTTGCATGGTATGAGATTAGTTTTGTTTCTTTTTGTAGCGCATAACAAGTTAATTCGTGCTCTATGATATCTGCTGCGATCACTATAGCTTGTGTAGAGTTTGAAAGCTCATGATAAATTGATGAAATAAACAAATTTTTCTGTTTTATTATCTTTTTTAAAACATAGGATGTTCTAAGAATAATAAAAAATATTAACAAGATAAGCAGAAGAGAGGCGATCGCTAACACTGCCGTCTTACCGGAATTATCCTTGATGACCGATGTAACTTCATTAAAGTTTTTTATCTGGATTTCGTAAATGACTTCCTGTAAATCGAGTAATGTACTATCTATTTCATCCATATAAGAAAGCACTTCAGTTTGAGAAACTTTACCTTCCATTAATTTTACTGATAACACACTCAACTCAGACTCTTTTTTCTTCAAAGAAGATTTAATTTTAAAGAATTCGTCATGCTGATAAAAGCGAAATTTATTATCTAATATTTTAATTTTTGATTTAAATACGTCTATTCTAAATAAATATTCATTCAAAGAATTATCTTTAGAGCGCAACAATGCTGTTTTCGATCTCTCAAATGACAAGATAAGAATCTCGGCAACAGAATAATTATCCAAGTTTGGTTCTATGTCTTTATATCTGTTTTTTATATTGAAGAAATTGACTGTTATTAATGAAATCAAAAATAAAAACATGACGCTAAGAGCAATAAGAAAAGCGATAACTTTCTTACTCATTCTTTATATTTCCATGATGAATAAAGCGCTACTTAATGGCAGATTCAACTCCGAAGTGCAACGCTAAGCCGCCATTCTTAACTCTGCAAATACCACCGAGGGTTGTCTGAAACCGAGACATTTACGTGGCCTGCTGTTCAGCGCTCCCTGGTAGCGTTGCAAGTCTTCTTCTGACACGGTC
>CANJWD010000060.1 GCA_947478475.1 Enterobacterales bacterium
CCGACAGCGTTTTATGCCATAGATTTGTTTAACTTCCCGATGATAAACTTCCATAAACCAGCGTGCATCCGTGACAGCTTGCACTAACCATGCACACTTTTCCCTTTTCATCTTTTTACCATTTCCCGTCGATGTGCGAAACTCGTGTCTGTGTCTGAGTACAGACCCAAGCGGCGCACTTTATGGATTAAAAGAAAAAATTTGATGCAAAAAAAACCCAAAATCATATTAGCCACGGCGTTGATGATGTTTCCACAAATTGTAGAAACCATCTATAGCCCTGCTTTGCCGCACATTGCAAAAGGATTTGCTGTTGGTGACGAACAGGCGGGGCAGACTTTGTCACTCTATTTTTTTGCTTTTGCGGTGGGAGTTGTATTCTGGGGCCGTCTGTGTGATCTGGCAGGCAGGCGACCCGCCATCATTATGGGCCTGTTGCTTTATGGTGCTGCCTCACTGGTGGCACTCTTTAGTACCCGGTTTGATCTGTTGCTAGTTGCCAGAATGTTGGCTGCCTTTGGTGCGGCAGTGGGATCGGTGGGGACTCAAAGCATGATACGGGACACTTATCGTGATAAAGAATTGGCACAAATTTTTTCCGTAATGGGCATTGCTCTCGCCATCAGTCCGGCTATCGGTATGGTTGCTGGTGCCGTTCTGACAAGTTTTTGGAGTTACCAAGGGGTCTTTTCTGGTCTGGCTATTCTGGCGGCACTATTGGTGAGCTGGTCTGCCATCGCATTACCAGAAACTCGCCCAAAAGATGTGAAAATTGCCCCACTGCTGCAAACGCTAATTATCATGTTGATGGATAAAGCGATTTGGCGTGCAGCGTTGCTAATTGCGCTTTTTAACGTGTGCCTGTTTAGCTATTATCAATTGGCCCCCTTTAACTTCGAACGATTGGGATTGTCCACTGAGTTGTTTGGATTCAGTGGATTGTTGCTGGCTCTGGGAGTTGGCATGGGCTCCTGGCTGAACAAATATTTGCTGCAGAAAGGATGGCGCGAATCACGCCTGGTGCTGTTGGCCGCTTTGCTGGCATTGACTGGCGGATCAATGGTTGCTGCAATGGCGAATACCATTTGGTTTATCTTGCCAATGGTAATGGTAGTTATGAGCTATGGCATCGCCATTCCCAATATCCTGGCCTCGGCATTGACCCATTATGCCGATCGTGTGGGGACAGCAGGAGCGCTGTTTGGGCTACTTTATTACCTGCTGCTGGGTGTTGGTTTGACTGTGGCAGGCTGGAGCCAGAAGCTGGGTGTTGTACTAATGTGCAGTGCTGGTTTGGCATTGTTGTTTGCAGTACAGCGCCGTTCATGATGATGCGGGCAGCTTTAAAACCAGACAGTACGTTTTATCGCGCCATCAATATTGGTTTTCCCAATGAATATGATAAATCTAAAGGATATTCGGGAAGTTATCTGATGATTCATGGCGGATGTCAGTCAACAGGTTGTTATGCTATGACTGATAATTCTATGGATGAAATATTTCGTTATGTTGAAGCCGCACTGATTAATAGGCAAAATAAAATAGATATCAGTATCTATCCATTTCGTATGACCGTCCGCAATATGCAACTGTATCATTTTTCCGGCAATTATGCCTTCTGGCGCCAACTGCAATCAGGTTATAACCGGTTTGCTGCCAGACAGACGCCCCCGGTAGTCAGCGTTATACACGGACAATACATCACGGAGCGTCAGGAAAATCTCTAAAATTTAGCCAGAAATACCGCTGACCGGAGCTTTTCTGAGGTTTTAGCACGTAATTATGCAACGTAATTATGCAACGTAACTATGCCACGTAACTACATGCCGACGTAACTATGCCACAGCCATAAGTGTATCCATTTGATATGTGGTGACGGAAAACACCATTTCGTTACAGTGGGTTATGGCGGCCGCGTTATACGCATCAGCCGCCGTTTTTAGCTACTATCGACTCGTTTTTAATATCGCTCAATGTACCATTTTTATCGAAGATAAGTGTCAGCGTTTGCTGAGTGATCTTCCCGCGCCCCGGTTGTTGACGAAAGATATAAAACCAGGTTTTGTCCCCAAAGGGATCCTGCATCATTGGGGTACCCAGCGTGTCGGTGACCTGTTGTTGTGTCATACCGCGTTGAATTTTTGAAACATCCTCTGCAGACAGATAGTTACCCTGGTTAATATCGGGACGATAAACTACCTTTTTTAAAGAAGAACAACCCGCGATAAGCGTTACATACAATATTGCAGCAGTGGCTGTTACCAGCGTTTTACAGCGCATAGTCACTAATTCCTTGAGGGATAGCAGGATGATGATAATAGACTTTTCAGCATCTGGAAACTTTTGCAGAGCACGGACACTGCCTTCAACGAATCATAAAAATTATGCTGTCAGCAATTCACTGGCATTTGCCAGGGTATTTTTTGTAATTTCATTTCCGCCTAAAAGACGCGCCAGCTCTTGCAGTCGCCCCTGTTTATTTAAGGAATGAATTTGTGTTTCTGTCTGTGCTCCGTCGGTTTTTTTACTGACACAAAAATGCTGATGGGCACAACCAGCAACCTGTGGCAGGTGCGTTACACAAATCACTTGGGTCGACTCTCCCAGCTGGCGTAGCATGTGGCCCACAGTAGCAGCAGTCGGGCCACTGATCCCCACATCGATTTCATCAAAAATTAACGCCGGCGTCTCCATTTTACGTGCTGTAATTACCTGAATCGCCAGTGCAATACGAGAAAGTTCACCACCAGAGGTAACGTTTACCAGTGGTTGTAATGGTTGCCCCGGATTGGTTGTGACGCAAAAATCAACCACACTGGCTCCCCTTGCATTGAGATACTCCGGCTGGAAGCGAACATTAATGCCGAATCTGCCGTGTGGCATGGAAAGCTGATGCATGCTTTCAGTAACGAGTTTTGCAAGTTCTTCAGCGTAGTGTTGACGCCGTTGATGCAGCTGACTGGCAATTTCTACTGCCTGCTGGTAGTGGGTGTCGACCATTTTACTCAGTTCTTCATGCTCATTTTCCTGTTGTGTTAACAACTGCTGCTCATCCAGCAGTTGTTGGTAAAGTGTCGGTAAATCTTCAGGTTTCACGCGATGTTTGCGCGCCAGGCTTAACAGTTGGGATAGTCTCTGTTCCAGTTCACAGAACCGCTCCGGATCCAGATCGGGCTGTTCACCGTAATGACGCAGTTCATCGCTGGCCTCAATAATTTGAATGGACGCATCCTCAAGCATTGTTAATATCGTGTGGAATTTGTCATCCATTTCTGTTAATTCGGCCAGCTGTAGCTTTGCTTTCTGTAGCTGGCCAAGGATATTTTGCTCGTCGTCATCAGTCAGTAACTCCAGGGCGTGCTTGCTGACAGACTGTAACCGGCTATTATTCGCGAGTCGCTTATATTCTGCATCCATTTGCTCGTATTCGCCAGCGTGTGGCGCAAATTCGTTGAGTTCTTTCAGATGGTACTGTAAGAGCTGCTGGTGTGCATCGTGTTTAAGCATTTGTTGCTGACGCAGGGTCTGCGTCCGGCAGCTTTGATGCCAGAGCTGCCATGTCTGTTGCATGTGCATAAGAAGCTGAGGCTGAACGGCCCAGGCGTCCAGGAGTTGTTTTTGGTATTCGGGTTTTAATAACAACTGATGTGCGTGCTGGCCATGAATTTGGATCAGATGTTGTCCTAACTCACGCAGCTGAGAAAGCGGCACGGTGGTGCTGTTAATAAAGCCACGGGAACGACCATCGGTACTTATAGAACGCCGTAACAAACATTCATTGCCGTCATCCAAATGATGCGTTTTTAGCCACTGCCAGGCAGATGGGGTATCATCCAGAGAGAAACGTGCGCAGATATCAGTGCGGGAGGTTTGCGGACGAACAGTGTTGCCATCTGAGCGCTCCCCCAGGCATAAACCCAGTGCGTCAATGGCAATGGATTTTCCGGCTCCTGTTTCTCCGGTAATGGCACTCATCCCATGTTGAAAATCAATGTCTAATTCACGCACGATAGCAAAATTATTGATAGTCAGTTGTGCGAGCATAGCGACCTTCCTGCGCATAAAATAACTGTATTTAAATACAGTATAAGCTGATTTTATATACAGTAAAGCGGTTGCTAAACTTTTCAGAACAATTTTTTTGACCAGCCCAGTTTGGTACTTAATGTATCGAAATAGTTATAATCTGTAGCGTGGATCAAATTGAGACAAAAATGACTGCGTTGGATAATGACCTCTTCACCCTCCTGAATGGGCAAAAAAATGTGGCTATCGCAACTGATTTCAAGTCCGTGGCTGCTTTTAGAAAATTTCAGCCGGATAGTGCTGTCGCTATTGATGACCAAAGGACGTGCAGAAAGCGTGTGCGGAAACATGGGAACTAAAACGATAGCGTCCGATGTAGGTGCCAGTATCGGGCCCCCCGCCGAAAGAGAATAGGCGGTCGATCCGGTAGGCGTGGCAATAATCAGCCCGTCAGAGCGTAGCGAAAAAGCGAAGCGCTCATCAATATGGACCTCAAATTCTATCATATGAGCTATTTTACCGGGATGGAGCACAATTTCGTTGATGGCTGTGCTGGTCCGATTTTGTTGGTTAGCGCTATCTATCTGAGCTTCTAACAAAAAACGCTGTTCGTTGAGATAGTGTCCCTCAAGAATGGCCGAAAGTTGTTGCAGGGCATTTTCTGGCCCAAGATCGGTTAAAAATCCCAGGTTACCCCGGTTAATACCAATTACTTTGGTGTCATGTCTGGATAATATCTGTGCGGCTCCCAGCATATTACCATCCCCGCCAACAACAATAGCAAGATCTGCAAGGTCGCCTATTTCAGCAAGGTCGCCTGTTGTGGCATCGGATAGCGCAAGATCGTGAGCGATTTGCTGTTCAACTATCGTGTTATAACCTTTTGATTTTAACCAGTAGTAGAGCATTTCATGTGTTATTAATGTGGCCGGAGGACGGGGACGACCAACGATACCAATACAATTGAATTTTTTGTTCATGGCTGTCACTTTCCGCATTAGCGGGTTTTTATGCTCCAGGTTGTGAATCGTTCTCTTGAATCCCCGGTTTTAATCTCCATAATAGACTGGACAGAGAGATTACCACTAAAACGCGGAGACACTCATGAGCAGTCAAAAAGAGCAACTACCTGACGAGCAACTCTCTGCAGGTATGGATACGGAAGAAGCATCAGAGCAGCATGTACCAGAAATACAAAACATTACAGATGGTGTGGATCCGCTGGCCAAAGAATTAGAAAAACAGCTGCAGCAAGCGTTGCAGCGTGAACGTGATGGCATGTTACGCGCCCAGGCCGAAGCGGAAAATACCCGGCGGCGCGCGGAGCTGGATATCGCAAAAGCACATAAATTCGCCCTGGAAAAATTTTCTTCTGAATTACTGCCGGTCATCGATAACCTGGAGCGGGCGATAGACCTGGCCGACAAGGGTAACGAGGCATTAGTGCCACTGATTGAAGGTATCGAGCTAACGTTAAAGTCATTACTGGATGTCGTCAGTAAATTCGGTATTACAATGGTCGCTGATACAGAAGTTCCTTTTAATCCCGAAGTGCATCAGGCTATGACACTGCTTGAATCCACTGATCATAAACCTAATCATGTGATGATGGTAATGCAAAAAGGCTACACGCTGAATGGCCGGTTACTTCGTCCCGCGATGGTTGCCGTATCCAAAGAGAGAGAGTGATGCGATAATATCGCCTAAAAATTACCCTATTTGCCAACGACCTCGTTCTAACTACCTTGTTAAAAATGGGCTCTAAGATGCCCATAAAAAAATCCCTGTTTTTTGCCCCTCCTTTCCTTGTTAACCTCAAATTAACGAACCTCAACTTAATGAGCAACATGATTTAAATTTTTCCAGAACTCACCGGATTTATTTTAATAACTGAAAAATCCTTTTTTTATATTTTTTATATGAATTAATTAAGATCAATTAATAATAAAAAACATAGGACTTACGCAATTTTTGGATAAACAGGAGTAGAGTATTAGCAGATGAAAGCAAACCGTTTAAATTACTGCCAGTACCTGAATGGTAAGTCAGATGAATTACACTCAGACTAATTTTGCTGATCGCACGCAAGACATGAGTTCCTATGCTATTAACCGCTATTTGCGAAACAACTCACCGGACTGAAAAAATGCCAGTATTGTCATGCTTGCATTCAACGCAATCATATTGCTTGCGCTTTCCTGAGTCTGGGCAAGACTGGCTCACATTGCCCGGAGTATAAGCAAAATGCTTTATCGTATTAAGCAGGGTTTACTCGATGAATATCTTCGGTAGCAGCTCAAAAAAACTGCAATTATCATGCGATTTGCGTAAGTCCTAAAACGAATAAAATTTTTATAATTAGGAAGATAAAATGAAAGGAGTCAGAAAGATGAAATAGAGGCTGACATTATAATATGCTATCTACACCCCTATCCGTATTGAGTCGCAGCGAAAAGCTTGCCTTCAGAAAACAAACCTGTTCGCATTTTCGGCGAGCTCTGGTGGCGTGGATTGTTGTTATCTTCCAGGTTATTTTCCCCCTTAGTATCAGCTTTAGTCCGGCAATGGCCGCTAGCCGCTATCAGGCTTCGACTAAAACTGTACCCTATGTATTGGGTATCAATGAGAGCATTCCATCGGTTGCTAAAAAATACCATCTCACGTCAGAGATGCTACAAGAACTGAATCGGTTTCGAACTTTCTCAAAGCCATTTTCTGCGCTAACAATAGGGGATGAAATTGACGTTCCCGCTCAAATTACAGTGGGTGTGGCGGATGCGTCCGCTGATATGGCAGAAAAAAGTGCAGAAAAAAGCGCAGAAAAAAGCGCAAGCGTAGCGGCAGCGCGGCTCGCAGGTATTATTAGCAGCGACAATAGCGGTCAGCAAGCTCTCTCAATGGCGAAAGGGGCGGCAACGAATGCGGCGAGTAACTCATCTCAGCAGTGGCTGAGCCAGTTTGGTACCGCCAGAGTGCAGTTAAATCTGAACGATAATTTTCATCTGGATGGCAGTGCACTGGATCTGCTGCTACCCCTGTACGACGATAAAAACGCTGTTTTGTTCGCTCAGCAGGGGCTGCGTCATCAAAATCAGCGCACTACGGCCAATTTGGGTTTCGGTGTTCGGACCTACTTTAATCACTGGATGTATGGTTCCAATGTATTTTTTGATAATGACGTAACCGGGCACAATCGCCGGCTTGGCCTCGGTCTGGAAGCATGGACGGATTACCTGAAGTTATCGGCCAACAGTTATTTCGGCACCACAGACTGGCACCAGTCGCGCGATTTTGCAAATTATAACGAACGGCCAGTGGACGGGCATGATGTTCGGATTGAAGGTTATCTTCCTGCCTGGACACAACTTGGTGGCAAGCTAATATATGAAAAATATCAAGGAGAAAGCGTTGCATTATTCGATAAAAATAGCCAACAAAAAGACCCGTATTCTTTTACTGTAGGCCTTAATTATACGCCAGTTCCCTTGCTAAAATTCAGCGTAGACCACCAGATTGGTAAGAGTGGGCAGAACGGGACTAACGTCGGTATGCAGATAAACTACCGAATTGGTGCGTCACTGGCCTCGCAGCTTGATCCAACGTTAGTGGCGGAAAATCGCACCTTGCAGGGCAGCCGTTATGATCTGGTGGAACGCAATAATAGCGTGATGCTGGAATATCAAAAACAGGAATTAATCCGTATCAGTTTACCGAAAGTGATACACGGTAAGGCCGCCGAACAAAGAACAATTACCGCACAGACCAGAGCGAAATATGGTATTGCCCGAATCGAGTGGGATGCTTCCGCTCTACTGGCGGCGGGTACTACCTTGAAAAGGTTGGGATCCGTGGGGGCTGTTGCGCTGACTTTGCCACCGTACCGTGGGGCTGGTACCGGTAGCAATGATTACTTGTTGGCGGCGGTAGCCTATGACAGCCAGGGCAACAGATCCAACAGAGCTACCACTACGGTTACTGTGTCGCCCGGAGAAAAATCTGTCACCGTATCCGTCGACAGCCTGGTATCAGATGTGGCTCAGGCGCCTGCGGATGGGAAGACACCAATTACCTTTGCTGCGACGCTGAAGGATAACAACGGTAGCCTGGTACCTGGTGCAGTGGTGGTATTTAGCGCTACCGGCGGCCAGCTCAGCGCTGCGGAGGCGACCACTGACAACAACGGCATCGCCACGGTGACGCTGACTGACACGGATGCAAAAGAGGTCACGGTCAGCGCTAGCTCGGCGGAAAACGGTGCTGACAGCGGAAAAAATCTGGGGGTCCGCTTTTTTGCTAATGCGGCGACGGGTAGTGTCAGCGCCCTGACTTCAGATAAAACCAGCGCCATGGCTGACGGCAGTGCCGCGATCACCTTCAGTGCCACGCTGATGGATGCCAGCGGCAACCCGGTGCCCGGCGCGAACATCGCCTTCACTACCAGCGGCGGCCAGCTCGGCGCTGCGCAAGCAACCACCGATGCTGCCGGTATCGCCACGGTGACGCTGACGGATCTGCATGCAGAAGCGGTTACGGTCAGCGCCCGCCTGGCGACGAACCCTGCTGACAGCGGAAAAACGCTGGGTGTCAGCTTCACGGCGAACCCGGCCAGCGCCACGGTCAGCGCCCTAACTTCAGATAAAATCAGCGAACTGGCTGACGGCATTGCTGCGATAACCTTCAGTGCCACGCTGACGGATGCTAACGGCAACCCGGTGCCGGGTGCGGACATCGCCTTCACTACCAGCGGCGGCCAGCTC
>CANJWD010000061.1 GCA_947478475.1 Enterobacterales bacterium
CTGGACGTTTGTTATGCCTGATAATGAGGGGCTCAATATCTTTTATAAAATTCGCCTCAGCAATCGGATAATGTCTCTCTTTCATTTTTAAAAAATTGCTAAAAAATAAGATACTACCTTGAAAATAATTTTGTTAACAGTGCCATAGTCCATTGCACTGAAAATGGCCAAAAATTCTGCGCCAAAAAAACACTGCACCTGTAATATATGCGGTTTTCTCAATAACACTGGCATTCAATGTTTATTCGTGGAGCCTGCAATCAGAATTTGGTTTATGATTAGGACTTATGCAATTTTTGGATAAATAAAGAATAGATTATGGCAGATGAAAGCAAACCGTTTAGACTACTGCCAGTGATGCGTAAGCCCTGATAACTCACCGGACTGGAAAAATGCCAATGTTGCCATGCTCGCATTCAACGCAATCATATTGCTTGCGCTTTTCTGCTTCGGACAAGACTGGCTCCAATTGCCCGAAGTACAAGCAAAACGCTTTATCGTATTAAGCAGGGTTTACTCGATGAATATCTTTGGCAGCAGCTCGAAAAACTTACGACTATCATGCGGTTTGCGTAAGTCCTAATGATAAAAAAAGAAAAATATCTGACAACACCCTACCTACAGTTTAATCGTGCTGAATGGGCTGCCCTGCGTAATTCATTACCGCTCGTACTGACTGAAAGTGATCTTGTTAATCTTAAAGGAATTAACGAAGATCTTTCTTTAGAAGAGGTGGCAAAAATTTATCTTCCATTATCACGACTTCTCAATTTTTATATTAGTGCTAATTTGCGTCGTCAGGCCGCACTGGAACAATTTCTGGGCACTGATGGACAAAAAATTCCTTACATTATCAGTATTGCTGGTAGTGTAGCAGTGGGGAAGAGCACGACAGCACGCCTGTTACAGGCACTATTAAGCCGATGGCCGGAACATCGTAGTGTAGAACTGGTGACTACCGATGGATTCCTTTACCCTAATAAGGTATTACAGGAACGCGGTTTAATGCAAAAAAAAGGATTCCCACAATCTTACAATATGCACAATTTGGTACAATTTGTCTCTGACATAAAATCGGGAAAAAAATATGTTACCGCGCCAGTTTACTCCCATTTAATTTATGATATTATTCCCGGTGGTATTAAAATTATCGAACATCCTGATATTCTTATTTTAGAAGGTCTTAACGTATTACAAAGTGGTATGGATTATCCTCAGGATCGACATAATGTATTTGTTTCAGATTTTGTCGATTTTTCAATATATGTAGATGCCACAGAAGAATTACTAAAAAACTGGTATATCAATCGTTTTCTTAGGTTGCGGGAAGGAGCGTTTTCTAATGCAGACTCCTATTTTCATCACTATGCAAAGTTATCAGAAAATAACGCCATACATATTGCATCTCAGTTATGGAGAGAAATTAATGGATTAAATTTAAAAGAAAACATACTGCCTACTCGTGAAAGAGCTAATCTTATTATGACAAAAAGTGCTAATCACGCAGTAAATAATATAATGTTAAGAAAATAGCAAAAATTTATATCAAATACCGCGTAGTGATATCTCTCCTCCTGTAAATGGTTTTATTACTCCATTTTGCTCAAATAATAATGCACCTTGCCTGTCGATACCTCTGGCGATACCAGATAGCTCTTTATCACCAATAAGCAATTTTACGGAACGATCAAGATAATTATCTAATGCCCGCCAGCGCGGAATAAATGCCAATAATCCTTCATTTTCAAATCGAATCATCGCACGATGAAGTGCAGATAATAACTCTGCAACCAGTTTATTCCTGTCAAAAATGATACCCGCTTCCTGCAAATTTATCCAATTTTGATGATCGGGACTATGTTGTAATGTACGGATAAAAAGATTAATACCAACACCAATTACTACCTGAGCCACATCACCTGCTTTTCCAGTCAGTTCAACTAATATGCCAGCCAGTTTTTTATCATTAAGACAGAGATCATTTGGCCATTTAACACGCACATTTTTAGCGCCTGCATCCTGAAGTACTTCGGCGATAACAATACCGACCACCAGACTCAGACCTGTAGCGGCCGCAGCCCCCCGAGCCAAACGCCAGTACATTGAAAAACAAAGACCTGATCCAAAACCAGAACACCATACTCTGCCACGCCTTCCCCTGCCCATCTGCTGATATTCAGCAATACAGGCATCTCCTGAGCAGAGCATAGCCATACGATCCAATAAATATTGATTAGTCGAATCAATAACAGACAGTACTTTTATGCTGCCTGCGGGCAGGTAGCTGGCTATTATTGCTTCGTTTAATAATTGTAACGGGGAGGCCAGGCGGTACCCTTTACCCGATATAGTAACTATATCTAATCCCCACTCTTTAAGCGTTTGCATACAGTTATTAATAGCGGTATGGCTTATACTCAGCTGCTCACCAAGTGTCTCAGCCGAATACAATGCTCCATTAGCTAATATCTCGATCAGTCGTAATGGAATAATCATATTTCTCATGAGACAATTTCAGTTCCATTTACTTCACCGTGTGCCGCGATGAATCGGACCTCAGGCTCGAGAAAAATTCCAAATTTTAATGCAACCTGTGCGCGCACATAATGGGCCAGATTAACAATTTCTTTTCCGGATGCATTATTCTGATTAATCAGAATAAGTGCCTGTTGCTGATGCACGGCAGCGCCACCAATAGTGTGGCCCTTCAGGGCGCACTGCTCTATAAGCCAGCCTGCTGCCAGCTTCACCTGATTATCCGGCTGAGGATAGCACGGTGCATCCGGATATTTTTTTGTTAGCTCCCATGCTTTTTCACTGTTAACAACAGGATTTTTGAAAAAACTGCCGGCATTACCGGTTATTGCGGGATCGGGTAATTTATTGCGCCGCATGGTACAGACCGCATCAAAAATTTTCGCTGGGGTCACGGTTAAATCATCAAGAAGGGATAAGTCGCCGTAACCTAACACAGGTAGCCAGTTCTTGCTCAATTTTATCCCCACGGCAACGATTGCGTACCCGCTAATGTAATGGTGCTTAAAAATACTGTCACGGTAACCAAACTGACACTGTTCCGCGGTCAGTCTCCGGAGCCGCCCGGAACGTAAATCCAGCACATCAACATAGGAACAAAATTTTTGTAACTCAACACCATAGGCGCCAATATTTTGCACGGGCGCCGCACCTGCCATACCTGGAATTAGTGCCAGATTTTCCAGCCCTGGCATATTATGCCTGACAGAATAGCAGACCAGATCGTGCCAGTTTTCCCCTGCGCCTGCATGTAAATGCCAGGCATTTTTATGTTCAGTACAGGAGATGCCCTTAATCCGGTTGAGCACGACCAGGCCTAAAAAATTTTCAACAAACAGGACATTACTGCCCGCACCCAGTATCAGAAACGGCAGATGTTCAGCTTTTGCCTTCCGCCATGCATCTCTAAGCATTTGGGCAGAATTGGCAACGACCAGCTGCTGAGCGTAGGCCGGTAATGAAAATGTATTAAATTTTTTGATTGATACACCTTGATCTAACATGTTCATTCATATTTTGCTTTTTTTGTGACCTTCAAAAAAAGGCCGTACTGGCCTTCTTCAGTTAAAATCGTTATAAATCGTTATAAAAATAAAAACAATATTATAAAGATAAGCCAAAGAATAACAAGCAATAGCAGGCCAGTCACGGATTGATGAAAAATTGATGGAAAGAGTAAGCCAGAGCGCTGTTTAAAGAGATATATTGATCCGATTTTTGAATGGTGAAAGAGTAGCTGATTTTCTGAAAAATATATTTTTTTTACGGAGTAATTATAAATGGTATAACATTTTATTAATGATAGCTGAGTGAATAATTATTTATATTAATATATTGAAAATCATGAAGTTGTTGTAGTTCTGTTTATTTATAATCATCGTTAATTTTCTTATTATCCTGGTGCCGCTATGACTGATGAAGCATAGCGATTATCGATTTTATTAATTTAATAGAAAAAAGGAATAATAGCGTATGTGGTATGAAAGTTATGGCGGTTATTATGAAAATTATGAAACGTATAAAAATTATGATGATAATACTTCACGCACTCATGCTGTATTGAGTGGACCTAAGTGGGAGATAGATAATAGTGGGAGGCGGGAACTCACCTATTCCTATTCCTCTCCCAATTATTGGGATAAAACTAATGGTTATGGGTTTACTTATCTGACTTCTTTTACAGACGAACAAGTGTCCATAACAGAATCTGTTCTGCAGGAGGTCGCCAACGACGAGCGAATAAAGCTTACATTTAAGCGTGTAGGACCCCATGAAAAGAGTATGTTGTCATTCGCAAGCTACGGCAGTGATAGTGGCGCTGTTGCAGGTCATGCTAATTTTCCAAACGAATATTTTGGATCAAAAATTTGGGTAAAGACAACCAGTGACCGGGAAGTATTTAAAAATGTTGTGAGTCATGAATTAGGACATGCATTGGGACTGGACCATAGCGACCCTAACGCTAAGAACACCGTTATGACGCCGCATACCATGAGAGGAGTGGGGTTCCAGGAGCGTGATCTTCAAAATTTACAAAAAATATACAGCACTGGCACTGCGCCGCGCACTAGACGAGAGGATGGCAATAATGCACCCGTCCCGGAAACCTCAGACTTAACGGGTAGCCCGCGTGAATATGTATCTCTGGATTGTAAAAAATTCAGGGAGTTGAGTAACCAGGCGCAAGGATGTCCAGAGAAAAAGAAAATATGCGATTTATGGAATAAATTTCATGCAGCCGGTTACCAGGTTGAGTTCTCTTCATTAAGTGATTCAGAGATAGCGCTTATCGCTCCTTTGATTCCTGCAAGGAACGCCGACAGACCGACTGAGCTTGGATTTTGGGATGGCCTGTTAGACGATGGCTTCAGCGATTTATACGACACGATCGCAAACGGGGGCAACAAAACTGTAGAAATATTTGACCTAACTATAGATAACAGCAGCCCCTTTGTTTTTCAGGAGGGTAATATGCTGCACAATGCCATTGTTCAGTTTCCTTACGCGAATAACAGCTGGGTTACTCAGCCAGACTACCCTTCGTGGTGCGCCAAGACAAACTCGTGCTTTTCAGCAGCACCCATAACAACGTATTACTGGGCCTGATCGATCCGCAAACCCGGCGGGCTGTATATATAGCCCGTGTATATATGGCCCGTTTTTGCCATTTTCCATTTAAGCCCCTTTCCATTTAAGCGTGACAGCAGGTGACTTGCTGAGCTAAAAGCCAGTCAGCGTCACCCGTTGCAAAAGCACGTTCGACAACAATCTGCTGCCGGGCAGCCACCGCCCTGTTTTATAAATTTTGCAATAGCGCAATATCCGCCACTTGCAAAAATAGCTCCCGTAATTTGCCAAGTAAAGTCAGGCGATTAATGCGCGTTGCATCATCCGCATCCATCACCGTCACGGTATCAAAAAAATCATCGACCGTCTCACGTAAGCCCGCCAGTGCCATCAGAACGTCCTGATAACGGCCAGCGACAAGTAGCGGGTCCAGATGTTCATGCAGTTCTGCCAGGCGGGTTGCCAGTTTTTTTTCTGCTGGCTCTTTCAGCAGTGCAGGGTAAATCTGGTCACTGGGTCTGACGGCAGATTTTACCAGCATATTGGCAACGCGTTTATTGGCAGCCGCCAGAGCAGATGCGGCATCCTGAGTTCGAAACCAGCTCACCGCGTTGACTCTGGCATCAAAATCCGCTGGCCGGGTAGGGCGGCGGATGAGCACCGCCTGAATGGTATCAGTAGCATAACCCTCTTCCTGGTACCAGCTGCGAAAACGACCCAGCATAAAATCGACCACTTCATCGGCTACACAGGTATTCGTGAGTCGGTTACCGTAGAGACGAGCCGCTTCGGCCGCCAGAGTTTGTAGATCCAGTGGCCATTTATTTGCAACAATAATGCGCAGTACGCCCAGCGCTGCCCGGCGCAGGGCAAAGGGATCTTTATCACCTTTTGGATACTGACCTGTGCCAAGGATCCCGGTCAGGGTATCCATTTTATCGGCAATGGCTAACGCACAGGAGAGCGCTGTCGATGGCAAAATATCGCCGGAAAATCGCGGCAGATAGTGTTCATGTAACGCCAGAGCAACCTCTTCGGCTTCGCCATCGTGACGAGCATAGTGCATCCCCATCACACCTTGCGTACCAGGAAATTCACGCACCATATTGGTCATCAGATCGCATTTTGATAGCAGGCCGGCACGGCGGGCCAGCTCTGCCGGCGCCCCGATCTGGCCGGCTACCCAGCCGGCCAAAGCCTGCAGGCGATCGGTTTTATCACGCAGGGTACCGAGCTGTAGCTGGAATAACACACTGTCGAGGCGTGACAAACGCGTTTCCAGGGATTTTTTACTGTCGGTTGCAAAAAAGAAGGCAGCATCTGCCAGACGCGGACGTACCACTTTTTCATTGCCTGAGATGATTTGCCGTGGATCTCCGGATTCAATATTCGCGACAAAAATAAAGTGCGGCATCAGTTTTCCCTGTGTGTCGTACACCGGGAAATATTTTTGGTCGCCCTTCATGGTGTACACCAGTGCTTCAGTGGGTACCGCGAGAAATTTTTCTTCGAAGCGGGCAACCAGTACCACGGGCCATTCCACTAATGAAGTCACTTCTTCCAGCAGGTCTTCGCTGAGATCGGCCACCCCACCGAGTTTTTTTGCTGCCAGTGCAACGTCACATTTAATAATAGCCTTGCGTGCTTCGTAATTAGCAATAACATGACCGCGTTCTGACAAAATCTGCGGATAGTGATCGGCACTATCAACAGTAATGAGCGTTTCACCCATAAAGCGATGACCGAAAATAACACGGTCAGATTGAATACCCAGAACAGTACCTGAGATAAGCTGACTTCCCAGCAACAGGGTAACGGTATGCACCGGGCGCACGAATTGCGTCGTTTTGTCTCCCCAGCGCATCAGTTTCGGTACTGGCAGTTGACTGAGCGCACTCTCTGCCATGGCCGCCAATAATTCCAGCGCCGATTGTCCGGGCACGTTAGCGCGATAAAGCAGCCATTCGCCTTTATCAGTGCGTAAGCGCCCGGCCTGATCGACGCTGATACCACAACCCCGCGCCCAGCCTTCAGCCTCTTTGGTGGGTTTACCCTGTGCATCATAAGCCCGGGAGATAGCCGGCCCGCGTTTTTCCACTTCACGCCCGGCTTGACAGGGATTTAGCGTAGCGACCTTAAGCGCCAGGCGACGCGGCGTAGCAAACCAGCTCACTTCACCATGTGACAACTCAGCGCGGTCCAGTTGTTGTGTAAAATGAGTGGCAAATGATTCTGCCAGCGCACGCAGCGCCCTGGGAGGTAACTCTTCGGTGCCAATTTCTACCAGAAAAGTCTGTGGTGTCATAACGGCCCCTTAATTCTGATTTTTTGGACAGAGCGGAAAGCCCATCGCCGCACGTGAGGCATAATACGCTTCGGCAACGGCTTTGGTGAGCTGGCGGATACGCAGAATGTAACGCTGGCGTTCGGTAACTGAAATCGCCTGACGCGCATCGAGCAAATTAAAAACATGCGCCGCTTTCAGAATACGTTCATAAGCGGGTAATGGTAGCGGGGTTGCTAATATGAGTAGTGATTGTGCTTCCTTTTCATGCTGAGCAAAGCACGAAAATAAAAAATCTGTATCAGCGTAGTCAAAATTATAAGCTGATTGTTCCGCTTCGTTCTGGTGATAAATATCCCCGTATGTCGTTAAACCGCGGGGACCGTCGCACCAGACGAGGTCATAAACGCTGTCAGCGTCCTGCAGGTACATAGCCAGGCGTTCTAAACCATACGTTATTTCTGCCGTCACCGGTCTGCATTCCAGACCACCTACCTGCTGGAAATAAGTAAACTGAGTCACTTCCATACCATTAAGCCAGACTTCCCAGCCTAATCCCCAGGCACCCAGGGTGGGGTTCTCCCAGTTATCTTCAACAAAACGAATATCATGGACGCAGGGATCCAGTCCCAATTCCTGTAGTGAATTCAGATATAATTGCTGAATATTATCGGGCGACGGTTTAATTACCACCTGAAACTGGTAATAGTGTTGCAGGCGATTAGGATTTTCCCCGTAACGGCCATCCGTCGGGCGGCGTGAGGGCTGTACATAAGCGGCCGCAACCGGCTCCGGGCCGAGTGCCCGCAGGCAGGTGATGGGATGGGATGTCCCTGCTCCCACTTCCATATCCAGTGGCTGGACAATGGCACAACCCAAGTGTGCCCAATAGTCCTGTAACTTAAAAATCAGCCCCTGAAAGGTCTTGCTATCAAACTGTTGCATGCGGATCCGTGCGCGGGTTGCGCGGGTAAAGAGGGATTGAACCGAAGCTGGCAGTATACCTGTCGAAAATGAGATATACAGCCAGAGATAAAATCTATTGCAAAAATTACTGCACGTCGGTGCCTTGATGCCAGCTTATGGGCGGGTAAACGATCATACTGTTTGATGCTAACATTAACATTAACATTAACATTAACCGATCTCTTTACATTGCTATCGCAATGATATTGGTTTGAGATAAATTGAGATGGATTGCCCCCTATCCTGGTGAGAAGCCTGATAAAATCGCCAGCAAATAAACTGTCGGTAGCATAAGCGTAGGTACATTGTTGTACCACGCATGCTGCACTAACCATACCAGGAATGAAC
>CANJWD010000062.1 GCA_947478475.1 Enterobacterales bacterium
GTAGTGTCAGCGTCCTGACTTCAGATAAAACCAGCACTACGGCTGACGGCAGTGCCGCGATCACCTTCTACGCCACGCTGACGGATGCTAATAACAACCCGGTGCCGGGTGCGGACATCGCCTTCACTACCACTGGCAGCAGTCAGCTCGGCGCTGCGCAAGCAACCACCGATGCTGCCGGCATCGCCACGGTGACGCTGACGGACAGACATGCAGAAACAGTTACGGTCATCGCCCGCTCCGTGATCAATAGCGGTGACAGCGGTCAAACGAAGACGGTCAGCTTCACGGCGAATGCGGGCAGTGCCACGGTCACCGCCCTGACTTCAGATAAAATCAGCGAACTGGCTAACGGCAGTGCCGCGATCACCTTCTTCGCCACGCTGACGGATGCTAATAATAACCTGGTACCCGGATCGAGTATCGTCTTCAGCACCGCTGGCGGTAGTAGCGGGAGATTTATGACACCGACAGGCCTTAACACTACAATTACTGTTGTCACCAATGCCAGTGGTGTCGCCAGCGCTTCCCTGGTCGATACAGTAGCAGAAACAGTCACCGTTACGGCGAAAGCACAAATTAATACTGCTGATATAGGGCAGCATAAAGCGGTCAGTTTCACTGCCAATCCACTCACTGCGGTGGTTTATAGCCTGATAGCAAGTGCACCGTCAGCACCTGCGACAGGATCAGACGGTATCATTCTGACCGCGGTTCTGCGGGATATGAAGGGTAATTTGGTAACAAATGCTCTGGTTGAATTCACCGCCAGCCGCGGGAACCTCAGCGCATCTCAGGTCACCACCGACAGCAATGGTGTAGCGCGTGTCACCCTGACAAGTATTGTTGCGTGCCGGCAAGTGAAGGTTACGGCGAAATCGGTGGTTAATAGTCGGGATATTGGCCAGATTGTTGATGTTTCCTTTACAGTGCTGACCATTACCGGCGTCTCCGTCAATTCGTTTGCATTCCCTGCTAATGTCGGTTTCCCGAGCACCGGTTTTATAGGTGCTGCATTTACCATTAACATCAATGGTGCCCCTGCACCGAGTAGCAGCTACACCTGGAGTGACAATTCTGCTCTGGTCTCCGTCAGTAATACCGGTACGGTGACGTTTACGGATAATTTCCCGCCGGGTTCTCCCGCTGTCACCATCACTGCCACTCCGACAGGAGGCGGTGCGCCACTCAATTACACTTTCCAGGTCCGTAACTGGTTTATCAGCAACGGCGCAACAGTGATGAATCACTCCGATGCTCTGAACTGGTGTAGCGCGCGGGGATACAGTATGCCAGCTTCTGACGCAGTGACCAATTCTACTGGTATCGGATTTTCTGGTGCTCGTGCCGCTAATGGTCTGCTTTGGAGCGAATGGGGGAATACGCAGGCGTACTCTGGCTTTGGCCCGAACAGCGGCTTGAATAATTACTGGAACAGTAATGCTGACTTCAGTAGCGCGCAGAACTATGTTACCTGGATGAGCAATGGTTATTTGAGCACAGAAGATGGCACAACTAATCAATATGTTGTCTGCTCACAGCCTCTGTAAGTGACAGAGCGCTCTGCGGTACAAGGAGTCTGTATTAAGCATGACTCCGTGTACCATTTTATTTCCTGTTCAACATATTCCCTGTGAAACGCCTGTGTAGTATCGGGCAAGCTCGCTCCATTAAGCTTAAAGACGTTAATAACAGGTTAACCCTGGCCATTGCTAAGGTATAATCCGCTGATTTTTTACTGTCTGAGCTGGTTATGGAACTGATTCGCGGTATACATAATATCAGGGCACATCACCGTGGCTGCGTACTGACTATTGGTAATTTTGATGGTGTTCACCGCGGGCATCAGGCGTTGTTGACTCAGCTAAAACGCGAGGGGCAGCGCTTTGGTTTACCGGTTATGGTGATGATTTTTGAACCACAACCCCTTGAGTTCTTTCTGCCCACTCAGCTGCCCACTCAGCTGCCCAGTCAGGCGCCATGGCGTCTTACACGTTTACGCGATAAAGTCAAATATCTGGCGCAGGCAGGGATTGATTATCTGTTATGCGTTAATTTTGGGCACGATTTTGCCGCGATGAGTGCTGAGGCATTTATCAATGAGTTATTGGTGAAAAAGTTAGCGATTAAGCGCTTGGCTGTCGGGGATGATTTCCGCTTTGGTGCCAGCCGTCTGGGGGATTTTCAGTTGTTGCAACGGGCGGGGATTGACGCCGGTTTTTCTGTAATAGACACTGACAGCTTGTGTGATGGTAAACTGCGTATCAGCAGCACTGCTATCCGTCGGGCACTTGCAGAGGGCTCGCTGGCGCAGGCAGAAGTGTTACTGGGGCATAGATACAGCATTTCCGGGCGCGTGGCGCGTGGTGCGCAGTTGGGCCGGGCAATGGGTTTTCCTACCGCAAATCTGGCGCTAAAACGTTTTTCTGCTGCAGTGAATGGGGTCTATCTGGCTGATGTTTATGGTTTTGGTCTGTCGCCGCTCCCCGGTGTTGTGAACATTGGCACCCGTCCCACCGTTGCCAGTGGCGGGATGCGGCTTGAAGTCCATTTGCTGGATGTCACGCTGGATCTTTACGGGCAATATATCGATGTGGTACTGCGTGCGAAGTTGCGTGATGAGCAGCATTTTCCCTCTCTCGATGCCTTAAAACAGCAAATTGCCAGAGATGTAATGATGGCCAGGCGGTATTTTGGACTTGAAACCTGGACTTGAAACACCAGGTAATCTGCATGCCAACTGACTCGGCGCGCTAACAAATGGAAATGACACTCTCAATGAATAACAATAACAATAACAATAACAACTACAAGACAACTCTGAATTTGCCAGAGACTGGGTTCCCGATGCGCGGTGATTTAGCTAAGCGTGAACCGGGTATGCTACAGCGCTGGTATGAGCAAAATTTATACGGGATGATACGTGATGCCAGTAAGGGGAAAAAACCGTTTATCCTGCATGACGGCCCGCCCTATGCCAATGGCGATATTCATATTGGTCATGCTGTTAATAAAATTCTTAAAGATATTATTATTAAGTCCAAAGGAATGGCAGGTTACGATGCGACCTATATTCCTGGCTGGGATTGTCATGGTCTGCCGATAGAATTAAAAGTTGAACAACAGACGGGTAAGGCGGGCCAGCAGGTTAGTGCTGCCGAGTTTCGCACCGCCTGTCGTCACTACGCGGCCGCGCAAATTGAGGGCCAGAAAAAAGATTTTATACGTTTAGGCGTGTTGGGTGACTGGGATAACCCCTATCGAACCATGGATTTCCAGACTGAAGCTAATATTATCAGGGTGTTAGCTAAGATTATTGCTAATGGACACTTACACAAAGGCGCCAAACCAGTCCACTGGTGTACCGATTGCGGCTCTTCACTGTCAGAAGCCGAAGTGGAATATTATGATAAAACGTCACCGTCCATTGCGCTCTGTTTTAATGCGCGGGATCCGGCCGCGCTGGCGGCAAAATTTGCCGTCATTAAGGCAACCGGGCCGATGGCTCTGGTTATCTGGACGACTACGCCCTGGACCTTACCTGCCAATCGCGCCATTGCACTGCATGCTGATTTTATCTACCAGTTGGTACAGGCCGAAGGGCAGTGTTTCATTGTTGCAGCAGAGCTTCTTGCCAGCGTCATGCGACGGGCAGGCATTACTGAGTGGCAAATTTTGGGTAGCTGTTCGGGCGCTGAACTTGAATTTTTCCGTTTTCAGCATCCTTTTATGGAATTTGATGTGCCGGTTGTCCTCAGCGATCACGTGACGCTGGATGCCGGGACGGGTGCTGTTCATACCGCTCCCGGCCACGGCCAGGATGATTTTCTTGTCGGTCAGAAATATGGCCTGGAGGTGGCAAATCCGGTTGGTCCTGACGGTTGCTATGTATCAGGAACTCTGCCTGCTCTGGATGGTCTGTTTGTCTTTCAGGCTAACGATATTGTCGTCGATATGTTGCGTCAAAATAGCGCATTGTTGTACGCAGAGACGTTAGTCCATAGTTACCCCTGTTGCTGGCGCCATAAAACACCGATTATTTTTCGTGCGACTCCGCAGTGGTTTATCAGTATGGAGCAGCAGGGTTTGCGTCAACAGGCCCTGGCAGCGATCAAACAGGTCACGTGGCTCCCCGACTGGGGGCAGGCGCGCATTGAAGGCATGGTGGCAAATCGCCCCGACTGGTGTATTTCACGCCAGCGCACCTGGGGCACACCGATGTCACTTTTTGTGCACCATGAAACGGGAAAACTTCATCCACGCACTATTGAACTGATGGAAGCGGTAGCCAGTCGTGTGGAACAACAGGGTATTCAGGCCTGGTGGGACCTGGATCCGCATGAATTGCTCGGTGCAGATAGTGCTGATTACGTTAAGGTAACCGATACGCTGGATGTGTGGTTCGACGCGGGTTCAACACATGCATCCGTCATCGATGCACGTCCTGAGTTAAACGGCCATACGCCTGATCTCTACTTAGAGGGCTCTGATCAGCACCGCGGCTGGTTTATGTCGTCACTGATGACGGCGACAGCAATAAAAGGTCACGCGCCTTATCGCCAGGTGCTGACCCACGGTTTTACCGTCGATGGTCAGGGGCGGAAAATGTCCAAGTCTGTTGGTAACACTATCAGTCCGCAGAATGTCATCGATAAACTGGGGGCGGATGTTCTGCGTTTGTGGGTAGCTTCTACGGATTACCGCGGTGAAATTGCTGTATCGGATGAAATTCTGCAACGCACCGCAGATGCCTATCGGCGCATTCGTAATACAGCGCGTTTCCTGCTGGCAAACTTAACGGGTTTTGATCCGCTACAGCATAGCGTAGTGCCCGCAGAGATGGTGGCACTTGATCGCTGGGCGGTGGGTTGTGCTCAGGCCGCTCAGGCAGAAATTATCAAAGCGTATGAAGATTACGATTTTCATGTAGTGGTACAGCGCCTGATGCAATTTTGTTCTGTAGAGATGGGTTCATTTTATTTGGATATCATTAAGGATCGTCAGTACACCGCAAAGGGTGACGGTCTGGCACGCCGCAGTTGTCAGACGGCACTGTTTCATATTGCTGAAGCACTGGCACGCTGGATGGCACCGATTATATCGTTTACTGCTGATGAAATATGGAGATATTTGCCTGGTGAACGTGGGCAGTATGTCTTTACCGAAGCGTGGTATACCGGTCTGTTTGGTTTAGGCTGTGATAAAACCATTGATGACACCATTGATGAATCATGCTGGGATGAGTTACTGAAAATACGTGGTGAAGTGAATAAAATGCTTGAGCAGGCACGCGCTGAAAAACACATTGGCAGCTCACTGGAGGCTGCGGTGACACTCTATGCTGAGGGCTCTCTGGCGCGTATTTTGACCACACTGCAAGATGAATTACGTTTCGTGTTACTGACGTCACAGGCAACGGTTGCGAAGTATGCGGATGCCGAAGAGGGTGCGCGGCAAAGCGAACTGATCCCGGGTTTAAAAATGACGTTCAGTAAAGCGAAAGGCCAAAAATGTGCACGATGCTGGCATTACACCCAGGATGTTGGCCGGATGGCGGAACATGCAGCACTTTGCAGCCGTTGTGTCACTAACGTTATGGGTGGCGGTGAAACGCGTAAATTTGCCTGATGATAATCTATTGATAATAATTTACTGATGATAACATATTGATAATAAATATTATTTTTACAAGCGGCCTGCGCTGGTTATGGCTAGCAGTGGTGGTTTTACTGCTTGATCTCGGCAGCAAGTACTGGGTGATGAGCCACTTTATGCTCTACGAGAGCCGGCCTTTAGTCCGTTTTTTCAGTCTGACTTATGTGCAGAATTCCGGTGCGGCGTTTGGTTTTTTAGCTGACCAGGCAGGCTGGCAGCGCTGGTTTTTTGCATCGACAGCACTGCTGGTAACCGCTGTGCTGATGGTATTGATGTACCGTTCCAGCGCCCGGTCACGTTTTATCAATGGTGCGTATGCACTCATTATTGGTGGTGCCTTAGGCAATTTGTTTGATCGCCTGGTGCATGGTGCGGTGATTGATTTTATTGATTTGTATATCAACGACTGGCACTGGCCGGCGTTTAATCTTGCCGATACGGCCATCTGTATCGGTGCGCTATCGATCGTACTGGAAGGGCTTATCAACCCGCCGCCCAAACCGGCACAGCAATAAATGAAAGCAATACAATTGAAAGCAATACAATAAATGAAAGTAATAAATGGAGTCACATGTCACAACGAGTACAGAGCAACAGCAGGGTGTTAATGCATTTCACCCTGAAACTCGATGATGGATCGATGGCGGAATCGACGCATCCTTCAGGTAAACCCGCACTGTTTTGTTTAGGGGATGGCAGCCTGTCCGATGCGCTGGAAAGTCAGTTACTCGGATTACAGGCAGAGGATAAACACCAGTTTCGCTTAGCGCCAGAATCCGCTTTTGGTACTCACTGCCCGGACCTTGTTCACTATTTTGCTGGCAGCGATTTTTATCAGACTGGTATCCCTGATGTTGGCACCATCATGCTGTTTAGCGCGATAAATGGCAGTGAAATGCCGGGTGTGATACGGGCGGTAGCACCGGATTCAGTAACGGTTGATTTCAATCATCCGCTGGTCGGGCAGACGGTTTTTTTTGATATTCAGGTGGTCGCAGTAGATCCTCATCCGGAGCAGGAGCATGCAAATATTACTGGCTAATCCACGCGGATTTTGTGCCGGTGTTGATCGCGCTATCAGTATTGTGGAACGCGCGCTGGTGCTTTATGGAGCGCCAATTTACGTGCGTCATGAAGTGGTGCATAACCGTTATGTTGTCGATAGCCTGCGCCAGCGTGGCGCCATTTTTATCGAAGAAATTTCAGAGGTTCCTGATGGCGCTATTTTAATTTTCTCCGCCCACGGTGTCTCGCAGGCCGTGCGTGCGCAGGCGCGGGCACGCCAGCTTACCATGTTGTTTGATGCAACCTGCCCGCTGGTGACCAAGGTCCATATGGAGGTTGCCCGTGCCAGCCGCAAGGGTCAGGAAGCGATTCTTATCGGCCATGCGGGTCATCCCGAAGTCGAAGGCACCATGGGGCAGTATAATAATCCTGAGGGTGGCATATATCTGGTTGAAGCGCCGGAAGATGTCTGGGCGTTAACCGTTAAAAATGAGCAGAATTTGCACTTTATGACGCAGACAACACTCTCAATTGATGATACCTCAGACGTTATTGCGGCGCTGCATCAGCGTTTTCCGGAGATAACCGGGCCACGTAAAGATGATATTTGTTACGCCACCACTAACCGCCAGGAAGCGGCGCGTAAATTAGCGGAGCAAGCCGATACGGTTTTAGTTGTCGGATCTCGTAGCTCCTCTAACTCTAATCGTCTGGCGGAACTGGTACAGCGCATGGGGAAGTCTGCATACCTTATCGATGCAGCCTCTGATATCCAGAAAAAATGGTTGGTGGGTGTCGCGTCTGTCGGCGTCACCGCTGGTGCTTCCGCGCCAGATATTTTAGTGCAACAGGTGATTAGGCGTTTGCAAGCTTTGGGGGGGGTGGAAATTATCGAACTCAGTGGCCGTGAAGAGAACATTCAGTTTGAGGTACCAAAAGCGCTGCGTCTTGAGGTAAAACAGGTTGGGATATAGTGATAACAACGCCAGGCAACCGCTGGAACCATTGTTTTGATCGATCAAAAGTTGTGACCGATCAAAAGTTGTGACCGATAAAAATAAGCAGAAAATTATGGCTGATGTAACCATTGCTATTACCGGTGCCGGAGGGCGCATGGGCCGGCAGTTGATTCAGGCGGTCCGTCAGACCCCCGGCGTCAGACTGGTTGCGGCGTTTGCGCGTGCCGGTTCTCCATTCATCGGGGTGGATGCTGGTCAGCTGGCGGGTATTGGGCAGCTCAATGTCAGGATCAGTGATGATCTGCGCGCGGCGGCCGATGATTTTGAACTGCTAATTGATTTTACCCGTCCTGAAGGGAGTCTTGCGCACCTGGCGTTCTGTCGGCAGCAGGGTAAAAATATGGTTATTGGTACCACCGGTTTTGATGAGAGCGGTAAGGCTGCTATCAGTGCGGCGGCCGCTGATATTGCTATTGTCTTTGCGGCTAATTTTAGCCCGGGTATTAATGCCGTACTAAAATTGCTGGAAAAAGCGGCGACGATGATGGGCCATTATACGGATATTGAAATTATCGAAAAACACCATCGTCATAAAATCGATGCGCCATCGGGTACGGCCATGGCAATGGGGGAAGTGATCGCCAGTACGTTAAAACGTGATCTGAAACAGTGTGCCGTTTATGCCAGAGCAGATCTTAATAGCGGGCGCGTCGCAGACAGTATAGGTTTTGCCAGCGTTCGGGCGGGTGACATTGTGGGCGAGCATACTGTACTGTTTGCAGGCGGGGATGAGCAGATAGAAATCACTCATAAAGCATCCGGTCGTATGGCATTTGCGCAGGGTGCTGTCAGAGCGGCGCTGTGGCTTTCCGGGCAGAAGAGAGGTCTTTTTGGTATGAGTGATGTACTGGATATGGATAGTGATGCACTTGTAATGGTCAAGTAAAACCGGACACTTTGTTAAGCTACCCCGACTAACGATAACTGTTCATATTTCATTGGGGAAAGATACCCCAGTACGGTGTGCGGACGTTTGCTGTTGTAATAAGCCAGGTAATCGAGTACTGCCAGCCGTGCA
>CANJWD010000063.1 GCA_947478475.1 Enterobacterales bacterium
GCTCGCCCTTGTCAGACAGTGTTGTTACGCAGTCGGTAGATATGACGTTATCGATGAACGAGGAAGAGCCTTCTCATCTCTCCGTCCGTGATATTACAGGAGAAACAAGGCGTTTTTTCCGAAGCCAAAGCAAGGGAACGTACTTATCAGATACACCGGTTTTCATGAAAGATAAGGCGCAGCTGGAGCTCACTTATGCATCGGGCAGTCTGGTTCTGGACGGCCGTAATCGCCGGCTGACCGAAGAAAATGATCAACCAACGGTTATCGTGGATAAAAGTCAGGCGGGTAATGAGTTCCATGGAACAAAAAACCTACAAAACCTTATGATTGCAACAGGAGGAAATAATACTTTTTACCTGGGAGATAAAGGGGATGAGGTGCATGGAGGGGCCCAGGAAGATAAATTTTATAGTGGTAAAGGCAATGATGTCATCTATGGGGAGGGCGGTGATGACAGCTATTATTTTGGCAAAGAGCATGGTGAAGATATTATTATGGACAGCGCAGGGCAACTGAGCCTCGATTTTACAGCTGAGGGACTGGGGGAGGATGATGTCACCTTATCCGTAAATGGCAACGACCTGGAAATTCGTGCCAAAGGGAATGAAGACAGCAACGTTGTTCGGATAAAGGAGTGGGAAGGAAGGATAGGATATATTACCCTGGACAACAGGGTTCGTCTGGCGGGAGACAACATCAACGCACTGATTAATGAGATGTCAGCTCTCCCCTCAACTGAGCTGAGCCCGCCCTTTTCCGCACGGCTGGAGGCAGTAGTGCAGCGTTACTGGATCTCTGTTCCCCAATAACGGGCGGCGGTGCCGCAACAAAAATGGGCGGGTAATTCATAGCTTTTTTATGAAACTACCCGCTCAGGGTCATCCCAGGTAGTCAGCAGGCCAGCCGTCATCCGTTGATATTCCATGCACTGGCTGTCAAATTAACAGAGCGAGATTACAGGGAGTTTCCGCTCATAACATGTTCCGATAACGTAAGCTTTCTTTGGGCCATGCACACCGTAGCTCAAAGTAAAGCTGTTATCGTCATCAGCAAAATTATAGGTGGCATGGTACATATCCTGTCCACATAAGTGATTTCCATACGCTTTCCGCAGCCCAAATTTCACATCCAGATCATAAAAAATCTGCCCATCGGAAAACTGCTTTACCAGCTGATCACTCCGGGCATTGTATCGATACACGTAATCTTTGTACGCGTGATGCAGCGATGCCCGCCCCCGATAATGGACGATCAGCTCCTCGCGATAATGCAAAACATCAGGGTCCGTCAGCGTGAATTCGGCCACTCCTCTGGCTGTTCCCTGGTTACCGAGTACGCGTTTCAGGCACCAGGTTCCCACGAAAAAGCGAAATACGTCACGAACACTTTGCATGCCAGCTTAATCCAGGCTCAGGGAGAGCAAACTGAATACCTTATCGAATTGAATATCACGCATCTTTTTGCCCTGTTCTGGCAAACATATGTATTGATTTTTTCCATACCCGCCGATCAGTTTTGCCTCTGTCGGACCAAACAGAGTGATATTGGGTTTATTCAGTGCTGCGGCCAGATGGCTTAGCCCGGTATCGACGGAAACCACTGCTTTTGCTCCGGCTAATAGTGTTGCCAGTTGCTGAAGATTTAGATGAGGCAATACTTCCACATGGGGGAAACCTTCAGCCAGACGCAGAGCACGTAAATATTCGTGTTTTGCTCCCCAGGGAAGTTTTATTTTAAGACCTGTTGACGTAATCCTGGCTATCAGCTGGCGCCAGTGCCCCTCTGGCCACTGCTTATCGTCACGGCTGGTAGCATGCAGGAAGATCAGATAGTGATCGCTGTCAGACGGCAGTTGCACCACGAAACGCGGTGCAATGGCATAGTCACCTTCCGTCTCTGGTTGCGTATAACCGAGGCTTTTTGCAAATAACTCACGATTACGCGCTACGGCATGTTGTTGTTTATCAATGTGATAACAGTAATCATAGAACCAGCTGGCCAGAGGTTCCCGGGCACTTTTACGATCCTGACCATGTTTACTTCCGTTAGCAACAGACGTTACCAGTGCCGCACTTTTTAGCAGACCCTGAGCATCAATAACCGCATCATAGTGACGTTCCTGCAACATCTGCTTAAAGCTATGACGTTCATGGCGAGTAGCGGGAGCAAACCAGTTTTTTCGCCAGCGGCGAATCGCGACGGGAATAACCCGATCCACGCCAGGATGCCAGGCCGGTATTTCAGTCAGTGCTTCTTCTGCCACCCAGTCAAAACAAATACCGGCGATCGCTGTCATCGCGTCCGTCACTGCCGGTAATGTATGGAGCACATCACCCATAGAAGAGGTTTTCACAATTAAAACTCGCATCGGTGATATTTAGCCCGCTATTCCTGCCTGTTCGAGGGCACTCATGACCGCTTCAGGCTGAATAGCGATCAAACTTTGATGATAGCCATATCCCTGCGCCCCCCGGCGTATTTTGTGATAACCCGTCACCAGACGGATAATTTTTGCTCTGTCTGATAACGGGGGTGTGAAGTCCGGGCTGCTCGGGCCGTAGAGTGCCACTAATGGTCTGTCAAGTGCAGCGGCAATATGCATTAAACCCGAGTCATTACTGACGATGGCACGACACGCCGCGATAAGGCCGATAACCTGTTCCAGTGAGGTGCTACCCGCCAGATTTAGGCAATAATGACGGCTCTCTTCCGGCAGTGCCTGACGAATGTCTTCACCAACGGAATGGTCACGCGCAGCGCCAAGCAGAATAATCTGGTTATGTTTTTCATCAATAAGCCGCCTGGCTAAGCTCGCATAGTGATAGTGTGGCCAGCGTTTAGCAGGACCAAATTCGGCGCCGGGGCAGAGACCAATAATGGGCCGATCGTGTTTCAGATTAAATCCGGCAGTGATTTGTATCATCTCTTCATCACTTATTTTTAGGTATGGCAGAAGAAGAGGCTGTGGTAAATCACTCGCTGTACGAACCTGTGTTGGGGAACAGGCCAGTGCGACATAACGTTGCACCATTAACGGAAAGGCACGTTTATCCAGTATCCGCAAATCATTGATCAGACCGTAGCGCATCTCACCACGCCAGCCGGTACGCTGACCAATAGCAGCAAAAAAAGGTACCAGTGCAGATTTAAACGAATTCGGTAACACGTAAGCACGGTCGTAATGATGTTCACGCAGGCTGATGCCAAGCCGGCGCCGTTTACCAATAGCCAGCTGGCCATGGTCCAGCGGCATGGATAGTGCTCTGTTAACCTCTGGCATTTTTGCCAGCAGCGAACTGCACCATGCGGGCGCCATAACATCTATCTCTGCCGTCGCATTTTCAGCTTTCAGCGTCCGGTAAAAACTGTGTGACATCACCATATCACCGATCCACGAGGGGCCGATAACCAGTATTTTCATAGTATGATGCTGTCAGCTTTCAGACCGTGCGGCTAACCAGCTAAGGTATTTTTTTACACCTTCAGCCACGGTTATGCAGGGTTTGTCGTAGCCAGCCGCATGAAGTTTAGTCAGATCCGCCTGCGTATACTCCTGATAGCGATCGCGCAGTTTTTCAGGAAATGGGACGTACTCCACTGGCATAGCGTGCCGATATGCAACGACAGCATCAGCCACCGCCTGAAAAGATTCAGCCTGCCCGGTACCGCAATTAAAAATACCAGAGATACTGTTTTGCCAGCACCATATGTTTATTGCTGCAACATCATCCACATAGATAAAATCACGCCTGAAATTTTCGCTACCAGCGAACAACCTGGGGCGTTCTCCGCAATTGATTTGGTTATTCAGATGGAAGGCAACGCTCGCCATGCTGTCTTTATGGCTCTCCCGCGGTCCATAAACGTTAAAATAACGCAAACCACACACTGCTGAATTGGCCTGTGGCAAACGTGCACGGACATACTGATCGAAGAGAAACTTAGAGTAACCATAAATATTTAATGGTTTTTCATACTGCGGCTCTTCAATAAAATGCTGGCTAATAAAATGCTGGCTACCGCCTCCGTAAACCGCAGCAGAGGAAGCATACAAGAGGGGAATTTTGCGATCTAAACAAAAATGCAGAATCTCTTTGGAGTACTGATAATTATTATCCATCATGTAATGACCATCCCACTCGGTGGTGGCAGAACAGGCGCCCTGATGGAACACAACATCTATTTTCCCCAGCGAATTACCCGCAACAACCCTGGCAATAAAGTCTTTTTTATCCATATAATCTGCGATATCCAGATCCACAAGATTGACGAATTTATTCCCGTTTTTTAAATTATCCACCACCAGAATTTCTTTATATCCCGAGTGATTTAGTGCATTAATGATATTGCTGCCGATAAAACCAGCGCCACCAGTGACAATAATCATTAGGTTTCCTCAATAAATGCCCGTTAATAAATGCCCGTTAATAAATGCCTGTTAATGAATGCTGCCTGTTTGCTTCGCCAGGCGCGATCACCCGGCATGATATATGGCGTCATGATAACATTTCAGGGCTATTTTTCTAACCACGGCTGCGGGTTAACCGCCACACCCTGACGACGGATCTCCAGATAGAGGGCAGGATAGCCCTGCCCTCCGCTGTCGCCGACCAGAGCGACAGGTTCCCCAGCCTTAACCGGGGCACCAACTTCTACCAGTGCATTTTGGGTATAGCCATACACGCTCATGTCACTGGTACCGTGTTCAATAACTACGACTAAACCATAACCTTGTAGCCACTCTGTCAGCAGAACATTGCCGTCAGCAATCGCTTTGACTTTAGTGCCTTCTGGTGCAGAGATGACCATTCCTTTCCAGCGCAGTTCACCCTGCAATATTTCACCAAAAGTATGAATTACAGGCCCGTGTAACGGCCAGATGGCCTGGCCGTTTGGCCTGCCAAGACCATCTGTTCTTTCCATCAGTGAACGCACACCCGCAGTGTGACGCTCTCTGGCTGGTTGTTTTGCTCTGGCTGTTACTGTTGAATGGACGCCAGCGACTGCCCGAGCCTTAGCTTCATGTTCCAGCCGGGCTTTAGCAACCTGTTCCGCCTGAGCAATTTGATCACTTAGCCCTATTTCGTTTTCTTTTAATTGCGTCAGGCTAATCTGGTCTTTTTTAAGTGAAGTTTCCAAAGTGCTCAGGTTTTTTTTACGTTCAGTGCGTACGCTTTCCAGTTTATCCTTCTGTATTTTTTGTTCAGCTAACACTAGCTTTTGTTGCTCCTGTTTTTGTTGCTGCATTTTTTTTTGTGCCGCAAGCTCTGCGCGTGTTTGTTTTAATTTTTCTATTAATTCGTATCTGGCATGATTGAGATAACTGAACCAGCCCAAAATACGTTCACGGCGTAATCCTGCCCCGCCATTCAATATTAGCTCCCAGCCGTTATACCGCCCCTGCCTGAACGCAGCATTCAGCTGTTGAGCAAGAATAGTTTGCTGAGTAGCTTCCCGTCGTTGCAACTCATGCACCGACTGAGTAAAACTGGCAATTTCTTTATTCAGTTGTACCAGCGTGAGCTGTGTTTCATGCAAAAGATTACTGACCTGAGCTATGATAGTGTCTTGCTGCTGGAGCTGATTATACAGCGCATAGCGTTGTTGTTGCTGTTGCTGAACACTTTTCTCCTTTTCAGCAATATGCTGCCGAATTGTCTCAAGTTGTTTTTGATCACTCACAGCACGCAGAGACAACGGCACTGTCAGAGTGGTAACAAAAAGCAGTTTGCAGAACACGGACAGAGCAAGAGAGCGGGATAACCATGCGCCTCTCGCTCTATTATTGCCGGTTATCGTGTGTTGAATCGCCATTAATACCTTTAATTATTATTAAGTTCCTATACAACAGTACTATTTAATGCTGTGGGTTCATGCTGTGAGGAAATTATTTCATGGCCTGCAACGGCTGGCCAGTCATCTGTGATTTAATTTTTATCTGAATTAATAACGAGATAGTTAGAACGATACTGTTATAGCAACAATGGGAGATTTTTTAAAATTTCCCATTGTTGCTATAACAGATCTGCTTTTGGCTGTATTTGCCGTGACGCGCAGGTATACTCCGGAAAACTAAATTTTAGTCTGTTAACGAACTGAGAGCCTGTTACCCACTATGCTACAAAAAATTACGCCATTTATTAACCAGCATCCGATACTGAGCATGGCCTGGATAGGGTTGCTGGTTGCTGTGCTTATCATGACCTGCAAAAGTGCCCTCTCTAAGGTGAAAGAAATTACGCGCAGTGAAGCTATTCGCCTTATTAACAAAGAAAACGCTGTCGTTGTTGATATCCGTAATCGCGAAGATTATCACAAAGGGCACATTATCGGTTCAGTGAACCTTAGTGCAATTGATATAAAGAATGCCGTGATTGCTGAGCTGGAAAAATATAAAACACAGCCAGTTATTATAGTGTGTAGCAGTGGTACTGCCTCACGAGCTTCCGCAGAAAATTTGTTCAAAGCGGGCTTTGAACGCGTATTCATTCTCAAAGATGGAATGGCAGGCTGGAGCAACGAAAATTTACCTCTGTCCCATGGTAAACCTCTGTCCCATGGCAAACCTTTGTCCCATGGCAAACCTTTGTCTCATGATAAGCCTTTGTCTCCTGGTAAATAACTTGTTGGTTTAATTGAGAGTGATACCCATGACCAGTATTGAAATTTTCACCAAAATGAATTGTCCATTTTGCCATCGTGCTAAGGCGCTGTTTAACAGTAAAAAAGTCATTTTTCATGAAATCGCGATCGATAATGACCCACAACTGCGCACCCTTATGATTTCTCGTAGTGGCCGAACGACTGTACCGCAAGTTTTTATTGACGGGCATCATATCGGTGGCTGTGACGATTTATATGCACTCGACGACAGAGATGAGCTTGATCGCCTGCTTAATCTGCCTGCCGGCTAATGCCGCTAGCGGGAAAACAGTTAATGATGGCGCCTAAACCAGAGGTAGTTGTGGCTATAACGGAACAAAACAACACAGAAATGGCTTTTCATATCCAGCGTATTTATACCAGGGATATGTCCTTTGAGTCACCCAATGCGCCGCAAATTTTTCAGCGTGAATGGCAACCAGACATCAAACTCGACCTCGATACTAGCTCCAGCCAGCTTGCAGAAGCAACCTACGAGGTTGTATTGCGTGTAACAGTGACCGCTTCTTTAGCAGAGGAAATTGCATTTCTTTGTGAAATCCAGCAGGCAGGTATTTTCTCTGTTAGCGGTATTGAGGGGAATCAGCTGGCACACTGTTTAGGCGCATACTGCCCGAACATTCTCTTCCCCTATGCACGGGAATGCATTACCAGCTACGTTTCACGCGGTACCTTCCCACAGCTGCATTTGGCACCCGTTAACTTTGATACATTGTTTATGAACTATCTACAGCAACAGGCTGAAAGTGCCGGGCAGTATCAGGATTCCTGATGAAAACTCTCCCCGTTGCTGTGACTGTTATTGGTGCCGGCGCTTACGGTAGCGCACTGTCCATTACGCTGGCGCGTAACGGACATTCGGTGCTGCTTTGGGGTCATAACCCACAGCATATTCAGACATTGCAGGCTGAGCGTTGTAACCGGTTTTTTTTACCTGATATCCCCTTCCCTGACACACTGCTGCCTGAAGCTGATCTGGCGCGTGCACTGGCGGCCAGCCGTAATATTTTGCTGGTCGTTCCCAGCCATGTTTTTGGTGCTGTCCTTCAGCAAATGAAACCAAATTTGCGTACCGATGCACGTATCGTCTGGGCAACTAAAGGTCTGGAAGTGAACACCGGACGGTTATTGCAGGATGTAGCACGGGAAATTTTGGGCCCGGATATTCCACTGGCGGTCATTTCTGGCCCCACCTTTGCGAAGGAACTCGCTGCTGGCCTGCCCACTGCCATCGCTCTGTCTGCCACGGATGCACAGTTCGGTACTGATCTGCAACAATTGCTGCATTGTGGTAAAAGTTTCCGCGTATACAACAATGCTGATTTTATCGGGGTGCAGCTCGGTGGTGCGGTAAAAAACGTTATTGCTATCGGTGCGGGTATCTCTGATGGTCTTGGATTTGGCGCCAATGCGCGTACTGCCCTTATTACACGTGGCTTAGCTGAAATAAGTCGCCTGGGTTCAGTATTGGGGGCTAATCCGGTTACTTTTATGGGTATGGCTGGTTTAGGTGATCTCGTACTCACCTGCACAGATAATCAGTCAAGAAATCGTCGATTTGGTATTCTGCTCGGTCAGGGCTTAAATGTTCAGGAGGCTCAGGATAGGATCGGGCAACTTGTTGAAGGCTATTGTAACACTAAGGAAGTGCTGGCTCTGGCACAACGCCATAATACGGAGATGCCGATTACTGAACAGATTTATCAGGTATTGTATCACCGTAAAAATGTCCGTGAGGCCGCAACTTCCCTATTAGGCAGAACCAAAAAAAACGAAAGACTGTAATGGTCAAGTAAAACCGGACACTTTGTTAAGCTACCCCGACTAACGATAACTGTTCATATTTCATTGGGGAAAGATACCCCAGTACGGTGTGCGGACGTTTGCTGTTGTAATAAGCCAGGTAATCGAGTACTGCCAGCCGTGCA
>CANJWD010000064.1 GCA_947478475.1 Enterobacterales bacterium
CAGGCAGATGAGGTTCCAGCAGGCTCCAGACATGATCGGATATATCGTGGCGGCGGTGGGCTAAATTCATTCCTGAACCATCTCAACAGTAGTTGTTATTTTCTGCATGATAATATATTTTTTATTACGTGACGACACTATCTACAACATTATTTTTGAGCTACAGCCTGAAGATAAGTCTGCGCACCGCGATGCTGAGAATTTAGCAAAAAAGCACCCGGGAAAAAATATCATTCTCAGCCTGAACGACAGTGGCATGCTGGTGATGAGGTATCACAACGGGCTGGCTACGGTAGCGATCGATGATGAACTGTTGCATGCTGCACGTTCACATCTGAAACCGGGAACGATAATACGCGGGCTGGTGGTGGGTCACAGCAACTACATAGCAGCCCTGGGGCCGCAGGGTTTATCAGACACGATCGGAGCCCTGTTAGCAAAATTCACATCTGTGGCTGACAGGGAAAAGACAGATTCTTCAGATTTCTCTGCCTCTCCTGACCGCTTTGTCATAGCCAGCTGTCCACTGAATAACGTGGAAGACTTTGCACAACAGCTGCTGGTTGATTATGGCGGTAAACATGATGGCGGTAAACATGATGGCGGTAAACAGCATGTTACAGTGGGCACTTACACCACGAAGGTGAGTGCCAATGATGCCGGAAATAAAATCTTCGCATCCGGCGGAGAGCGCATTGACTATTGGTTAAATGAAAATAAACAACTGGTGAAGAAAATCATTCCATTAGCGCATGAAGCAAAACCCTGGCGCATCGTACCGGAAGACGAGGCAGGCAGGATTGCCTGGCTTGCTGAAGAAGTAGCTATCTGGCAGCGCGATGTCGCAGCGCTCAGCGAGAGTATTAACTCCCTTGTGCGCGGAGAGCAATTTTTTCATGAGCTCAGCACTGAAGCGCGCTCCCGGGTCGCGCAATTTCTGACACCGGAAGAGATAGCGGGACTGAGCAGCGGTGATCCGGACAGCCTGGCATTGCTGAATGCCGTTAAGAAGCTGAATGAACGTGTTACAACGCAGCCTGAGACCCTGGAAGGGCTGAACGGAAAGAGCGCCCTGGCCGCTATGCTCAATGAAGACGCCTCTGCACTACAGACGCTCTCCGAAAAACTGGGCATTTCCGATGACCCGACCGCGGACAGGGAAGCGGGGCGCATCGTGCAGCAGGGAATTTTGCTTCAGGAAGGAGAGGCGCACGTTCCGCCGGACAGTTACCGGCTGCGCACGCTGGGGCGTATTGCCCGGCTCGGGCTGGCCATGCCAACAGTGGTGACAGCGGGGAGCAGCCGCGCCGTGATGCTGTCTGGCTCATTCGCTGCTTTATCGCGGATTGAAAACATCAACCAGCGGCTGAAAAGCACAAACCTTTCCGCAGAGGAGCGACATAACATCACTGCGGAGAAAGCACTGGCAGAGGCGGAACTCGGTAGCGACCTGGGTGGTGAGCTGGCTGAGCTCATGGGTCGCACCGTGAGGCTCGCGGGGATAGCGATGAGTGCTCTGGGCGCTGGTTTTGCCTGGTATGGCGTGCATGCAGCCTCGCAGGAACTGAAGGCGCTCATCACTCTCCGTAACGGCGCGTTACCCGTTCAGAAGGCGGAACTGGACAACACGATTGAGCAGCTGCGGGTCAGTCTGGGTGTCAACATTGCCACTGCCATTCTCAGCACGGGGATGGCCGCCGGCGCCGTGATAACGGCGGTCGGGGGAACGGCGGCTGCCGTCGCGGTCGCGCCACTCATGGCGGTCGGCGGCCCGCTGCTGGCAGCCGCCTTCATTGGCCTGTGGGTTTATAACGGCATCAAAACGGTGGAAGAGTTCTCAAAATATATGACGCTCACTGGCTGGGAAAAGTTCAGCCTGGGCTTTGGGTCGCTCTTTGGCAGGCTGCCCGCCCGCCTGCAACAGACGTACAACGTTGAAAAACTTAAAATTGTGCTGAAAGAGTATATGCAAAGTGAAAGGTCTCGTCTTGCTGATCAGCATCCCGACATCGCTACCTTTGTTGAAGCGCCCGTTTTCGTGGAGCCCGGCGGCATTAGTACGATTGTCTACCAGGGTCTCAATGGGAGCGGAACGTACCAGGAAGCCATGGCAGCCGTTTCCAGGCAGCCGGCTGTCGATGTGGACATGAACCTGGAGCGTTACAGGGTATTTCATGATGAAGCGGTCGCCCGTAGCGCGCTCTTTCACGAGAGGGAAACCGTCAGACGTTATCCCTCGATTGCAGACAAAACAGGTTATACGCATAGCAGTCACCTGGCATTGCTGAATACGTCGTGGGGAGATCCTGAGGTTGTTGCTCTGCCAGCGGGCCGCTGGAAGGCAAGCAACACCCTGACCGGGAACTTTTCTGATGTGGTGGCGGGCAATGAAATTATCCGCGCCAGCTGGCTGGGGTATAAGCCCTTCGTTGAAATTTACCGGCCTGACCGGTCACGGGTAGAGCATTTTTCCTGGACAGGCAGCAAAAAAAACATCACAAGTGAAACTGTGCTCCACTCCCTCGTCCGGGTCAGGTCAGCAGGCGCTGCCTTTGATGATGCGCTGATACTGCTCTCTGACCAGGTCATCGCGCTGAAAGGGGGTAAGCAAGGTTTCGCGGAAGTGAGCTTCCCCGCGACAGCGGACCTGCTACGGGCAACATCAGACCCCGATTCCCGGATTGCTGCGGTGAGTGAAGCGGAAGGCGTGACGCTGTTTGTAACAAAAGAGCGGGGCGATAGTGTTAAGGTATTCAGATACCAGAGGCAGAACAACGGCAGTTACCTGCCGGGTAGTAGCTTTTCAGACAATTCTTCGTTCCTGAAAGAGATGTTAACCTCCGGCGCGCAGCCTTTTTTCCATGACCTGAACCAGGATGATCTGGCCGATCTCGTGGTGGTGAAAACAGACAAAACAGGGCAGGGAGCGCTCTCTGTTGCCCTCCGGACGCGCCGCGGAGAATTTATTAAGAGCGATGATTTTGACTTTTACCGCCAGGAAGCCTCTCAGGAGCGCATCACTTTTGCCGATCACAAAATCCTCGGCTTTGGCGACAGCGCGCACACTTTACTCACTCGGTCCTGACGGCGTCCTCGCTTCCTGTGGAGTGCTCTCCAGGCAGGAGAGCGCACCGGACCTCACCCTGGTCACTCTGGACAGCAGCAGAGCGCACCGCCAGCCCAATGAAGCGCATCCGAACCGGTTTGTGGCGAGCGCGGCGCCGGAGGCGGGTCGTTTTAATTTTCTTCTCGGCGGCGGCCGGAAACAGGAAGTGACGGGTGGCGCCAGTGCTGACCGCTTTTTTCTGCTGGATGCGGAGACGCATGCCCGAATTAATGGCCATGAAGGGGAAGACACGCTTGACCTCTCCCGGGCCTGGCAGCAGAAGCCTGCCAGTCAGCCCGGCAGCATTGACCGCGAAACCGGCGAGAAAGTCAGCAATTTTTATCGCACCCTGAGCAATTTAAAGTTTCTTATCGAGCGCTGTATAAATGAGCCGTCGGCGACGCGTTACCGGGGAGCAGAGATTACTGATCTTATTAAAAAAATCACTAACAGGAATTATAACCTTCGGAAAATGATAACAGATCTCACCGTTGCAGAGGATGTTCCCTCTGACCTCAGCAAGGCCGAACATGCGCTTAGTATCGCTCTTCACGAGAAAGAACTCTTCCTCGAATCATTAAAAGAAACGGACGCTAAGAAAGCCGCGGAAATGCGTGTAGCGGGGCTTAGCGACATTCTTGTGTGGGTTGCAGCGGCCACAGACTTTCTCAGTACGGCGGTGCAGAGGCTGGAGATAGCGCGGGGCCCGCAAAGTATTTCCGAACTGGCGGCAGGTGTAGTGCTGGACCTGTCAGCCGGAGCTGCCTGGCTGAGGAAGAGTGACGGAAGCCACGGAATGGACGTAGCCCTCATTGAAAATGTGGAAAACCTGACCGGCACCGGCGGCGATGATGCGCTGACGGGTGATGCGGGCGCCAATGTTCTCGATGGCCTGAGTGGTAACGATCACATCGTGGCAGGGGCCGGTAACGACATTCTGCGGGGGAGGCAAGGGAATTTTGATGGCGGCAGCGGGAGGGATAGTTACCAGCTGTGGACAGAAGGTGATGTGAATATCCATGAAGAGTATGCACCGGGAGCAGAGAGCAACATCCGGCTCCGCAACAAGGCTATTACGGATATTGCCGGTATCACCCGTGATCCTGACAACAGTGCGCATCTGCTCATCCGTTTTCACAAATTATTCAACGAGGCTGAGCGCAGTTTTATGGACGGCGGGATGATTCGCCTGCATAACTTCTGCGCCCCCCAGACCGGCGCAGCTAACACGCATACCTTCCATATTACCACCCGTGACGGATATCTTTTCAGCCTGAAGAGCGGATCAGCACCACCGGATGACCTGTCGCCGGCCAAAACCCTATTTATGGGGACCTTCACCGCAAAAGAAAGGGAGGATGCTGAAATCAGTCTCTCTGCCAGAGATACAAATCAGAGCGCCGTCGTGGAAATTACGGAAACCTTTGCCGGAAAAAGAGAGAAAAATACGCAGGTTCTTCCGGACTGTTTTGACCTCATACTGGAGAATCAGACCGCCAGTGTTAACATAAAGGACTCGGAGCGCTCCGATCTCTACAGGATTAATGACAGGGAAGTGGGCGGTCTGGTTACGATTGATAATTATAGTATTGGGCTTGAAATGGATAAGCTGCTTCTCCCGTGGGCGGTCAGCGAAACAGGGCTGAAGGTCGTGGAAGAGCGCGGGGAAAACAATCAGCACTATCGAAGCCTGCAGCTACAGCATCGCAGCGCGCCTGAGCAGCATGTCAGGGTCCTGCTGCGCGGGTTTATGGACGATAAACAGCGCCGCCACCTGGAGTTATCTGACCCGGTTAGCGGACAGATCGGGTCCCTGGATATCACGCCGGAAGGTGTGGCCGTTCTGGCAGACGGCCCGCTTACAATGAACAGTAACAGGCACCTGGAAGTGCTGGCCACCTCCGGAAAAGGCGCCGTGCTGAATGGACGCGACCTTATCCGGTCACAGGACGGCAGCCTGCCGGCGTCCACCGTGATCACGGACAGCAGCGGCCACGGTAATACGGTGTACGGAAATCCGCATACCCGCAACCGGCTGGAAGTGCGTGACGGGAACAGCGTTGTGTACGGTGGCGACAAGGCCGATGAACTGCATAGCGATCGCGGGAGTAACAGGCTGGAGGCCGCTGATGGCAATGATGCGTACTACGTGAAAGGCAGTGCCGTTATCAGCGACAGCGGTGGTGAAGACACCCTGGTGCTGGAAGGTATGCAGGAAAGCAGGCAGAGTGGCGGACTCTGGTTCAGAAAAACGGCAGAGAAAGACCTGAGCATAACGTTCAGTCAGGAGAGCAGCAGGATGGTAACAGCGAAGGATTACTTCAGCTCTGCCATCAGTAAGGTAGAACATATCGTTGCGGGTAATATGACACTGAGTAATGACGCCATTGACGGCCTTGTCAGTGCGATGGCCGCCCTGCCGGAGTGGTCGGCGGGCAGCCCCGAAGGGACCGCAGCGGAACAGGCACTGGCTGCCGCGCATGGCGGGTGGCAGGCCGTTATTTCGCAAGCAGCGCTATAAACGCCAGGGCTTTCAGCCAGCGGAAAACGGGTTCTTGTTAAAAACGCTGCGCCCGATGCTCACCATTACTTGCCAAAAAGTGTATTAGTTGCGACTTAATCTGACATTGGACCTTGAAAGGTTGAGAGTTACCGGTTTTGAGAGGTAACTCTCATGATTCATACTAACAATCCCATCATCAAACCGGTAATTGTCAATGTAGATGTCGCCTGATAAATACAATTCTACGCCGCTTTTTGCGATTTAAGTCTCCTCTGAATACCTCTCTTTTTTTCATCCAATTTTTTTTGCGGATTTAAATGCACTTCCTTCACATATTCCCACTTACGTATATGACCTGACCAGCGGGTCGGGTGTACAGAGCGCGCTGTTGTATACACGGCTATACGCCGGGCTAATATTTCGCGATCCAATCCGGCATGTCTCTGTGCAGGTGTTACAAATTCGACCTGACTGTGGTATAGACTGGCGCTGTTCGGAGCCGATCATCCGGCCTCGTCCCCCCACAGCGCCTGGCACTTTTTTTGCAAAATTAGCAAAGCTGCCGCCTCCGCCAGGGCTTTTTCTTTCCGGGTGAGTTCCCGTTCAAGCTTTTGATTCTCTTTCTTTAATTTATTAATTTCCTGCAAGCCAGAGCCCGTTTCTGTTCGCTTTGGATCACAAAAATCTGCTCTCCACCGTGTCAGGTGATGGGCAAAAATACCCCGGGACCAGCACCAGGTATGCAACTCATTTTCTGATAAGCCATGGCTTTCTTGCAACGCTAATAAGCGCGCTTCAATAAGCCACTCTTCCGGGCGTTTCATGGAGTTAGAGGCCGTCATTTTCTGTTCTCGTTTAGCGGCCTGTAGCCACCCTTTTAGGGTAGTGACAGGAAAATTAAGTTCACTGGCGATGCTTTTGATCGTACGTCCATCGCGCTGACAGACCTGACGCAAAGCTTGCTCTTTAAATTCGTCTGAATAAGGTGCTTTTTTCATCATAATATCGCCTCTGGATTTTATTTGTTAAGAAAAATTAGAAGCGACAACTAGACTGACTCAGGGGGATTGTAAACCGTTTTCCATGGACCGTAACGCTCGGGGAGATCTCGCCATGGGGCTCTGGAACACAACACCCAAAACATGCCATTAATGATTTTACGGTGTTCAACATAAGGATGGCCTGCACGCCGAGAATGTACAGGCGGCAGTAATGGGAGTAACAGCTCCCATGCAGCATCAGGAAGGTCGTAACGGGACATGGCGGTATTTATCAGTAAATCATCCCGTTATCCTATCATTTCCTATTGAGGGACACAGCCTAAGACCCTTACGTTATGTTTTGTACTAAATGCTGGGAATATTCTCCTGGTACTTTTTGTTCAGGATTACTGCTAGTGGTTGAATTTGGATACTCGTAAGAGGATGGATTATCGCGATTAAAAGACCAGGCACTTAAAAAAGCCAGATTATTTGCTCTGGCAAATTGAGCAATTTTATCCGCGTCTTCGAGTGTAAACATGCCGCGATCATCATTTAAGCCGATCATAGGAGTAATTGCTACTCTGGAATACATGCTTGCTGATGTTTTATATAAGTCACGTAATTGTTTTTCAATGGTTTTGGCTGCATCTATTGCGGCCTGTCCGCGATCAGGGTAACTTCCATTACCATAATCCATCGTCATGCCATTTATAGCAAAATCAATGCCTTGATTTTTAGCCGTGGTGATAATGCTCAGTCCTTCCTGGACAAGGCCATATGGCATCACTGGTAAAGTAAAACTAATTTTGACATTGGGGTTTGCTGTCTGTACTTCCTTTAACGCGGCGCAAATATTATTGACATTATAAAGTCTATTTTCTAAATCAAAATCTAATCCATCGGCATTATATTTTGTAATGAAATTATTATAAGTTTGAGTTAATTGATCAACAGAATATTTTGTTGAAATATCTGCATTAGCAGCACCACCAAAAGAGATAATAACTTTTTTACCATATTTTTTTAATTCTGTTGCCAAGGGTAATGCCCACTCTACAGGCATGGCATCTATTGCTGCCCAGCAAGGCTTTTTACCCACAGATAACGTAATAAAGGCAAAAATTAATCCATCGATATTCCAGTCTTTTGTCTGTTGGGAGTAGTCGAGGTTAGGGCGCCCTTGCGGATAATTTTTCCAATCGTTCCATTTTGCATTTACAGTCACATCAACATAAGGAATAATGAGTGTAGACATTGTTGTGATCCTCTCTGTTTATTGTTTTTTCTTTGTCATTTTTGTCATAAATACAACGTTGTAAAAGTAATAAAAATAATAAGAAATGTAAATTTCAAAAAATGGTTACGTTATTTTAATAATGTGTTGTAATAACGCTGATCAAAAATAAGATAAACGTCGTTAAAAGTACGGTCATGTATTCAATAGATCGTTTATGTATCAAAAATAGTATTCCTTCGGCACTGTTGCAAATAAGCGATGGTGGTAATCTAGGCTGTGTCCCTCAATTAAGTAATCGTCTAAAAAAGAGTCTGATACAACCAAGTCTCACCATCGCCAGATAATTTCCTGCTGTTTTTTCATAACGGGTCGCTATCCGCCGGTGTTCCTTTAGCTGAGCGAAGCATCTTTCAACAA
>CANJWD010000065.1 GCA_947478475.1 Enterobacterales bacterium
CGCGTCTCTCTCGACAAAGTCATTGAAACCATGTACGAAACCGGTAAGGACATGAACGCAAAATATCGTGAAACTTCCCGCGGCGGGCTGGCCATTAAAGTTCAGTGTGACTGAGCGCCTCCGCGTACACCTGAGGCCTGAGAATTGCGGTATTAGCGGGCGCACTTTTATCAGCGGCGCACCTTTTATCATCAGCGATGCGCATCAAGCGCGTACATTCAGAATCATTTAATCAGCGGTGATTTCATATATTGCCCGGAGCGCAGTGCCTCGATACGCTTATCCAGCGGTGGATGAGACATAAATAGCTCGCTCAATGATTTGGATTTCCCGTTAATACAGAAGGCCATCATACTTCCCGCTTCCCCGGGTTCATGACTGGTTTTTAAGCGTTGCAGTGCTGCAATCATTTTTTCGCGCCCGACCAGCCTGGCTGAACCCGCATCGGCATGAAATTCACGGTGGCGTGAAAACCATAAGGTGATAACGCTGGCGAGAATACCAAACACTATTTCAAGCACTGCGGATACCGCCAGATAGACCATCGGATTACCTGAACTATTTTCTTCCTCTTCTTCACGATCACCGGAGAGAAAGCCGGCAACAACCTGAGCGAGCAAACGTGAAATAAAGATAACAAACGTGTTAACCACACCCTGTAGCAGCGTCATGGTCACCATATCACCGTTGGCAATATGACTGATTTCATGAGCAATCACCGCCTCCGCCTCATCGCGGCTCATGCCCTGCAACAGTCCGCTGCTCACCGCAACCAGCGAGGCATCACGCCGTGCACCGGTTGCAAAAGCATTCATATCGGGAGCGTGATACACCGCCACGGCAGGCATCACAATACCTGACTGCTCTGCCTGGCGACGTACTATTTCAAGTAACCAGCGTTCATTTTCACTGCGCGGCGCATCGATGATCTCACCCCCTACAGCGCGCAACGCCATCCATTTTGACATCAGCAGTGAGACAAACGCACCACCGAAACCAAACAGGCCCGCCATAATCATCAGGCCGGCAATACTGCCACTTTGAATGCCGGTCAGGCTCAGTACTATCCCAAACACAAACATTACCGCAAGGTTGGTAAGAAGAAACAGCACGATACGCATCATATAAAAGTTCACCTCTCTAAATATTAAAACGGCCAGCATATTAAAACGGCCAGCAACGGCGACGCTGCTACCTTGATATGGCTACCTTGATATGGGCAGCGGCGCCTGTATTCAAGTGTTATTAGGGATAAAAATGCACATAATCCAGCGCAATGCGAACCGATTCATCCAGATAGGGATCGGGCTCTTGATAGTCTTTCGGCAGGAAATCCAGTGATTTCAGTTGTTTTTTGCCTTCACGCTGAAAGCGTGCATTGAGCGCACTCAGGCGGCTTGCATCATATTCCTTGTTTTCCTTCTCGCGCTGGACGTAGTTCAGGGAAATATGATTACTCTTCTCCTTCAGCGCATGATAGCGGAGGATGCTGTCGAGAATATTACGAAATTCAGGATCCTTCGCAATACGTTCGGTATGCGCTTTCAACAACCTGGATAACAGTGGTTTTAACTTTGTTATTCTGGTGTAGTTCGCCGCACTGATGCTGTCCCAGGGCAGCGCATTATCTTCGCTGCTTTCACCCCATTGTGCAGAATCAACACCCGTCGGCATCACGATGTCCGGGATAACGCCACGGCGCTGGGTACTTCCGCCATCAACACGGTAAAATTTCTGGACAGTATACTGCACCGATCCCAGCGCAGCCCAGTCCGGGCGCACCACCTGATCGTAAACACGATTGACTGGACGATACTGCTGCACGGTGCCTTTACCAAAGGTAGGTTCTCCCACAATCAGCGCCCGGCCATAGTCCTGCATGGCCGCTGCAAAAATTTCTGAAGCCGAAGCACTATAACGATCCACCATCACAAGCAGTGGGCCTGTATAATAGATACGCCCATCGGTATCAAAGTCTTCACGCACGCTGCCGTTATTCTCACGGATTTGAACTACCGGGCCACCTGAGATAAACAGACCGGACAGCGATACCGCTTCCGTTAATGCTCCACCCCCATTGCTGCGTAGATCGATAATGATACTGCTGATATTTTGTCCGGCCAGTTTATCTAACTGAACCTTTACATCTTCGGTTAGTCCGACATAAAAACCGGGAATATCCAGCACCGCCACTTTTTCGTTACCGACCGTTTTGACCGACATTTTAACGGCGCGGTCTTCCAGGCGAATACGATCTCGCGTCAAAGTCACTATACGTGTTTTGGTTCCTTTGCCCGCTGGCAACGTTTCGAGGCGCACTTTACTGCCTTTCGGCCCTTTAATCAGTGCAACAACATCGTCCAGACGCCAGCCAATAACGTCAATGATGGGCTGATCTGCCTGTCCAACGCCAACAATCCGATCGCCGACGGCAATTGATTTATTTGTTGCTGCAGGACCACCAGGCATGACTGAATTGATTAGGGTGTAATCATCATCCATCTGTAACACGGCACCAATCCCCTCCAGAGAAAGGTTCATTTCCGTATTAAATTGTTCCGTATTGCGGGGCGAAAGGTAGCTGGTATGCGGATCAATTTCACGGGCAAATGCATTCATGATCAACTGAAAAACATCTTCACTTTTACTTTGTATAAGACGCCAGATAGCAAACTGGTAACGTTTGGCCAGCATTTTTCTTATCTGTTTATCCGTTTTACCTGCCAGTTTGAGATTCAGTTGATCACTCTTAACTTTCGCATCCCAGAGTTTATCTAACTCTTTTATGCTACCGGGCCAGGGCGCCTTACTGCGATCGATATTAATCGTGTCATTACCATTGAATGTCATGGGATTGTTTAGTAAAGAGAGGGCATACTGATAGCGTTCAAAACGGCGTTTTTGTGCCAGATTAAAGAGTTCGAACGCCATATTCAGCTGTCCGGATTTTAACTCCTCATCGAGCTGATGTTTTTTAGCTGAAAACGCCACCACATCTGAGGCTAAAAACAGACTATGACTGTAATCCAGCATAGTAAGATAACGTTCAAATATTTTGGCAGAAAACTTATCATCCAGTACAAAATTGCGGTAGTGGGAGCGGATAAAACGCGATGTAACCCGTTGACTTACCGTTGCGTGTTGTGGCTCCTGAGTCAGTTTTGGCAGCTGTTCGATGTGATAAACGCTATCGTCTGCATAACTCGCCACTGCCAGTAACCAGCCTGCGATTACGGTTACGGTTACCCTGACAAATTTATTCATGCGGTGGTCTGTCTCCGTGTTAGAACCTGTTCACACTGTGTCAAAAATGCGCTCAACGTGCTGATTTGACTTTTGAGCACAGTGGATGGCGATGGTGAACAGAATTCTTAGAACTGTAGATGCTCGGCGCGCACAATCATCGCCAGGCCAGAGGATAACTGTACTCGTATACCATACCTGGCAATTTCCAGTACGGTGGCCTCCATGGCATCTTTCCCAGCCATAATTTTGACATCCTGGCCAATACGCAGTTTAGCGATATCGATAGCCGACAGAGAACATACCTGTTTCTTTTCGACGATTGTTCTGGGTTTGGGCTGAGTCGGCTGGCGCGCCTGCAAAACGGCACCCGTGCTAACGGCTGTGGCAGCGGCTACCGGGGGGGCAGTTGATGGAGTTTCAGTTGAGACAACGGGTGTTTTACATTTTTTAGCCTGTTGTTCAGCACGTTGCACCTGAACCCGGGCTTTCGCTTTTTGGAGCTGCATGCTGGCGTATTCTGCATGCTGTTGATCCACGATATCACACGGCAAGCCATCCAAATCAATACGCTGCTCGCCATTTTTTAGCGCCCGGAGATAGCGCCAGCCCGAAGTATAGAACCGTAATGCTGAGCGCAATTGCGTCTTACTGATATTCATCTCTTCCTGAATATTGGCGGCCAGGTCCTGAAAAATACCAATCTTAAGCGGATGAGCCACACCTGTCACCGTGAAACAAAGCGGAAACCGCTCTGCTAAAAAAACGATGATCTCTTTACTACCGTTCAGCTTGGGTTGATTTTCCATGAAGTTTCCTGATTATAACGGATTTGCCAGCCAACACAGGCAGGCGCCATTATAATGACGCCATCGGTAAATGCCAGGAGATCCGTATAGCACCTCGCGGCTGGTATCATTGTTCAACTAAGGATAACTGAAATAATCCAGCTTTCGAAATTTCATAAAAAAGTAAGTGCTCTATACAGCGTGTTGCATCCAGCGTGTTGCACCCAGCGTGTTGCACCAATCAGTCACGCAGCAGAATTGCACAGCCAGCAAAAATTCCCGCTATGATACGCTACATTAAGCTGACGACCTGTCTGCCAGAGACAACCATTTGTAGCGTATTCACCTTCCGGACAGGGAAATCTGGCACAGGTTCATCACAATAATTTAATTCAGTTAAGGATTGGAAATGCTCGGTATCGTAAAACGTATTATGACAGGAATGGTACTTTTATTATTGATGCCACTCACTGCCTGGTGTATCGGCTGGCAATGGCAGCCCGCGGGAGATACACTATTGCTACAAGGTTTCTGGCTGGTGACACAAACAGTAACATCTCCATGGGGATTGCTGACGGCTCTCATAGTCACATTATGGTTTTTCTGGTGTTTACGTCTACGCATAAAATACACATTAGGCTTACTGTTGTTATTATGGGCTTCGGTCACTGTTGGCCAGGGTATTAAAGCACTGATTAAAGAGCAGGTACGGGAAGCACGGCCATTTGTTAGCTGGCTATCGATCGCGGCAGGCATCAATGAAAAAACGTTTTATGCGTTAACGGGTCAACAGCGCTCCGAATTGATCAGACAGCAGCTTAATAAGCATGTACTAATACCGGCGTGGCTGGGTGACAACTGGCAGCGGGAGAGCGGATTTTCTTTTCCCTCAGGACATGCCCTGTTTGCAGCAACCTGGGCGTTGTGGGCGGCGGGTTTGTTGTGGTCCAGGCAATGTCATAAAACGGTTATCGCACTGATGCTTTGGGCGACAGGCGTCATGGGTAGCCGTTTAGCACTGGGGATGCACCGACCACAAGATTTGATCGCCTCCGTTATCATCAGTGCCCTGCTGGTGACTCTTTTTTGTGTAATATTCCAGCGCTGGTCGGCATCAGGCGCGATTTCTGTGAGATAGCCCGTGAAGTATTTTTTGATTTTTTTGTTAATACTGGCCCTTTTCGTGATTTCAGTCACGCTCGGGGCGCGAAATGATCAGGTCATTACCTTTAACTATTTACTGGCTCAGGGTAATTATCGGCTTTCAACACTGTTGGCGGTACTGTTTAGCGCCGGATTTTCCTTCGGCTGGATTATTTGTGGCCTGTTTTATCTGCGTGCTCGCCTTGCTCTGGCAAGGGCGGAACGTAAAATTAAACGGCTTGAATTGCAGTCAGAACGGCCAGCTGACAATAGCCGCTTACGGTCTGGCGAAGAAAACACTGGCGAAACAACAGTGATTACGCGGAATTCATGAGCGTGCCAGGGCTGATATTAACGCGATATTGCCGCACAAAACGGCGTGCTTTCAGCCTGTTAGTGCTCAGCGTCATACTTCAGCATTTTTCTTCCTTATCATTGCTGGCAAAAGATAATGTGGCCACGGGATAGAGCGCTATGTTAGAACTGCTGTTTTTGCTTTTACCGGTGGCGGCTGTTTACGGCTGGTATATGGGACGCAGAAGCACACAGCAGCATAACCAACAAAATGCAAACCGTCTGTCGCGCGAATATGTGACAGGTGTTAACTTTTTGCTTTCTGATCAACAAGATAAGGCGGTGGATCTCTTCCTTGGCATGCTGGAAAAAGACAGCACTACCGTTGAGGCCCATCTGACATTAGGTGACCTTTTTCGCTCCAGAGGCGAAATTGAGCGCGCCATTCGCATCCATCAAACACTGATGGAAAGTACATCACTGACTTTTGAACAACGTTCACTGACCATCCAGCAACTGGGTCGCGATTACATGGCCGCTGGTCTCTACGATCGTGCTGAAGATATGTTTACTCAGCTGGTTGCAGAAGACGATTTTTGTCTGATGGCCCTCGAACAATTGCTGATTATCTATCAGGCGACCAGTGACTGGCTAAATGCCATCGACGTTGCCGATAAACTCAGTAAGCGTGGTAAGAAATATCAGACCGAAATCGCTCACTTTTACTGCGAATTAGCCCTACAGGCAGTCAGTCATGACAATTTTTATAAGGCAACACATTTACTCAAAAAAGCGGCACTGGCTGATGATCACTGCGCGCGCGTTTCCATTATGAGGGGGCGTATTTTGATGGCACAGAGCAAGTTTACTGAAGCGGCAACCCTATTTGAACGCGTACTGCAACAGGACAAAGAGATGGTCAGTGAAATGCTGCCCATGCTGCATGATTGCTATAAAAAAAACCAGCAGACCGAAGCCTGGGGCCACTTTCTGCGGCGTTGCGTGGAAGAAAACACCGGGGCGGTGGCGGAACTGATGCTGGCTGACCTGACAGAAGATCAGGATGGCTGTGATATGGCACAACTCTATCTTCACCGTCAATTACAATTGCACCCCACCATGCGGGTTTTTAACCGTTTTATGGACTACCATCTGCGTGATGCGGAAGAGGGACGAGCTAAAGAGAGCCTGCTACTGCTGAGAGACATGGTCGGTGAACAAATCCGTACTAAACCCCACTATCGCTGCCACAAATGTGGTTTTACCGCCCATTCGCTCTACTGGCACTGTCCGTCATGTAAGGTCTGGGCATCGGTTAAACCGATACGGGGTCTGGATGGGCAATAATCTGTATGGATAATCATAAAATGCACGGGACGACATGAATGGTAACGATAGCCGCCTGGTCTACTCCACCGATACCGGGCGCATAACAGCACAGCCTGTAAAACATCACCCTCCCGCAGGTGACGGTACGGTACGCATTACGCGCCACACCCGTGGACGCAAAGGGAAGGGGGTGACGCTGATTACCGGAGTTAATGCGGATGTTACGACGCTGGCACAACTGGCAGCCGAACTGAAAAAAAAATGCAGTTGTGGTGGCACGCTGAAAGAGGGTGTCATTGAGATACAGGGAGATAAACGCGATTTGCTGAAATCTTTGCTGGAAGCGAAAGGTATGAAAGTTAAACTGGCCACAAGCTGACGCGCTTTTTTTGCTCGTGAGTATGCATAATCCGTTAGTATCTCCGGCATAATGGACAGAACCAATCGCCGCCGTCAACAAGCCCGTCACGGTCAGGTACCGATGCTGATGCTAATGAAGGCAAGTCGAAAAAAAACGACAGCGGCAATACAACAGACGATATCAACGATATCATACAGTAAACACGAGCCTGTCAGTCATTATCACGAAAATCCACGCTGGCGAAGTGCTACCCTGACCTGATCGCCAAATAAAATCACAGTGTCACTCGGGAACCATTTTTTTTCAAAAAAGAAGGCCCGATGCCAGGGACCTCTTGCAGTTGTTCAAGGCTCGTAAAAACACCATACTGCTCACGATACCTGACAATTGCTTCCGCTTTTTTCATCCCAATCCCCGTAAGGGCCTTTGCCAGCTGCTCTGCAGTTGCGGTATTGAGATTAATTTTTAACAATGCCGACGGATCACTCTTATCAGCGTTTGCTTCTTTCGACGGATAAGCATGCTTTTGCTTATCCCCCGTCTCTCCCTGTTTTTCTGTTGCCTGACTGGTTACAACTGAAGCGCGATTCTGTTCTGACACCGGGCCTGCACGCAGCTGGGACGGAAAGCAAAACGCCACTAACAACAAATTTAAAGAAAGGGCAGATTCAACTCCGAAGTGCAACGCTAAGCCGCCATTCTTAACTCTGCAAATACCACCGAGGGTTGTCTGAAACCGAGACATTTACGTGGCCTGCTGTTCAGCGCTCCCTGGTAGCGTTGCAAGTC
>CANJWD010000066.1 GCA_947478475.1 Enterobacterales bacterium
CCAGAACTGTCAGTTTCTGCCAGGCTGTGCCAATGACTTCATTTTTTATTTTTTCACGCACTGTATCAGCGTAAGTGTTGAATTCATCCTCTGTGAGAGTTGGCCACAAGTGAGCGCTGCTTTCTGAATTCTCTGCCTGCCCAATAATACGCTTCAGTACGTCACTAAATGGTAGCGGTGTGTTCTCATTCATCATTTATTTCCATAATAACAGTGCCATATGCTAACTGGCTTATCATCAAAGAAAAGAAGAGAGAAGTCCTTACCAGGATATTGTATTTTTATTACTTATTATTACTTATTTGATCAAACGTGTCCGGTAACAGTAAACCATTACAGCCATTCAAACAGCAGCCCCTGCTGCCAGCCAGCTTTCCAAAATAATTACCGCTGAGGTGGCATCAATGGCTTCTTTGCCCAGCGCACGATACCCACCACAGCTGAACAATCTGGCACGCGCTTCCACAGTGGTGAGACGTTCATCATGCAGGATAGTCTGTATAGCAAACCTGCCTTGCAGGCGCCTGGCAAATTTGCGCGCGTGTTCGCTGAGAAGCTGTTCGCTGCCATCCATATTGAGCGGTAGTCCCACTACCAGCAGATCGGGCCGCCACTCGCGAAACACTGTGTCGATTTTTTGCCAGTCTGGTACGCCATGGTGTGCTTTGCATGATGTCAGGGCGCGCCCGTGACCAATAATTTCCTGGCAGATCGCCATGCCGATACAGGTAGTACCAAAATCAAAAGCGATAATAGTGCGGTTGGCCATCAGCCATTGCCTGCCTGAAGAGAGATATTGCGGATATCAATGCCCAGTTTACTGGCCGCTGCTCGCCAGCGCATCGCCGTGGGGGTGTGGAACAAAATTTTTGCATCTGCATCAATAGTCAGCCAGGCATTATTGCGCACCTCCTTTTCCAGCTGTCCGCGCTGCCATCCTGCATAGCCTAATGTCAGCAGTATCTCGGGCGGAGTTAGCGCAGTGCCCAGTGTTAACAATAGATCTTTGGATGTTGTGAGCATGATATCGTCAGAGAGCTGTATGCTGGAGGCGAAGCCATTTTGCGGTGTATGCAGAATAAAACCACGATCACCGGCCAGTGGCCCACCAGAAAATACTGGCCGACTCAGATCGATGGCAGGATCTCTTGGCGTTGGCTGGATATTTAATTTACGTAATATTCCTTCCAGGGTCATTTTATCGATGGGTCGGTTAACCACTAACCCCATGGCGCCGTCTTTATTGTGCTCACAGATATAAATAACCGAGCATTTAAATTGTGGCTCCAGCAGTGAGGGCATGGCAATGAGAAAATGATGCTGTAAGTTCATTGTATTTTTAATATAACGGGCAGGTTAAAATTATGAACAGCCGCAGATCGGGTGGCTAATGTTCGTTTGATAGTGATGCAGTAATTAGTACACACCGTGTACTTCTGTTTTCAGCCGTTTTTCAATCGCATCCATCAGCATGCCAGTGACAGTGTTTTGTCCAAAAGCGGCTTCAATTTCGCACACACAGGTTGGACTGGTGACATTAATTTCCGTCAGCCGGTCGCCGATGATATCAAGGCCAACAAAAATCAGGCCTTTCTGTTTTAGCACTGGTGCCACGGTGCGGGCAATGTGCCAGTCTGTTTCTGTCAACGGCCGCGCCTCGCCGTGGCCTCCGGCTGCCAGGTTACCGCGCGTTTCACCCGCCGCCGGGATCCGCGCCAGGCACCAGGGCACCGGTTCGCCATCGACTACCAGTACCCGCTTATCACCCTCTTTGATCAAGGGAAGAAAATTTTGCGCCATGCAGAAAGCGCGGCCATGCTGTGTCAGGGTTTCGATGATAACCGACAGATTGGGATCATCATGCTTAACACGGAAGACCGATGCACCCCCCATACCATCCAGAGGCTTTAAAATGATATCCCCGTGCTGCCGGTGAAACTGGCGGATAAGGTGGCTACTACGGCTGACTAATGTATCAGGTGTCAGTGCCGGGAACCATGCGGTAAACAATTTTTCATTACAGTCGCGCAAACTTTGCGGCTTATTGATGACGAGAGTGCCTTTGAGTTCCGCCAGTTCCAGAATATACGTGGCATAGATAAATTCTGTATCGAACGGCGGATCTTTACGCATCAAAATGACATCAAGCTGGTGCAGTGCAAGGTGTTGCTCACCAGTAAAATGATACCATCCCGCTTCGTTTTGTTGCACAGTCAGCAAACGGGTATGCGCCTGCCCTTCACCAGAGCGCAGACTGAGATCACCCATCTCCATATAGTGCAGTTCCCAACCCCTGCGCTGTGCCTCCAGTAGCATGGCAAAGCTGCTGTCTTTTTCAATAGCGATGGATTCTATTGGGTCCATCACTATTCCGAGTTTGATCATTTTCCTGTCAATGCCTCGTGTTTGTGAGAATGGCTGACTGCTATATGACATTTTTCGAATAACTGATGAGCATAATCAAACAGCTCGCGCAGCAGTGCCAGTTTCTGATGATTACCGGCGTAGTGATCACAAAGCTGCGTCAGCAGCGACAGGTAAGCATCGGGTTGTTGCGCCCTGAGCCTCTCCTGTTGGTGCTGCAACCAGTGTTGTTGTTCATCTTTACTCAGCGTATACGGATAATTTCTGGCGCGATAGCGAAAAAATAGCGTTTTCAGACGTGCATCCTGAAAACAGGGTGTTAATGTGGCTAAATGGTGCGGCTGAGTACGCCGGATGAGAGTCATCGTGGCACGATCGGCATCGCCAAAAAACCCATCGTAAAGTCGGCTATCCACATCCTCAGCTGTCGCAAATGGTGTGGCTTTACTAAACAAGGCCACCACTTTTTCTCTTATCTGTGGATTTTGCCGTAGTAACCGTAAATTCTGCCGACAGCGCGCCGAATCAATACCCAGCCGTTGGGCGTTTTCGGCCCGCAAGGTTTTAGCAGGCGCCAGCACCGGACATTTATTGCTATGAAGTAGCTTAATGGGAACCGGCTGTTGGCCGGCGTCCAGGGCATCCCTGCGGGTATACAAGCGTTCACGTAACGTATCAGCGTCCAGTTGTAGCAGCACAGAGATATCGCCAGCCAGATCACACATAATCACGGCATTTTTGTTTTCAGGATGCCATGCAAGTGGTGCAACCAGAGTGGCATTACCTCGCGCCGCGCCAAACATACCAGAAATATGGACCAGCGGACGCATATCGGCAATATCGATCAATTCATTAATTTTATGTTTATTACGATGCAGACAGAGATAATGAAACAAACGTGGCTGCGCCTGCTTAAGCAACCCTGCCAGAGCAATCGTCGCATGGACATCTGACAGCGCATCATGGGCAGAATTATGCTCCAGCATATTGGCGCTTGCCAGACTTTCCAGCTTGAAATCTGGCAGGCCGTCAGCGTTTTTCGGCCAGACAATGCCATCCGGGCGTAAGGCATAACAGGCGCGTGTGACATCAAGCAGATCCCAACGGGAATTACCATTCTGCCAGCTGTATGCGTAGGGATCGTAAAAATTACGATAGAAAATATTACGGCTTACTTCATCGTCAAAGCGAATGCTGTTATAATCCAGAACACAGCTACCGGCTACGCTGAATGCCTGATGAATTTTATGACTGAACTCAGCTTCATTCACGCCATTAACGGTAGCCTGTTGCGGAGTAATACCGGTTATCAACACTGCATCGGGTTCAGGCAGATAGTCATCAGCTGGTGTACAGTAAATCACCAGTGGCTCTTCAATGATGTTGAAATCCATATCCGTACGCACCCCGGCAAATTGTGCCGGGCGATCCCGCGCCGGGTGTTGGCCGAAAGTCTCATAGTCGTGAAAATAAAACGTCGGTTGTGCGGGTCTGTACGGCATAAAAGGGCTATTACCAGCGTGGAACATCGGAAACAACATCACCGCATTGCGCACGCTGGCGTAACAGGTGGTCCATTAAAACTATTGCCATCATTGCCTCTGCAATCGGTACTGCGCGAATGCCAACACAAGCATCGTGACGACCACCGGTGACTATTTCCACTGTTTCTCCCTGGCGGGTGATGGTCCGGCCTGGTACCCGGATGCTGGAAGCCGGCTTTAATGCCAGATGTGCGACAATGGGCTGACCACTGCTGATGCCTCCCAAAATACCGCCGGCATGATTACTCTGGAATCCAGACGACGTGATTTCGTCCCTGTTTTCACTGCCACGACTGGTGACTACACCAAAGCCATCACCGATTTCTACTCCTTTGACGGCGTTGATGCTCATTAACGCGTGGGCCAGATCGGCGTCGAGGCGATCAAATACCGGTTCACCTAATCCGGGCGGGACGTTGTCAGCAACCACGGTAATTTGTGCACCAATAGAATCACCGGATTTTTTTAGCTGACGTAATAGTGCATCCAGGGAGCTCAGCTTAGTGGCATCGGGGCAGAAAAAGGCATTGTGTTCCACTAAATTCCAGTCATTCAGTTCACAGCGAATATCCCCCATTTTTGCCAGACAGGCACGTACCGTTATGGCAAATTTTTGTTGTAAATATTTTTTAGCAATCGCGCCGGCGGCGACACGCATCGCTGTTTCACGTGCAGAAGAACGGCCACCTCCCAGGTGGTCACGCACTCCATATTTTTGTTCATAAGTGTAGTCAGCATGCCCGGGCCGAAAAATATCTTTACTGTCGTGGTAATCCTGTGATCGCTGATCGCTATTTTCGATGGTCAGGCCAATGCTGGTCCCGGTTGTCCGGCCCGCGAATACACCAGAAAGGATACGTACCTGGTCTCCCTCACGCCGTTGCGTGGTATAGCGGGAGCTGCCAGGACGACGCCGATCAAGATCTCGCTGCAAATCAGTTTCCGTAACAGGAATGCCGGGAGGAACACCATCGAGGATGCACCCCAGCGCTGCACCGTGGGATTCGCCGCAGGTGGTGACGCGGAAAAACTGCCCAATACTATTGCCAGCCATCATAACTCCTTACCCTAACTCCTTATTCTAACTCTTTATCCTACTTTTTACCCTTCCATCTCTGTAACACTTTACCACTGTGGCTGATTTGTGCCTGGAAGAAATGTATTTACTTATTTGCCTGATCTTCCTGATAAAACAGATGAGCACAGCGCTGTAGTTGTTGCCTGGTGAGCATAAAAACACCTTCTCCTCTTTTATCAAAGGTAAGCCAGGTGAATGGAACAGCAGGATATTGCTCCGCCAGATGCACCCTGCTATTACCCGTCTCGCAAATTAACAGGCCGTCGTCAGCCAGGAAATCTGAGGCGCTGGCCAGAATACGACGCACCAGCCCGAGGCCATCACTGCCTGCGGCTAAACCCAGTACGGGTTCGAAACGAAATTCTTGTGGTAAATCTGCCATATCTTCGGCATCCACATAGGGCGGATTTGTTACAATCAGGTCGTATTTAATGGCGGGCAGGGTGCAGAACAGATCGGAAAGTATTGGCGTAACCTGTTGCTCCGCGCCATGCTGCTGAATATTGTATTCTGCGACAGCCAGCGCCTCAGAGCAGATATCCACAGCGTCCACGTGTGCATCCGGAAAAGCAGCAGCGCAGGCAACAGCGATACAACCGCTGCCCGTACACAGATCGAGAATATGGCCTGGTGGATGGAGCAGAAGTGGGCTAAAACGCTTGTCAATGAGTTCACCGATCGGCGAACGTGGTATCAATACCCGCTCATCGACGTAAAATTCCAGCCCACAAAACCAGGCCTGACTGGTGAGATAAGCCAGAGGAATACGTTCATTGATCCTGCGCATTACCCGCGCCGCAATCCGTTGTCGTTCAGTGGGTGTCAGCCGACTTGACCACATATTTTGCGGTAGATCCGGCGGTAAAAAAACAGTGGGCAGCACCAGGCGCAATGCTTCGTCACATGAATTATCGGTACCGTGGCCATAATAAAGCATGGCCGCATTAAAATTGCTGACTGTCCAGCGTAACATATCACCGATGCTGTGCAGTTCTCTGACTGCTTCATCGCCATCTGTTTGATTCAAGTGATTTTCCATTTTTAGTGCACATTTTTAGTGCAAGGTACGGGAATTTTTATCATGCAGTCTGCCATGGCATATAGTCTGCCATGAATAGCAGCAAATCAGTAGAGCAGCCCATCTTTTTGCATCACTCTTTTCGCATCACTTAAGCGGTAATAAAATGATACCGGAACAGAGCGCGCAATATTTTTTTAGACAGAGGTGCGGCAGCAGGTAAACTAGGCGTTTATTCAGCAAAAAATTCCAATGAAAAATAACTATCGCCTGACTCCGGAAGAAGTGGCACAGTTTCAGGAAGCCATCGCTGGGACGACGGTGTTATCACAGGATCGTATCCTCCATCGTCATCAGAAAAAAAAACGTCTTACGATTAGGACAAGAGATCTGTTGCAGGAAGAGGATAACGGCGTTTATTATTTTTCTGATGAATTTCAGCCACTACTGGCCAGCGAGGGCCCCACCCGTTATGCGCGGGCTGATGTTTTTCGTGATGAAATAAAAAAACTCAGACGCGGGGATTATACGCCTGATCTCTTGCTTGACGTGCATGGGCTAACTCAGCTACAGACCAAACGGGAGCTGGCGGCGTTGATTGTTTCCTGTCGTCGTGAACACATACATTGTGCCCGTATTATGCACGGCTATGGCAGACATATCCTGAAACAACAGATACCACTCTGGCTGGCTCAGCATCCCGATGTACTGGCGTTTCATCAGGCTGATCAAAAATGGGGTGGAGCTGCTGCGCTATTGGTGTTAATCGAGCTGGAAGCCTGAGCAAGGCCGCTTAATCCTGCTTCATCCTTCTTCATGTCCATCTCCCATCCCTCTTCGCACTGCCGGCTTCGCATTGCCGAATATGAATGGTGCGTACTGGCGATATTTTAGACGAATTAATTTTTAATCGGCGGCAAGCAGCCATCAACAATAAAAACTCTGTGTATAGTGTGCGGCTAATGTTACTAACAATCGAAGCAAGCCATGCGCCCTATGAATAGAGATGTAAAACAAGTACGCCCTGTAACCCTGACTCGTAGTTATACCAAATATGCTGAAGGTTCGGTGTTAACTGAATTTGGTGATACCAAAGTTTTATGCACTGCAACAGTGGAAGAAGGGGTTCCCCGTTTTCTCAAAGGACAAGGCCAGGGGTGGATCACCGCTGAATATGGCATGTTGCCACGTGCGACCCATAGCCGGAATGTTCGTGAAGCAGCCAGGGGAAAACAAGCGGGGCGCACACTGGAGATCCAGAGGCTGATTGGCCGCTCTTTACGGGCTGCTGTGGATCTAAAAAATTTGGGTGAATTCACGATTACACTGGATTGCGATGTCCTGCAGGCCGATGGTGGCACACGTACTGCTGCCATCACGGGTGCTTGCGTTGCGCTGGCAGATGCTGTGGAGCAACTCATTGCCAGTGGCAGACTAAAAACCAGCCCGATGAAAGGGCTCGTGGCTGCAGTTTCCGTTGGCATTGTCAAAGGCAGGGCCATGTGTGATCTGGAGTATCAGGAGGACTCGGTGGCAGAAACGGACATGAATGTCGTGATGATGGAGGATGGCCGTATGATTGAAGTACAGGGCACAGCAGAAGCCGAACCCTTTAGTCACGAAGAATTACTGATATTGTTATCTCTCGCCAGAGGTGGAATTCAGACTCTTTTTCAGGCTCAGAGGGAGGCCCTGGCAGGCCTAAGCTTACGACACGTAAGCACTGTCGATTGAAAGTGTTGGGGTATAAAATCAGTTGCAATGATGTTTCCTGGCACGTTTTTTTCCTGAACACGAGTTTCGCAGCGGGCTAACCGGGATGAGCCAGTAATGATCTGATGTGGTCAGTAATGGCGTTTTTGATGACAGCCCAGTTTTGTTGGTAAAACGTTATTTTTTGAGACAAGCGACGCTTATGCTGCTCAAACCACGCTGCG
>CANJWD010000067.1 GCA_947478475.1 Enterobacterales bacterium
ACGCGAGACCGGAATACCTCACACTGCTTGCCTGCAAAAATGCTTTATACAGTTCTTTCGTACATTGATGAGGTGACATCTGATAACCCTGCGCACTTTTCCCTTTTCATCTTTCTACCATTTTTCTTCGATGTGCGAAACTTGTGAATGTGTTAGCAAGGTCACCAGGTGGATTGCGCCATTACCTTGCCGCACATCAAAATGCGCTCGCTGGCAATGCCTTATTGCTACATTTTACACCCGCCATGGTACGCACGGTTGATCCGCATTCTGATGGATTGGTAGCTTCTGATGGATGGATAGCGTTTATTCAACAATCTTTAAAAGCATTAAGGATAGATGGTAGCCAGGTTCATGGCTGGGTAGCGTATTTCAATCGCTATGCGCATGCTATTTTTAATACTTTGCCTACAATTTTTCCTATAGCTGATTTCTTTAAAATCGAGACAAAGTGGTTACTCGATGTCGATCCCAGTGCGCTGGAAAGACATAGCGGTATACGAGAGGCATTTTTTAAAAAATTATCCACGGATACGCAACCCGTTTCCACTCTAAGTTTTGTCAACGGTCAGCTATCGCAGATAGAATTCGTTACTCCTTTGATCGCTTATCTCAATAAACACCCCGCCCAGGCGCCAATGATACTGGCGTGGAGTCAGAATCCCTCCGGGATGATGAGGATAGAATATGATCCAGAGCACTTTTCTTATCTTAGACCACATGTATTGGCAGAGAACTATAGTAGCCTGTTGAAGATTGATGCTGAGCGGTTAGTGGGATTACATCCTCAGGTTCTGGAAGCTGCTCCAGGGGAAACTCAACGTGACATTTTCACTCATTTAGCTCAGGCGAAGTTAGCCGGGCCTGTAAAAGTCAATGGCCTGGTGGCTTATCTCAATCAGCACCATGCCAGTTTAGGCAACACCGCGGCAGTCATTTTTGACGTCTTATGCCAGGAAGTGAGTGGAAAAAAATTACAACAGCTGACACCCGACGTATTAAAAATAATTTCTGCAACGCATCTTATGCAGAGAATCAGGTTAGCAAGAAAAACAACGATATTATCAGCAAAAAAAAACAACCACATTATTTGAAATTTTGTTAACACGTGCTTCAAGAGCACAGCTCGAAACCTTGCCTCCTCAGATACTGAATGATTTATCACACCCGCAACAACAAGCATTTATTCAAAAAATGGTGACTTACACGCAAATAATCCATGAGGACGGTGCGAGCCGCCTGGTGAATAGCTTAATTTGTTACCTTAATCAGCATGGCGATGCGCTGGGGTATATTCCTTTATTAGAAGCAAGCACGGTGCTATTACAGCAGGTAGCGGCTGAACACTACGGAGATTTAGGCGCGCGTACGCTTGAGCGCTTTGCATCCTCACAACGGCAGCGGTTTGAAGAAGCGCGCGCGAGTGCGCGTGACCTGGACTTCGCGCGCATTCGCGAAACGGCGGCGCTGGGCTGGTTAAGGCCTGCAGCAGGTCAGATCACTGAAGATACGGCAGTGCCGGAAGGCAAACATATCATAGTGCAGATGGATGGAGACCGGGTCAGTCTGGAAGCAGCTCAGGCACTGTACCGAAAATATCCGGCCGGACGGGCGGTTTATCTTCAGGCAGACGCCACAAATGGGGCGATGATCGATGTTCACTCCGGAAATGCGCTGGCGGGGCAATATGCCGTTACCGCGCACGATAAGATGGTCATCGTTGCCCATGGTGCTACGGATGGAGAGGCACCAACCCATACGCTAGCGGGTGTTACTATCTCCGACTTAATGAAACGATTATTTGCAGAAACGAGGGGGTTGTTCACGGGAACCGCCCCAAAAAAATTAAGTTTATTGGGATGTCGTTTGGGTGGTCCTGTTGCTAAACAGGCAGCACAAGCGCTGGCAATGCGCTTTCCTGCTGCAAGGATTGAAGTCTCAGCGCGCGAGGGTTGGGTTCTGGTCGATCAGGACGGCCACCGTCATACGGTTATTCTTGAGCAAAGTGGTCGTATTGTACTATTGCAAGGCAATGAGATACGTAAAGCGGTGGTGACGATTGAAGCCGGGGCAGATTCTCGCGGCCAACGACCTGCACAGACTACCCATGTGTCGGGTCCTAAAGATAGCGACATGGATGCGATTCAGGGGGTGACGGCAGCACAGTTGCTTGCGAAAGCGAAAAAATCCCCGACAACATCTTCAAGTTCGTTTGTGGAGTTTGATGAACTTGATGGGCCAACAAAGATGAACGTGACGGTCAATTTGGCGCGTATTTTTGCGGTGATGAGCGCCCGCCCTGTCGTTGATGGAGTCCCTCAGGATAGCCATCTGGCGCAGCGCGGACTGTACCGTGTTCCAGGTAGTGCACTACGCATAAAAGAACTGCGCAATAAAATGTACACTCAGCTGTTAGCAGCACAAGATATTCAAGCCTATGATGCTAATACGCTGGCCAGTGTGATAAAAGCCCATCTGGGCGCGATCACGCCTTTTAAAGGCGGCATCCCAGCGGCACTGAACGGAATCGCCCCTCCTGCGACCACCGGGACAGAAACAGAAAAAGCTGCAGATCAGGAAAGATACAACGCAGAGGTTTACCGGGTATTTCAACAAGAAATGGCAAAATATCGTCAACAAACGCCCGAAAATATCAGACAACTTGAAAGTATTTTAGCAAAATTTCACGAAGTCTCAGTACAGCAGCGTGCCGCACATCCTGGAGAGACGCCTGATGCGACAAACCAGATGATGGATGAGTACAGCTTAGGAAGATCTATAGGTAACACTCTGTTCCCTATGCATGAAGATGCTACAGCTGATTTCGGTCGTACAGTTAGCCATGCTAATGCAGCGAATTTATTTGCAACAGCGCTGATCATGGGTTATCCCTCGACACCTTTCCAGGACGCCATACTTTCTGTCAACACAGAAAATCCGGATGTAACACACTACCGATTAATCAATACGCAAGTTTTAAGCGATGGCTCTGGATGGCAAAAGCTCTATGAAAACGGAGCGGGACAAAGGAAAGTAACAGTTATTCCAGTCCATGCTGTTATTCCAACGTCCCGATCCGGATCGTCCGCAGTAGCAGTAAACACTGAAGCACAGCTACTCAGCGTACGTGAAGCAGATGAGATTGCGGCAATTATTAGCAAAGAAATGGCATCCGATTCTGTTTTAAAGCAAGGTGGCTGGCAACCTGAGCTAACAACTACCGCCCGGTTAGCGGATGGTCGCATACAGGTCACGTTTCATCATACTACGACCGGGCAGACAGAGACCCGGATGTTTACGGGGGAAGAGGCCGCCCGGTTAGAGACGATACCGCGTGTAATGCAAAAATCCGGACTGCAGCATGCACACCGCTCAGTGCGCTTGCTGGGAGCTATCATTGGCAATGCCATGAATTTCAAAAGTGTGGCCGATGGCATTTTAGCAAAAATAGAGCCCGGGTTACCGCTAAATCAACAACAACTGCTGCAATTACAGCAGGTCCAGACCGTGCATCAATTTATCGATTTTGGGGATGATGTACTGGAAGGATTACGGAGTCGACTTTTTCAGCAGGTAGTATCCAAACCCCTGGCCAGTCTGGTGAGCAAACTGCCAACTCAGGCAGGACAACAAACAGCACACCTGATAGCGAGCCGAATTCCTAAAATACCGGGAATTAATACCTTCTCACGGGTAAGTACAGGGGCTGCCTTGTACATGGATGGGGTCAATGTGGGGTTTAATATTCGCGATCTTGTTGGTGCGAAAACCGATTGGGAAAAAGCCTATGCCGGGGTGGCGCTCGGATTTTCATCAACGCGCATGGCGCTCACAGCGGTGGGCATGCGTTTTGGTCCTGTGGGTGCGGTAGTTGCAGGTGTTACCAATTTAGTCTTGATGCCGATCGAAGCGATGGTAACAGGTGTAATGAAGCGCTACCAGGAGGCGGCGGCTATCAAAAAAGTCATGACTGACCACTTTAGCGCAATACGCAGTGCCTACCAGCAAAATGGGCATACCATATCAGGGACAACCTTAACCCTTCTTCCTCAGGCAATTGTTAAAAAAATTGATTTACGTCAAGGGAAAATTAATTTTAACAGCCAGTATCTTTATAAAACGCGCCGGGGAGAAATCGGTACCCATGCCGGAGCAACTTCCGATTGGGCAATCTTTGGCCCTGTTGGCAGCGACAGAGCAGATAAAATTTCTCTGCGAGAAAAATGGAATTTACCGGGGCATGCGGACTTCGATGCAACCCGGGTACAGACCCCGGTGCTTTCTGTTATGCCAGGTTATGACATGGATTATGAATATGGCGAAACGTCTTTTTCCAGCGATCATTATGAGGGAACACTCTTTGATGAGTTAGAACAAGGCGGTACCTTTACTGCAGGTGAGAAAAAGCGTTACTTTAAACTAAAGGAAAAAAACAATACCGTTTATGCTGACACTAACATTGAAGTCGCCTTAGCATCACGGGATTGTTATTTACACTTCCCGAATTTCCCTCATGAATATCGCGGTAAACTCACTTTTCAATTCCAGGGTCAGGGCGGGCGCTATACGCTTAAGTTACAAACCGGGGTTTCTATCACGTTAGCCTCAGATGCAGTGGGGACACGCTGGTTTTTAGATGCCACGGACTTAGCCGTCACGACGGTCAGTGTCACCGCTCAGGCGCTTAAATTTGCAGGATTAACCCTGAATATTGCAGGGGCAAAAGTCGGTAACAGCTGGGATACCCTGGTCTTTATGGACAAAGACAAAGCGACCTTTTTAGTCGATATTCCCAATCAGACCTATTACTTACAAAACTTAGATGCGCAAGGGAAAGAGTCAGCCTGGGCAGACAGCTATTTAGCGGCACAGGGTCGTGCTGGCCATATTCAGGCAAACAGCGTTATTGTTATCGACCATTATCAAACAGCGCACGGGGTAAGGCAGGCTTTTTATCATGCCGCCACTCACACGCTTTTTTACACGGCATCTAAGCAAATAGCGGATGCTTATCCTCAGGCGAAATTTGTCGGTGCTCAGAAAAACATAGGGTACTTTGCGCACGACGGTAAAATATGGCAGGTTAACGAACAGGGCCATTTGCTACGCACCTACAATTTGCAGCTTTTAGCCGGGGCCAGTGCATCCGATATTGTTTATGGCATGCAGCAGGGAGTGGCGCTAATACAAGTACAACAGACCTTTGCGGCACAAAATCAGGTACCACAATACAGCGTTATCTTCACCTATCAGGCAGGCGCAAATACCTTGCTATTAACGGGGATTGAGGTTGAAGGGCCGGCGGGGGCACCGGGTGCGTTACAGATACTGCAAGACAAACTACTACCAGCATGGCAGAAGCCGCTTCCGGTCACGGTCGATGCCCTCTCTTTGACAGCGCAAACGCAACCTGAAGTTGCTGCCATACTTGCGGCAGGGTCAAAGACCTATTTAGTCGCACAAACAGACAACAGTTACCGTCACGTCAGCACATGGGCAGATGCGCCCGATGATCTCCGGCTAGTGAGTTTTGATGCACAATATCAGTATTTTTACAGCAAAAAAAACAAAGTTCTCTACAAACAAGGGAAGCAGGAAACCACGCACACTGTGCTGCTTGAAAATGTCAGTGCGTGGAACGATGCACAACAGCAAGCCACAACGGAGGCCGGGCAAAGCTATCGGTTGCATGCCGGACGGGGATTTTTAACAGGCCTGAATGAAAAATGGTTAGCCGATCGTCAGGCACAGTGGCCACTCGATAAACCGATGCAGGGAGAAGAGCAGGACGAGGCTGTACTAACCTGGCTGGGCTTTAGTCAGGATACACAGGGTAAAGCGGCGTATTGGGATCTGGTCTTCCAGCAGGATGCCTTACGCTTAAGTGGTCTCAAAGACAGTTCAGGTCACGCCCTGGAAGCCTGGTTTGATTTACGTCAGGGTCGTTTGGTCTTTTTCACCGGTATGCTGGCGCAGGGCCATCGCCTCACTTATCTTGGCATGACAGCAAACGGCGCTTATCTCCAGGAAACCAATGCGCGGGGAGAAATCCAAAACCTCTACCGTCAGGCTGTACTGGATACCGTTGTTTTAAAAGAAAACAGCTTGCAGCTGGCACATTTTACCTTGAGACCAGAAACAGCGCTGCAATCTTATATCTGGCATACAAGTATTGCTAATCTGCAGCAGTTTAACACGCACTTTATGATTACGATGACATATGGCGTCAGCGTCAAGTTAGTGCGCGGTAGTAATGCCAGTCCTGTCCTCCAGCAACTCACTCTGGCAGAAGAGGTCCTGGAAAACCCGGCGGCACTGGCAGAAAAAATCCATGCGCTACTGAAAACCTATGGAGCCGGGAGTGCGATTGCCCTACGGAATACTGCCGGTAAATTACAGGGTTTTTACCACGTTAAAGAAGACGAATTCTTGATGATTCCTGAAATAACGGGGTTAGATAAAGGCCATTCATTTGATTTTCTAGGAAGAGATCTGCGTGGCTGGGCAGACGAAGCGGAAGTTTACTACCTGTATGACCGACAAGAACAGCAGATCAAACACCTCTTTTTAGCGGTAAATCCACATGTCTATGGGCTACCGTATCAGGTGCTACGCCTTACAGAAAACAGCTTACATTTGGCAGTAACGGCTTCGGAAGCACAGTTACCTTTACTCGAGGGTATCGAACAATTACAGGCAGAAGGCAATTTCAATACGCATACGTTAGACGCTGCGGTATTACGGCACTACACCACGCTCACTCTGCGTCGCTTAACGTCGCAGCACCTTGGATTAGAAAACCTCTCGCTCCAGGAGATAAGCTTCCAGGCTACCCAACACCAGGATGCGTATGACGTTATCATCAGTTACGGATTAGGACAAAAACAGCAGATTATCCTGCAGGAAATCAAAGCGTCCGATAGCCTGGAATTACGCTTTCAAGGCCAGGTGCTGTCCGTGAGTACATTACTGGCACAATTAGCGACTGCTGAAAATCAGCGACTTCCTGGCGCACGTTTTGCGGCGGGGCCGATACCTGTCATACCTGTCACGCATAGCGCTGCAAGCAGTGCTGACTATGCAGGGAGTGTTATTCGGTTGCTCGATGCAGTGCTTACGCCTGAAGGTCATTTAAATAATGCACTTAAAACGGCAGAAGACCAGGATTGGCCGCATATTTTTAAGGTGCACCTTAAAAAACTGGAGGCGACCTATCGTGCAGAGCTACAAGCATGGCGTCTTGTGCAACAGATTACCAATGAACAAAAACGTTTGCGTGAACAACAGCAGGATATCTTAGCAGTACAACAACGTCTGAAAGTTGCAAGAGCGGCGGCACTTGAAACACAGCAAGCACGTCTGGCATTAGAACAAAGTAAACTGCAGGATAGCAGCGGTGACAACTGGGCAATCGGTATTTTTGGGAAGAATACCATCCTTCGTGGCTATCAGGGTAATGACAGGCTCTGTGGATTAAATGGCAATGATGTTCTCGAAGGCGGGGCCGGGGACGACAATCTCAATGGCGGCACAGGCAATGATATTCTCAAAGGCGAACTGGGTGAAGATAGCTACGAATTTGCCCCAGGCGATGGGGCAGACAAAATAGAAGATACCCATGGCGTCAATACGCTTATCTTTAGGGATACAGGGATCCATCAACTGCGATTTGAGCGTGTCGGTACCGCACTGCATATTTGTCTGTCTACCGAAGAAGGGCAAAAAACCAGAGATATAGCTAAATCCCTATAAATTGACATTAAAATAACTCGTCAGAAAAGAGCTCATGGACATCACATCTCCTCTTTCTACGCAAGGCTTTCGCCTGTGCCCACTTATGTTCAATGGGGTTAAGGTCTGGAGAATAAGGCGGCAGAT
>CANJWD010000068.1 GCA_947478475.1 Enterobacterales bacterium
AACGCGAGACCGGAATACCTCACACTGCTTGCCTGCAAAAATGCTTTATACAGTTCTTTCGTACATTGATGAGGTGACATCTGATAACCCTGCGCACTTTTCCCTTTTCATCTTTCTACCATTTTTCTTCGATGTGCGAAACTTGTGTTGGAATATGATTCCATACGATAAATCTTCAGAGCAGATGCAAGCGTAGTTGCGCAGGCTTATCGTAATATCTGCGTTAACTACGCTTTTACATCATTCATAATGATTCATATGCGCTACTGGAATAAACCAGACTGGATGTCATCATAGATATTTTAATGAAAGCAGAAAATATCAAAAAATGATAAAGGGAAAGCAAAATATATACGGGGTTTAACGAGGTTCTGTCACAATAAAAACGGGTGAGACAGACTATTTCTGTTTTGGCGCAGTGGAAGCAAAGCTGCAAAACAGGGTAAAGGCTAACCGGTTCCGGCTGCCTTTCATTACGTTAATTTTTTCGTCAGCTCTATTACACGCAACTTGGCAATCGCCCTTGCCAGTTCTGCGGATGCCTGTGCATAGTCAATATCACCATGTGAACTATGAATATGAGCTTCCGCTTTACGCATGGATTCCATCGCTTTTACTTCATCAAGGTCCTCCCCACGTATCGCAGTATCGGCCAGCACGATAACAATGTTCGGTTGCACCTCCAGAAGACCGCCAGAGAGATAAATAAACTCTTCTTCACCCGGCTGTTTAACTATACGTATCATGCCGGGTTTAATGGCGGTGAGTAATGGTGCATGACCTGGATAAATTCCCAGCTCACCTTCGCTACCGGTCACCTGAATTTTTTGCACCATACCAGAAAACAGCCTGCTCTCCGCACTTACAACATCCAGGTGATAACCCATTGCCGCCATATTACTTTTTCCTCAGACACATTATAGTTTCCTGGCTTTTTCTACTGCTTCTTCGATAGTACCCACCATATAAAATGCCTGTTCCGGCAAATGGTCATAGTCACCGTCCATAATACCTTTAAAACCACGAATAGTGTCTTTCAGTGAAACAAATTTCCCCGGAGAACCGGTAAAAACCTCAGCCACAAAAAAGGGTTGCGATAAAAAGCGCTGAATTTTACGAGCGCGGGATACGACGAGCCTGTCATCTTCTGATAGTTCATCCATACCCAGAATGGCAATGATATCTTTTAGCTCCTGATAACGCTGTAACGTTAACTGCACGCCACGGGCAGTATCATAGTGTTCCTGGCCAACAACCAAGGGATCAAGCTGACGACTGCTGGAATCCAGCGGATCAACCGCCGGATAAATCCCTAAAGAGGCAATTTGACGGCTCAGTACTACCGTGGCATCGAGATGAGCAAAGGTTGTTGCCGGTGATGGGTCAGTCAAATCATCGGCAGGAACATAAACCGCCTGTACCGAGGTGATTGAGCCGGTCCTGGTTGAGGTAATACGCTCCTGTAATACTCCCATTTCTTCTGCCAGCGTCGGCTGATAGCCTACGGCAGAGGGCATACGGCCCAGCAATGCAGAGACTTCGGTTCCCGCCAGCGTATAACGATAGATATTATCAATGAACAACAGCACGTCACGGCCTTCATCACGAAATTTCTCTGCCATCGTCAGGCCAGTTAAGGCAACGCGCAAACGGTTACCAGGCGGCTCATTCATCTGACCATAGACCAGCGAAACTTTATCCAGCACATTAGACTCGGTCATTTCATGGTAGAAGTCATTACCTTCACGGGTGCGCTCACCCACTCCTGCAAACACAGAATAACCGGAATGCTCGATGGCGATGTTACGGATAAGCTCCATCATATTTACCGTTTTACCCACACCCGCACCGCCAAATAGACCCACTTTCCCGCCTTTAGCAAAGGGGCAGATAAGATCCATTACTTTGATACCGGTTTCCAGTAGTTCCTGCGAACTGGCCAGCTCTTCATAACCAGGGGCGGGCCGGTGTATCGGCCAGCGCTCTTCTTCACCGATAGCGCCTTTCATATCAATGGGATCACCCAGCACATTCATAATACGCCCAAGAGTAGCTTTACCCACAGGCACTTCTATCGGATGTCCCAGATTGATAACTTTTAGCCCGCGACTCAATCCATCGGAAGAACCCATAGCGATACAACGCACCACACCACCACCCAGTTGCTGCTGAACTTCCAGTACCAGCCTGGCTTTTATACCTTCAATCTCAAGGGCATTGTACACTTTTGGTACAGCATTCTGAGGAAATTCAACATCCACTACCGCGCCAATTACCTGGATAATCTTTCCAGTAACCATCTTGAATCCTCTACGTAATAGTAAATTTTTGCTTTAAACCGCGGAGGCTCCGCCAACTATCTCGGTAAGTTCCTGGGTGATACTCGCCTGACGAGCCTTATTGTAGATCAGTTGTAGCTCTTTAATCAGGTCACCACCATTATCGGTTGCTGCTTTCATTGCCACCATACGTGCTGCCTGTTCACAGGCCAGATTTTCAACCGTTCCCTGATAGACTTGCGATTCCACATAACGACGCAACAGGGTATCGAGCAGTACTTTAGGGTCGGGTTCATACAGATAGTCCCAGGATTTCTTTTTCAATACCCCTTCCTTTGCAGGGGGCAGGGGTAACAACTGAACAATTTGTGACTCCTGAGACATGGTATTAATAAACTTGTTATTCACCACATACAGTCTGTCTAAACGGCCTTCATCGTAAGCCTGCAACATGATTTTTACTGTTCCAATAAGCCCGGACAGGGCAGTTTTATCCCCCATGCCAGTGACCTGAGCAACAATATTAGCGCGTACAGAACCAAAAAATGAGACTGCTTTAGACCCAATCAGTGCCAAATCACATTTGACACCTTTATCAGACCAGGTTTTCATCTCAACCAATAATTTCTTAAACAAATTAATATTCAAACCACCACAGAGACCACGATCGGTGGAAATCACCAAAAAACCAACGTGTCTGGCGTCGCGTTCTTCCAGATAGGGATGCTTGTACTCCAGATTTCCCCGTGCAAGATGGCCGATCACGCTGCGGATCGCTTCTGCATAAGGACGACTGGCGGCCATGCGTTCCTGTGATTTACGCATTTTAGATGCGGCAACCATTTCCATCGCTTTGGTAATTTTTTGCGTATTTTGCACACTGGCGATTTTGGAACGTATTTCTTTTGCACCGGCCATTGCTGCTTTTCCTCAGATTATCCGAGGCTATCCTGCCTGCTTATTTATTAAAAAATTTTTTACTAAAAAATTATTTATTAAAAAACATAGCAAAAATAGCGAGTTACCAGGACTGAGTCGCCTTGAAGGTATCGAGGATGTTTTTAAACGCAGCCTCGATATCATCGTTGTACATACCCGTCTCGTTTATCTTTTTCATGAGCTCACTGTGTTCGCTGTCAGCAAAAGCCACTAACCCGGTTTCAAAGCTCCCGACTTTTTCCAGCACTATATCGTCCAGATAACCTCGTTCAGCAGCAAAAAGAACTAACGATTGCCGGGCAACTGACATGGGCGCGTACTGTTTCTGCTTCAGCAACTCTGTTACTTTTTGGCCATGACTAAGCTGTTTACGCGTCGTTTCATCCAGATCGGATGAAAACTGAGAGAATGCAGCAAGCTCACGATACTGTGCCAGCGCGGTACGGATACCACCGGACAGTTTTTTAATGATTTTAGTCTGTGCAGCTCCCCCCACACGAGATACCGATATCCCAGGATTAACAGCGGGACGAATACCCGCATTAAATAAACTGGACTCCAGAAAAATTTGCCCGTCAGTGATCGAAATAACATTGGTTGGGACGAATGCAGAAACGTCACCTGCCTGAGTTTCGATAATTGGCAAAGCGGTCAGAGAACCGGTTTTTCCTTTCACTTTACCCTTGGTAAACGTTTCAACATAATCTGAATTTACACGGGCAGCGCGTTCCAGCAAACGGGAGTGGAGATAAAAAATGTCACCAGGGAAAGCTTCCCTGCCTGGCGGGCGCCGTAACAACAGCGATATCTGACGGTATGCAACCGCCTGTTTAGACAAATCATCGTAGACAATCAGTGCGTTTTCACCCCGATCACGGAAATATTCGCCCATAGCACAACCGGAGTAAGGCGCAAGATATTGCAGGGCAGCAGACTCAGAGGCTGTTGCCACAACAACTATGGTATGAGCCAAAGCACCATGCTCTTCCAGTTTACGTACCACATTTGAGAGAGTGGATGCTTTTTGACCAATAGCAACATAAACGCACTTAATACCGGAATCACGCTGATTAATGACAGTATCAATAGCAAGCGCAGTTTTACCTGTCTGGCGGTCGCCTATGATCAATTCACGCTGACCGCGGCCGATAGGGATCATGGCATCAACCGATTTATAACCCGTTTGCACCGGTTCATTCACCGACTGGCGTTCAATAACACCCGGTGCAATGGTTTCAACAGCAGAAAAACCATCGTTTTCTACCGGACCTTTACCATCAATGGGATCACCGAGCGTATTGACGACTCTGCCTAAAAGTCCTTTTCCAACAGGAACTTCCAGAATTCTGCCCGTACATTTTACCTTCATGCCTTCAGCAAGATCAGTATACGGACCCATAACTACAGCACCGACAGAATCACGCTCCAGGTTGAGCGCAATCGCATAACGATGCCCCTCCAGAGCGATCATTTCACCCTGCATCACACCTGCCAGGCCATGTATACGGATAATTCCGTCATTGACGGAAATAATCGTACCTTCATTGCGAGCCTCGCTCACCACATTAAACTGAGCAATACGCTGCTTGATCAGTTCACTGATTTCATTGGAATTCAGTTGCATATGCTCCAGTTTCCTTAAGACTGCAAAACGTCTGCCAGACGCTCCAGACGACCGCGAACGCTGCTATCTATCACCTTATCACCGGCACGAATAATCATCCCGGCAATGATAGATTTATCAATTTTGTAATTCAGTTTTACTCTGCTTGCCAGGCGTTTTGTCATCGCCGCAGTAATATTAGCCTGTTGCTCATCGTTGAGTATTACTGCAGAGATTACCTCAACACTAATAATCGCCTCCTGCGCAGCACGTAGCTGAACAAACTGCTGAAAAATTTCTGGGAAGAGCGCCAGACGACCATTTTCCGCCATAATGCGAATTAAATTTTGAGCATATTCATCCAGTTGCTCACCACATATGGCGATAAATTTTTTCGAAAGCAGCTCTGATGAAACGCCCCCGGAAAGCAGTTCAGTCATGTCATCATTGCGAGCAACTTCAGCGGCAAATGCCAGCATACCCTGCCAGTTATCAATGCTCTGCCGTTCAGTGGTTTGCTGTTCAGCAGCAAAGTCGAAAACCGCCCTGGCGTAAGGGCGAGCAAGCGTGATCGATTCGAACATCTTTCTTCTCCCGGCTTACAATTGGGCAACCAGTTTATCAACAATGTCACGACTGAGTTCTTCGTCAACGGAACGTTCGATAATCTTCTCAGCACCTGCTATTGCCAGCATGGCAATCTGTTTACGCAGCTCTTCACGAGCACGTTTACAGGCGGTATCAATTTCAGCCTGAGCCTGCGCCACTATTTTCTGGCGTTCACGCTCAGCTTCAGCCTTTGCTTCATCAAGAATCTGAGCTTTACGCTTGCCTGCAAGCTCGATGATCGCCTGAGCCTGAGCTTTAGCGCTGTTAAGGTTATCGTTTGCATTAACCTGCGCTAGATCCAGCTCTTTTTTTGCACGCTCTGCATAAGAGAGACCGTCAGCAATGTCTTTTTGACGTTTCTCAATGGCCGCTATAACGGGTGGCCATACGTATTTCATACAGAACACCACAAAAAAGGCAAATGCGATGGCCTGGCCGAGGATCGTTGCATTAAGATTCATAACACAGTAGTTCCTGAAACGTTAACAAATTGGTGTAATTTCAACGCAGAGAGCCCTCAATCTAAATTAATTAAATTAACTTAAACAATGGCAAACATCAGGTACATACCGAGACCAACAGCAATCATCGGAATAGCATCAATCAATCCGATAACAATAAAGAACTGTGTTCTCAGTAAAGGGATCAGATCGGGCTGGCGGGCAGCACCTTCTAAAAATTTCCCTCCCAGAAGGCCAATACCGATGGCAGCACTCAATGCGGCCATGCCAATCATGACAGCAGCGGCCATATACAACATATCTATATTCAAATTTTCCATAAGCGGTTCTCCAGTTTATTTAAGTTAACATACAGCAGCATAAAAAAATCAGTGCTCTTCGGACGCCATCGAGAGATAGACAATCGTCAGGATCATAAAAATAAAGGCCTGTAGTGTGATAACCAGGATATGAAAAATCGCCCAGGGTATGCTCAAAAACCACTGCGACCACCAGGGTAACAACGCGGCAATCAGAATGAAGATCAACTCCCCGGCGTACATATTACCGAATAGTCGTAAAGCGAGAGATACCGGCTTAGAGAGCAGGCTGACACCTTCCAGAACCAGGTTAACAGGAATAAACAGCGGATGATTAAACGGCTGCATCGTCAATTCTTTAATAAACCCATTGATTCCTTTCATTTTGATACTAAAAAAAACTATCAATATGAAGACGCCCAGCGCCATCGATAAGGTAATGCTGACGTCTGCGGTCGGCACGACACGCAACGCCGGCAATCCAAAAACATGCTCACCGATATAAGGCAGTAAATCGATGGGTAATAAGTCCATAAGATTCATTAAAAAAACCCAGACAAATACCGTGAGCGCTACCGGTGCAATCACCTTGCTGTTACCGTGATACATATCACGAACATTACCGTCAACAAAGCCGATAATGAGCTCAACAGCGGTCTGAAGCTTACCCGGAACGCCGCTGGTTGCGTTTACCGCAACCCTTCTGAAAACGGCCAGAAAAAGAAATCCCATTATGATAGAAAAGAACATTGAATCGATGTTCAGCGTCCAGAAAGTGGCAGGATTATCCGAACCAGGAGTGATTAACTCAAAGGTACGCAAATCCAGTTGAAGATGCTTCAGGTGGTGACCGATGTAATCCCCTGAAGTCGCTATTTCTCCTGATGCTGACATGATATTTATTAACCTTTTAATTATTAAATACAATCAGTTAATTATTAAATACACTCACTTAATTATTAAATACACTCACTACTTTTGGTATTCTGTCTGCTAAACACAACGAGTGGAATAGTGTCTGCGTACTAAAGAATAATCAGAGATGCTTCATTAAGATTTAAATGGTATAAAACTGTGCGAATTATACGGACCACTCCGGTGAATTCAATAGATAAGTAACAAAAATGTAAATTAAGTAACCCCACTCTCATATAAAATCAGGGGGAGAAAATGGCAGGATATCCGCAGTACCGGCTAACTTAAGGACTATCAAATGCCGTTGTGCATGAAGCCCCGGAACATATAACTCCGTTATACGATCTAATTTTATTTTTTCAGGCAATAGCGAAAGCTCTTCATCAGGCGACACCCCTTTAAGGGCATAAAAACGGCCCTGTGGTCTGGCCAGTAAAGGGTAACACCGGGCAACCATGTCCTGCAGCGACGAAAAGGCACGGCTAATAATGCCGTCAAACAGTGGATTAGCTGAATAATCTTCAACCCGACTTTGCACTGGCAGGACATTTTTTAGTCCCAGTTCATGCTGAGCCTGACGCAGACACGAGTTTCGCAGCGGGCTAACCGGGATGAGCCAGTAATGATCTGATGTGGTCAGTAATGGCGTTTTTGATGACAGCCCAGTTTTGTTGGTAAAACGTTATTTTTTGAGACAAGCGACGCTTATGCTGCTCAAACCACGCTGCG
>CANJWD010000069.1 GCA_947478475.1 Enterobacterales bacterium
CAGCGGGCCTCTGCATAGTCAGGAGTGAGGGCAATGGCGCGCTTACAGCTGGCGATCGCCTCATCCAGGCGGTGGAATTTCTGGAGTGTAGCCCCGCGACCGGACCACGCCACGGCAAAATGGGGATTAAGGGCAATAGCCCGATCATAACTTGCCACAGCCTCCTCCGGGCGGTTTAATTTGCGAAGTGTATTGCCGCGATTGGACCAGGCATTTGCAAAATGGGGATAAATGGCAATGGCCCGATCATGACTTGCCAGCGACTCATCCAGGCAATTTAATTTTTCGAGTGTATTACCGCGACTGGACCACGCCTCGACAAGATGGGGATTGATGGCAATGGCACGGTCATAGCTTGCCAGTGACTCCTCCAGGCGGTTTAATCCGCGAAGCGTATTGCCGCGACCGGACCAGGCATTTGCAAAATTGGGGTTAATGGCAATGGCACGGTCATAGCTTGCCAGCGCCTCATCCAGGCGGTTTAACTCCAGGAGTGCAGTCCCGCGATTGGACCACGCTTCGACAAAATGAGGATGGATGGCAATGGCCCGATCATAGCTTGCCAGTGCCTCATTCTGGCGGTTTAATTTCTGAAGGGCTGCACCGCGACCGGACCAGGCATTTGCAAAATTGGGGTTAATGGCAATGGCACGGTCATAGCTTGCCAGCGCCTCATCCAGGCGCGTTAACTCCAGGAGTGTATTGCCGCGATTGGACCATGCCTCTGCAAAAGGGGGATGAATGGCAACCGCCCGATCATAACTTGCCAGAGACTCATCCTGGCGATTTAATTTGTGCAGTGTATTACCGCGACTGAACCACGCTTCGGTAAAATTGGGATTAAGGGCAATCGCCCGATCATAGCTTGCCACGGCTTCATCCCAGGATTGCAACGCGTCGAGGGCATTGCCAAGATTGTAGAGCGGTATGACCTGATGCGGGTCTGTTTGCAGTGAGCGCCGGATCAGTGTTATCCCCTCTTCAAATTTTCCCTTCTGCAAATGAATTGCGCCCAGGCTGGCCAGTAACAGGCTGTCACCAGGCCGGGTACGCAGCAATTTTTTGTATTGATCAATTGTCTTGTCTAAGGTCTTATCCAAGTTTTTGCTTTGGTGCAGCGGGCGCGCTTTCTGCATCGTTTTATTCTGGTTTTTTGCCACTGCCTGCGGCGGTTTTTTCTTCACAGTTCACCTCAATGATAACACTCAGAGAGATAGCGGGACTGAGATGGTGCCTGACGGCATCTCGCGCGCTTGCTTTGAGGTCATTTCCGCTACCGCATGAGCCAGCGGATGATCGCGGTTACGTTATATTTCGGTTACGTTACATTGAAGCGGTGAATTGTAGCAATATATTTTGCTAAATGTTATTTATAATAATTTTAGTTACATATAATTTACTATAATTTAACGTGCGTTATTATTGTCAGTACGCTCACTGGCTAATGACACAGCCAGCGGCTAAGCTCAGCCCGCAGGTTGTGTGGCGTGATCACCAAAGCACTTACCTGCTGACACTCACCACGTGTGCTCACTCTGATATATTGCTTCCAGCCAGGCTTTGCTGTTTCATTGAATGAACCGCGGACGGAAAAAATATCCAGATTTTGATGAGCCAGCGACCATGCCTCTCTTGCTTGCCAGTGCCGATGAAACGCCTGTAATAAAACCTGGTGATACTGCAATAACCCCAGCAGTGAGACAGAATATAGCAGCAGGGCAATAAGTACTTCTAATAAACTAAAGCCATACTGACACTGTTGTTTTTCCACGCGTTACCTCCCTTGCATGCTGCCGGTAATGTGATCCGCCACTGCCCATCCGTTCCCTGCCTGAACAGTGCTCACGGCAATTCTGTAAGCCTGGCGTAAAATTTAATGATGTTGATGTACCTCTTACCTTTTACCTTTTACCTCTTACCCCGCACAAAATTTCTCATTATCTTCAGGGCAAAAATCCAGCATGCCAGAGGCAGTTGCGACCATTTTATACTTACCTGCCCCCGTGAACTGCTTTTCAGACACAACTTGCTGGTATAACAGGATAGGGCCCTGCCAGGAAAGCGCTTTGCTCTCCCCTTTTATTAGAAACAAGCCCCTCTTGATAGTCGGTTTGATGCACGCTCTGACCGCCAAACCAGGCCGCTCTTCGCAATGCCATAGTGGAATTGAAGACGGCACAATCTTCCATGTGTGTGCCAGCCCCCAGTTCAGCGAAGAAAGCGCCTGATTATAGGCTCGTAAGTAGCGCTGTTCACTATTACCGGTGAGTAAAGCGTCATCTAACTGACGATGTAATGCGTTAAGCAGCAGTAAACCAAACACCAACAGCATGACAACAGCGGTCACGCTACCGCTGCCGTGCTGATACCTCTGTTTCAACGATTATATCCGACAAAAACTAAACTGATCTGCCGGTGTATTTTAGGATGTTTTGCCCAGTGTCCCGCAAGCTGTAAGCGAAATACACTTTTTTTAGCAGCGCCTGTTCTGGCAGCGCCTGGCTGACGTACTACCAGGAAACGAGTCACCACAATCTCTTGTGGATCAAGCAGTTTTCCCCATCCTGATTCCTGGCAATTAGCCACACCCCGCATACCCTCCAGAGCACCCCGACGCAAGCGATAACCAAAATATTCAGATTCTGTAGGATGAGAGGGTACTTCCCATTTGCCATTTTGGTTAAAATCGTAAGCAACGATGACACAGGAGCCAGCGGGTTCACCACTTTTGCTGGCAATAGTTATCGCATTTTCCTTACAGCTACCATTACTACCGTTACAGAAACCGGCTCGTCGTAAATCTTTTTCGATCCGGAACATCACCTGACGCATGACCTGATCCAGTCTGCCGCTCTGACTTAAAAAAGCCACTTGCTGGCGTAACAAAGGGTACGTCTGTGCGGCGCCAATCATGATTAGGCTGCTAATACTTATGGCGATCATCATTTCTGGTAACGTAATTCCCCGCTGATGCGAGGATCGTTGCAGTGGCACGGCTGATCGTTCTTTCATAAAAATTGCCTTATAAACTTTATGAATGCCACCGGGTCTCAATCAGCATTATCAGCATTAAGGGATACCCATTAACTGTCTGTTTTCACTGCACAACCTGAGGCGTCCATAGCCGGTGAACACCACACGGACGCTCCCCGCCGAATTAGAGAGCGTAAGATGATCAGAAGTGGCCGTACCACGTAACCCATGGAATGTTATGCGATTAAAAACCGGCAACAAAATATCGGGATAAAGCGGTATAAATACTCCTGTTGCCGGAATTTTACAGCCTGTGACCATTCCATTGTGGCCAATACACCACGATACTGAATCCCGCTTCACCCACAATGATATCTTTTGGTTATACCAGCTGGCCTCAATCTGAAGCCGGGTCAAAAAAGCCAGCAGCTGCCTTGCACTGCTCTCAAGTTTTACCTTTTGCTGATAGTGCTGCCAGCTGCGAAAACCAGAAACGGCCAGCACCCCCAGTCAAAGATACGACAACCAGCAATTCGATCAGCGTTGAGCCAGCCTGTCGAGGATATTTCATACTTAAATATTCGTGTTGTGAAACGTGTGAGGCGGAGTCTATCCGCCCGGCGAGAGAGATCTACAATTGGCTTTTAACTTCCAGAAGAAAAACGCAAAATTATTATGCTGCTGTGCACAGTGATATACCTTTACGTCCGGTATGACTCGCATTTTAGTGGAGCGCAACCTGTTTTGGCGTGGCGGGCACGGTTTTCGTTTATCACCCCGATCCCGCACAGTTAATCAGTTGGGACAATGCAGTTTCCGCATCACTGGCCACCGGCCGAATACTGATCGAAGAGGCCCTCCGCCAGAGAGAGCAACTATAAACTCAGTGCGTGGTGCCGGTACATTTTTAATCTGTTATGATGCGGCAAGTTTTTTTAACTTAATTGCTGACGGATTCTGTTTTCCTGAAAATGAAATATATAACTACTTCTTGTTGTTTTATAAAAAAAATAAGCATTATTGCTCTAGTCGGTGTGGCCTCTTTCGCTAATGCGTCTGACCTGAATTCTGTGATTCCCAGCGTCCCGCAAATCAATGCGCAAGCTTATATTTTGATTGATTATCATTCTGGAAAAGTACTTGCGGAAATGAACGCAGATACGCCGCGCGACCCGGCCAGCCTGACTAAGATGATGACCAGTTATGTCATCGGTCAGGCTGTAAAATCGGAAAAAATACGTACAGATGATATTGTCACCGTGAGTGAGAATGCATGGGCGACAGGTAATCCGGAATTTCGTGGCTCCTCATTGATGTTTCTGAAACCTGGTGACCGCGTGCCTGTCTCGCAGCTAACTCGTGGTATCAACCTGCAATCGGGGAACGATGCCTGTGTGGCCATGGCAGAACATGTTGCGGGCAGTCAGGATGCATTTGTGCATTTAATGAATCATTATGTTGATACGCTAAGTTTAAAAAATACTCACTTCAAAACGGTACATGGTTTAGATGCCGAAGGTCAGTTCAGTTCAGCACGCGATATGGCATTGATCGGGCAGGCGTTGATACGTGATGTCCCTGATGAATATGCGACCTATAAAGAAAAAGAATTTACCTTTAATAACATTCGCCAAATGAATCGTAATGGCCTGTTATGGGATAGCAGCCTTAATGCAGACGGTATTAAAACGGGTCATACTAAGGCCGCTGGCTATAATTTGGTGGCCTCTGCAACGTCAGGCGAGATGAGATTAATTTCTGTAGTGCTGGGCGCTCATACGTTTAAAGGTCGTGAAATTGAAAGTAAAAAATTACTTATCTGGGGTTTTCATTTTTTTGAAACCGTGGCACCGTTAAAAGCAGGTAAGGAATTTTCCTCCGAGCCTGTCTGGTTTGGTAATGCTGATCGTGTTCAGCTAGGTGTGGAAAACGATGCATACCTGACAATCCCTAAGGGCCGGGTAAAAGACCTGAAGGCCAGCTATGTACTGAGCAACTCTGAAATTCATGCGCCATTGGCAAAAAATCAGGTAGTCGGTACTATTAATTTCCACCTGGATGGCAATACCATTGAACAGCGTCCTTTGGTGGTAGTGAATGAGGTAAAGGAAGGTGGTTTCTTTGGCCGCATGACGGATCACATTACATTGCTGTTTCATCGCTGGTTCGGTTAACAGGGTGTCCGGAGTTACAGGTTAAGGGTTAAGAGGGATGGGTAAGAAAGAGGGACACAGATGAAAACTAAACTGAATGAACTGCTTGATTTCCCGTGTTCCTTTACTTACAAAGTAGTGGGGCTGGCAAAACCTGAGTTAGCAGGCCAGGTGACTGAAGTGGTGCAGCGCCATATCCCAGGGGAGTATACCCCTCAGATAAAACCCAGTAGTAAAGGCAATTATCGCTCTGTATCCATCACTGTTACCGCCACGCACATTCAGCAGATCGAAATATTATATGAAGAGTTAAGTAAGCTTGAGCTGGTTCGCATGGTACTCTGACACCCACTAAATTAGCGTGGTTGTATCTGAGTGAGAGCAGTGGATCCTGTTTACAATAATAAAATGCAACAACAAAAACTCATTCTGCGTCAGCCTGGTTTACAACCCTATGCTGCCGTATTTGAGTCCATGCGCCTGTTTACTGAATACAGGACTGCCAGCACGCCAGATGAAATCTGGTTAGTGCAGCATCAGCGGGTATTCACTCAGGGCCGGGCCGGCAAGGCTGAGCACATTCTGACGCCTGGTGATATTCCGGTGATTCAGAGTAACCGGGGTGGTCAGGTGACCTATCACGGCCCGGGGCAGCAGATAATGTATGTGATGATTGATCTTAAACGTGAAAAAATAGGGATACGCCAGCTGGTCAGTGCACTGGAAAATACCGTGATACGGACTCTGGCACACTTTGGCATTATTGCCTGTGCCCGTCCTGATGCTCCGGGCGTCTATGCCGGCGTGAAAAAAATCTGCTCTTTAGGGCTGCGCATTCACAGAGGCTGTTCACTGCACGGCCTGGCGTTAAATGTTGATATGGATCTCGAGCCGTTTCAGAGAATTAATCCCTGTGGTTATGCAGGGATGCCGATGACTCAGGTCAGAGCACTGGTAACCGGTGTTGGTATCGGGGATGTACAGCCGGTTTTAGTGCACGAATTTTCCCGGCAAATGGGTTATCAGACCGTTGAGCACTTCCCGTGGGCAGTGGATGATTATAAATAAAAATATTACATTGTGAGCTCCCGAGGTCAGGACCTGTAAATTCATGAGTAAATCAATTCAGATGGAACAAGGCATAAAATACCGCGATGCGGATAAAATGGTGTTAATTCCTGTTACAACGCTGCCTGTTAAACCAGATGAAATTCTGCGTAAACCCACATGGATGAAAATAAAGCTGCCTGCTGATTCGAGCCGTATTCAGGAAATTAAGGCTGCGCTGCGTAAAAATGGCCTGCATTCAGTATGCGAGGAGGCGTCCTGCCCTAACCTGCCAGAATGTTTTAACCATGGTACCGCAACTTTTATGATCCTCGGTGCTATCTGTACTCGCCGCTGCCCGTTCTGCGATGTTGCCCACGGCCGGCCACTGGCACCAGAGGCAGGTGAACCGGAAAAACTGGCACAGACGATTTCGGATATGAGGTTACGTTACGTGGTGATTACCTCCGTTGACCGTGATGACTTACGCGATGGTGGCGCACAACATTTTGCTGACTGCATTTCGGTTATTCGTGCTAAAAATCCTGATATTAAAATTGAAATACTGGTGCCAGATTTCCGGGGACGTATGGATCGCGCGCTAGCCATCCTGGCCGCAACACCACCGGATGTGTTTAACCATAATCTGGAAAACGTTCCGCGGATCTATCGCCAGGTGCGGCCTGGCGCAAATTACGAGGGATCACTGAACTTATTGAAATGTTTTAAACAGGCACATCCGACAATTCCGACAAAATCAGGTCTTATGGTGGGCTTAGGGGAAACGAATGCAGAAATTTTTGACGTTATGCGTGATCTGCGTGCTCATGGCGTCACCATGCTAACCATGGGCCAGTACCTGCAGCCCAGCCGACACCATCTGCCGGTACAGCGCTACGTCAGTCCCGATGATTTTGACATGATGAAAAAGCAGGCACTGGCAATGGGTTTTATACACGCCGCCTGTGGCCCTTTTGTTCGATCTTCCTATCATGCTGATCTTCAGGCCAAAGGTGTTGAGGTAAAATGACACTGGATCCTGAAAACTAACCTGTTACCCTAAAGGCAGCCTCCGGAAAGCAGGCGCTTATTTATAGCTATCTGCCAGGGAGACCGCTGTCTGCCAGGAAGACCGCTATCTGCCACGAGTTTCGCAGCGGGCTAACCGGGATGAGCCAGTAATGATCTGATGTGGTCAGTAATGGCGTTTTTGATGACAGCCCAGTTTTGTTGGTAAAACGTTATTTTTTGAGACAAGCGACGCTTATGCTGCTCAAACCACGCTGC
>CANJWD010000070.1 GCA_947478475.1 Enterobacterales bacterium
CTTCCAGGCAGATGAGGTTCCAGCAGGCTCCAGACATGATCGGATATATCGTGGCGGCGGTGGGCTAAATTCATTCCTGAACCATCTCAACAGTAGTTGTTATTTTCTGCATGATAATATATTTTTTATTACGTGACGACACTATCTAACGCATGCATTAATATTACCGCGATACTTAAAAGTAAGTGAATAGCTCGCATTCTTCTCCAAATGAAGCGATTGAAAAATTTCGGCTTCCTGTATAAGTAGACAATGGGTGATGCCCGTGGGCTCATGTACCCGTACAGGCTGACCTTTTACCTGCCAGTCTTTGATCGCAGCTCCATCGTTTTCCTTAAAATCACCGTTCCTTATGAGATTGTCAGACATAATTTTTCCCTTATTTTTTATTAAAAATGCGAAATTAAGTTAATAACGTAGTTTTACTACAGGCAGGATATTACAACGATAACTCATTGAAACGCATTATCATTTTTTGTAGAGGTTGTTTATTTTATTCGTTGTTTTTTTTAATAATCAGTGAGGAGAGCTTTCAAGAAAAGCGATGGCTTTGGCAAGATCCCGGGTACGCGCTGCGGGTGGCAGGCTGTGTAAAAAAACCGCGCCATACGATCGCATGACCAGGCGGTTATCGCAAATCACCAAAACACCACGATCAGTGTCATCCCGGATTAAACGACCAATGCCTTGCTTAAGGGTGACAACGGCCTGGGGCAGCTGTATTTCATCAAAGGGATCACCGCCACGTCGCCGGCACTCCGCAATACGTGCTTTTAATAACGGGTCCTGCGGAGAGGTAAAGGGCAGTTTGTCGATAATGACACAGCTGAGCACCTCTCCACGCACATCAATCCCCTCCCAAAAACTGCTGGTGGCCACCAGCAGCGCATCACCAGCAGCGATAAACTGTGCCAGTAATTTTCCTTTACTGCTCTCTCCTTGCAGCAGAACAGGCAGTTTCAGGCTGGCCCGAAACTCGGCAGCGAGGCTGCGCATCATCTGATGGGAGGTGCACAAAAGGAAGCAGCGCCCCCGGCTGGCTTCAATCAGCGGCTGCAACAGTTTAGCCAGTTTACCGGCGGTGTCAGGCTGGTGGGGGGCAGGTAAATTGCGCGGGACACAGAGTAATGCCTGGCGGGCGTAATCAAACGGACTGTGCAGCAGTACTGTTTGCGCGTTCAGGCCAAGGCGCTGCGTAAAGTGATCCAGTCTGTCATTGACTGAGAGTGTGGCAGAGGTAAACAGCCAGCATCCCGGTTTTTCTGCCAGTAATGCGCCAAAGCGGTCGGCAATGCGCAGTGGTGTCAGTGCCAGCAAAAAATGGCGGGCGTGACATTCGTACCAGTAACTGTAGTCTGGTGTTGCAATTTCCCTGAGCCGGGTCAGCAGAGCGCGATACAGGAGAGTACGTTCGAGCGCAGCATCCAGCATGGCCGATCGCCCCAGAGAGAGCGTTATAACCTCAGCGCAGAGCTCCAGCGTATCATCGAGTAACAACAGAGCACGTGCAACAGCAGGCCGGACTAAGCTGTCGCGTAAATTTCCTCTAAACCCGGGCTCACCCAGTACCTGACGCAGATCTTGCGTGCAATGGCAGAGACGATCAGCGGCTTTCTGTAACTGAGCGGCATCACGAACTTCCGTGCGATACGCGACGCTAATAACCCTGGCAAGATCCATGAGCTGATGGCTGCTCAGCTGCTGACCGAAATGCTGGCAGGCAATATCCGGAATTTGATGCGCTTCATCAAAAATTGTCACATCGGCATGGGGAATAAGCTCGGCAAAGCCACTCGACTTCAGCACACAGTCAGCTAAAAACAGGTGATGGTTGACCACCAGCACCTCTGCATTCATGGCACGCCGCCGGGCTTTTACCACAAAACAATCCTGGTATTTTGGGCACTGGCTGCCGAGGCAGTTATCATTGGTGCTGGTGACAGCTGGCCAGAGTGGGCTCTTTTCGGCGACCAGAGCGCAGGTGCTAATATCACCGTCCAGAGTCTGAGATGACCAGCTACGCAAATGGACTAAATCTGCCATTGGATCAGCAGTCAGCTCGCCTCCTGCCCGGGCATGTCGTTCAAAACGTTCCAGACAGAGATAGTTTGATCGCCCTTTTAACAACGCCAGAAGGCCCTGCCAGTGCAGTGCGTGGGCGACAGCAGGTAGATCCTTAAAGAACAGTTGATCCTGTAGCGCTTTCGACCCGGTAGAGATAATCACTTTGCCTCCCGCTCGCAGCGCCGGGACCAGATAAGCAAATGTTTTACCTGTTCCTGTTCCTGCTTCAACCACCAGCTGTTGTCGGCCGTTAATGGCGTCCATGACCGCCACGGCCATCTGGCGCTGGGATTCACGCGGTTTAAATCCTTTGATCCCCTGCGCCAGGGAACCGCTGGCAGCAAAATCCTCCGCCACATTGTTTTTTAATATATTGTTTTTTAATATATTGTTTTTTAATATTTTGTTACTCAAATTCATTCCACGAGTGGCCGTTGCGCTGGATCATGGCAGCAGAGGCTGCGGGGCCCCAGGTGCCAGCCTGATAGGGTTCAGCGCTGCTGCTCTCTTCTGCCCAGGCGTTCATAACAGAGTCGACCCAGCGCCACGCTTCTTCCACTTCATCACGGCGCACGAACAGCGCCTGAATACCGCGCATAGTTTCCAGTAACAGGCGTTCGTACGCCCCGGCCATATGCTGCTGCTGAAACGTTTTTGAAAAATTCAAGTCAAGCTTGCTGGTCTGGATGCGGTGTTTATGCTCCAGACCAGGTACTTTATTTAACACCTGAATTTCAATGCCTTCATCGGATTGCAGGCGAATGGTCAGTTTATTTTTCGGTAATTGTTCGTACGATCCAGTAAACAGGTTTAACACCGGACTCTTAAAATAAACCACCACTTCAGAACATTTAGCCCGCAGACGTTTACCGGTTCTCAGATAAAAAGGCACCCCCGACCAGCGCCAGTCATCAATATCAACCCGAATGGCGACAAACGTTTCGGTATTGCTGTGTTGATTAGCCCCCGGCTCTTCTAAATAGCCGGGAACTTTGTCGCCCTGTATACAGCCGGCAGTATACTGACCGCGTACCGTGGTCTCATGGACATTACTGCGATTAATCCGTCTCAGGGAACGCAGTATTTTTACTTTTTCATCGCGGATTCGATCAGCACTCAAATCAGCGGGTGGTGCCATGGCAATTATGGTCAGGATCTGCAACAGATGATTTTGAATCATGTCACGCATCTGCCCCGCCTGATCAAAATAACCCCAGCGGCCCTCTATGCCCATTTCTTCAGCAACGGTGATTTGCACATGATCAATGGTACGATTGTCCCAGTTAGAGGCAAACAGCGAGTTAGCGAAACGTAATGCCAGCAGGTTGAGGACCGCTTCCTTACCTAAATAGTGGTCAATACGGTATACCTGAGACTCATTGAAATACTCTGCAACCTGATTATTGATAATCCGTGACGAGGCCAGATCGGTGCCCAGGGGTTTTTCCATCACCACTCTGCTGGGTTCGATGTTTAGCCCCGCCCTGCCCAATCCCTTGCAGATGGCACCGAACGTATTGGGCGGCATAGCAAAATAATTGATACTGGTATGATTTTTTTGATCGAGCTTCGCGGCCAGCCTGGTAAAATTATTACTGTCATTGACATCCAGATTACAAAAATCCAGCCGCTCACTCAGCCGTTGCCAGAGCTCATCATTGAGTCTCTCTTCCATAAAAGCAGTGAGTGCTTTTTTGACCACCAGCGTATAGGTATCCGTATCCCAGTCCGCCCGCCCGACGCCAATAATGCGCGTCGCAGGATGAAGATAGCCCGCTTTTTCTAACTGATACAGGGAAGGCAGTAATTTCCGGCGTGCCAAATCACCTTTGGCACCAAAAATAACAAAATCACACGCCGGGGTTACAGAAGTCACTGCCATTGTCGTTTCCTCAATTATTCGGTCTTTCTTCTATTCGGTCTTTCTTCGGGTATTACAGCATGACTATACCCTTTGAACATACCATCAAGCTGACAAAATGAGACCGGCCCGCCGCCATTGTTAAAGGCAGGATAAAACACTCGGTTATCTTGATGAAAGTAGTTTTGATGAAAGTGATTTTGCCCACGATATGCCGCGCACCCACGGCGATTGCGCGCGAGGTCACCGCTGTGCTGGCATCAAACAGTGGCAGGCCAGGGGCCGCACTAATGTGATCGGGGTGTTTTAATGTATTTGGTTTCACTCATGAAGTGAGAATATCACTTCTGTCTCAGGTGGCCAAATTTACTGTGCCACTACAAATGGCGGTTTTCATGATCAGAATAGCTACACCAAAATTATCTGATATAAGCGGTTATCTCGCCTGTCTGTGCCTACCCGGATTCGGTGACCTCCAGACTACTGTAGCCATGCCGGCAAACCGGTTAACCCCATAGCCTGAAGAATTAAGTGATGTTTAACACCAGGCAGATGGTCGACGAGGTTTAACCCTATCCCCCGCAGCACGATTTTTGCCGGATGCACTCCGGAAAATAGCCCGAGCAACCCTTGTATTCCCGCCAGCATAACAGCAGCGCGCTGCTTACGGCGGCGCTCAAAGCGGCGCAGACAGAGATGCTGGCCTGGATCTTTACCCTGGTGCTGTAGTCGCTGTAACTGAGTAATCAGTTCGGCTGCATCCATAAAACCCAGATTCACCCCCTGACCGGCCAGCGGATGTACTGTATGTGCCGCATCGCCGATCAATGCTAAACGGTGCGCGGCAAAACTGCGTGCATAGCGCGCCATCAGAGGAAACGTCTGCCGTGCGCTTTCCAGATAACACTCTCCCAGGCGCATATCAGAGGCGATAGCCAGCCGATGATTAAAGTGTTCAGCAGACAGCCGCGAAAGCTGCAATGCCTCCTGTGGAGAGAGTGACCAGACAATGGAACTCAGACAGGGCCTCTCCAGTGGTAAGAAGGCTAAAATACCGCTTCCGTAAAAAACCTGACGTGCCGTGGCTCCATGCGGCTGCGCAGTGCGCACTGTTGCCACCAGTGCATGCTGCTCATAGTCCCAAAAAGTCAGCGGAATATCCGCCTGTTGCCGTAGCCAGGAATCTGCCCCATCCGCTGCCACCACGAGGCGTGCACTGAGTGGCCGCCCGTCGTTGAGTGTCATAAACGCTTCGTTCTCTCCCCATGCTACCTGTTGCAGGCTGGCTGGCGCCAGTAATGTGATGTCAGGTAATGCCTCTGCCCGTTGCCAGAGAGCCTGATGAATCACCCGGTTTTCAATAATATGCCCAAGGTGATTCAGCCCGTAGTCATCAGCCCGAAAACGTATTTTCCCAAAACTATCCCGCTCCCATACCTCCATGGCACGGTAGGCAGTGACACGTGTCGCGCAAATTGCATCCCAGACACCGATGTGCTGTAACAAGCGTTCGCTGGCCGCATTAATGGCAGACACCCGTAATGAAAATGGCGCATCAGGCGCAGTGGCGTGCGTTATATCCGGAAGCTGTCGCTCTGCTACAGCGATGCGCAGCCCGTAACCATTAAGCCCGCACGCCAGAGCCAGCCCTACTATCCCGCCGCCGGCGATAACCAGATCAAAGGATTGCATACCGTGAAATTTTCCTTAATGCCAGGTGGTGGCTGATCACAAGGTGAGTGAATGCCAGGGATTTTTATTAAAAACGTTCATGCAACCATACACAACCATACAATAGACTCGATGCTAACAGTGAATTCAATGCAGGAACACCAAAGGTGATGGTTAATCCAATCAGACTGCCACAGATCCAAGAAAAAATGGCAGACCAGCCAGTCAACGGGATTGCAGGTAAGGTGCCTTTTTGTGTAGTAGCTTAGACCTTATCTGACAGTTACCGGTTATTTATACAGGTGTCTGTCAGATTAAATCTGGTTCAGATTCTTTTCTGCCCAGATCCGTTTACCATTTCGTAAAGTGTCCATGGGTGTACGTCCACAGCACATTGCAACTGTGCCTTCACCACGACAACTCATGAGCAGTGACACTAATTATTTTTTCGACGAGATACCGGTCGTTATATGATAGTTAATTCGATTTTATTATCTACAATAAATATAAAAACCGAATAATCAACGCAGGAATAAGAAAGAGGACAGATATCATGATGAACACCGTGAATTCAAGACATACTAATAATATCAGACTCAGGGATCAATCTCAGACATGTCCGAAATCAGAAGTGGCTGATCGTTTTACTCAGATAAAGAATACAAATACTTTATCTGAAATATGGAATTTTTCCATCACAAAAAGTTTTATCAACAAAATGAAAATTTCATTTTCATCCTTATTAAGAAATATAAATAGCATTTGTAGTTCTTCAAAAAAAGAGACTTCATTGCCGACCCGTACCATGGATACTTATATTCGCAATAATCCTGGCGCCAGTGATGCAGATACCTTATCCGTAATGTCAGCTGATGAAAATGATATAAACAAAAAATTTGCCGCCAGTAGCTATGAAAAAGATGACCCTGATTTGGCTTATTATGGTCGGAGTAACCGTGATGACGGACATAAAACTGCCTTTGATGCGGTAAGTTATCTTGCGACTTCTCTTACTAACAAAAATAATAAAGCCACGCTTACAAATGAAGATATCAACGACATTAATAAACGTATTAAAGAAAATACACTGACGTTTTATGATATCAAAAGTCGTGCTGTGAATCATGGCGATTTACAAATTATCAGAAAGCTTGCTTTAAAAAAGCAAGAGGATTCTAGAGATCTTGCTTTAAACAAGCAAGAAGATTTTTACGAAAAGCTGGATCAGGATTTAGAATCTTTAAGTCAGTTACTCGGTACACCTTCTAATACTGAGAAAAGAATAGATACCGTGCTTAATGAACAGGCTATTTTGATGGAAGAGATGGACGCCGAAGCCATGAGCAATGAAGAGATTGATGCAATGGATAACATGGAATGGGATGATTATAAAAATTCATCAGTTCCTGATATGGGTCCAGTAAAAGAATCCTTAATATTCAAATAGATTTTATTTTGCTAATGGTCCTTATGTTATAAAATCAGATTTTCTTATGAAACAGGAAAGATATTACTGGTCTCTTTGGTGGTCCAGCATTGCAAGATGTCTTAGATGAACTAAAAACTCATAACATTCAGTATAAAAGTATTGTTTGCGAATTTTGTCGAGGTAAACGGCGAATTCAGATAATAAGTGCAACGCTCGGTCATAATGGTGAGGTGAAGGTTAGCTGCTGATAAGCTATCCTGCTCCTCCGATCAAAGATGAGCGAGTAACCATGAACTACCAGCAGCTAACTGAAGGGCAACGATACCA
>CANJWD010000071.1 GCA_947478475.1 Enterobacterales bacterium
GAACAGACTCTGCCATGACAGGCCAGCGCCAGCTCCAGACCACCGCCAAGACAGGCGCCGTGGATAGCTGCTACGACCGGAAAGGGAAAGGTGGTAATACGAGAGAGCGTCTCTTGCCCTTTCACGGCCAGCGCCTGCGCGTCCTGTGCGCTCTGGCACGCTGCAATCATGGTGATATCAGCGCCGGCAATGAACGAATCGGGTTTGCCGGATGTGATGATAAGCCCTTGCAGCTGGGGAAGTCGCTGTGCCTCCTGTAGCAGAAGTGTAATTTGTTCTGCAAATTCAGCCTTTAACGTATTTACCTTTTCATCAGCAACATCGATAGTAATAACACCAACATTATCCGGTCGTAGTGTCAGCTGAAAAGAAGAAGACGCTGGGGATACAGGCGCATTGTTGTGGCTTATCATACTTCGGCCTCCAGTATCATGGCAGCACCGAGACCGCCCGCTGCGCAGGCGGTAGTCAGCCCTAATCCTCCGCCACGGCGCCGGAGTTCATTCAGGGTTTGTGTGATCATGCGTGCCCCGGTCGCTGCAAAAGGATGTCCGTAAGCGATTGAACCGCCAAGTACATTAAATTTATCCATATCAACTTCACCCGTCGCTTTATTGCGCGCCAGTTTTTGCCTGGAAAAAGCATCACTGGCGAACATTTTTAAATTTGCTAACGTTTGTGCGGCAAACGCTTCGTGCATATCAATAAGTGTTAAATCAGCCAGGGTAATACCGGCCCGATCCAGTGCCAGTGGCGTGGCATAAGCGGGGCCCAGTAACATATCCTGCCATACATCTATGGCTGAAAATGCAAAACTGCGCACATAACCCAAAGGAATTAACCCCAGTTCTTTTGCTTTTGCTTCATGCATCATCAGCACTGCTGCCGCTCCATCGGTCAGTGGCGAACTGTTGGCGGCGGTGACTGTGCCATGTTTACGGTCAAAAGCGGGGCGTAACCTGGCGTACTCACCGGGAGCTGAATCTTTACGTACATTGTTATCTTCACTCACTGCGTTTTGCCAGGGCGGGACCCAGGTTGTCATTACTTCATCATGCAGCACGCCTTGCTGCCACGCTTTTGCTGCTAACAGGTGAGATCGATGCGCAAAGGCATCCTGCTCTTGTCTGCTAATGCCATAGGTTTTTGCCATCTGTTCTGCCGTGTCGCCCATGCGTAAACCGGTAGAGTATTCTGCGACAGCGGGTGCTACCGGTAACAGGTCGCTGAATTTCAGCTGGCTGAGAAGTTTTAGGCGCTGCAACAGCGTTTTGCTTTTACTCATATCCACCAGCATACGGGCCAGCGCCTTGCTGACGCCGACAGGCAGTACTGATGACGAATCAGCACCACCCGCGATACCGATATGTACCGATCCAGCCATAATACTTTCTGTCAGATTTGCCACTGCCTGAAAACAGGTCGCACAGGCCCTGGAGACTGTGTAGGCATCGGTATGGACACTCATGCTGGTCCCGAGGACAATTTCGCGCGCGATATTTGGCGCTTCTGGCATTAAAACCACCTGGCCAAAAACTAACTGATCGATCTGTTCGGGCGCAATACCACTGCGGGTCAGTAACTCACTGACAGTATATTTTCCTAAATCTACCGCCGGGATCCCGTGGTAAAGGGTCGCCTGCCTGGCAAAAGGGGTACGTAGTCCGTTAATAATCGCAATACGGCCGTTCTTCGGCGTTACCAGAGATTTGGATTTACTCATAAACGCTCCTTATAATGCGGGAATAAAAAACCCAAAATCCAAAACAGTAGAATTCATTAATTGTGACAGACAGATTGTGACAGACAGTATGACAGTTTAGTAAACTGTTCCGAGACGCTTGATTTTAACTATATGATTACATTTAGCAAACGTTAACGGGTAAAAAATGCGTACCAGAACACTTTTCATACCTGCTGTAAGTGATCATGGGGTTGCTCGCGTCTTAATCGTATTTTTTCTATCAATATGATCATTTTTAAAAACATATTTGTAACAAATATACAATTTAGCTCTATAATCCCCCGGATTTTTTTAAAAAACAAACAATGAGGTTTTGGTCATGAACCAAAAAAACCGGTGTACGCAGTCACTTCTGGCAGTAACGATCACAATTACCTCTTCAAACCTTCTTGCTGCCGGATTTCAGTTAAATGAATACGGAGTGGCCGGTTTAGGTCGTTCTTTTTCCGGAGAAGGCGCAGTGGCAGATAATGCTGCCGTCGGCAGCCGCAACCCCGCTGCAATGACACTGTTTGCCAGACCCGCCCTGTCGGGTGGTGTCACTTATGTCGATCCTAGTGTTGATATTACAGGAAAATCTCCTGTTAGCGGGGAGAGTACCGACGCCAAAGACATTGCGCCACCCGCATGGATTCCCAATTTGCATATTATTATGCCACTGGGTGACAAGTGGGCGCTGGGTGCTTCAGCAACCTCAAATTTTGGTCTGTCGACTAAGTTTGCTGATGATTACCCTGCTGGCCCTATTGCGGGTAAAACGGAGTTAAAAACCGGGAACCTAAACCTGAGTGCTGCTTACCGGCTAAACCAAAATTTTAGTTTTGGTTTAGGGTTTGATGCTGTCTATGCTGATGCAAAAATCAGCCGTACCGGCGGTGAACTGCTTCCACGAAGGGGCTTTCCTGACACAACACAAGTGGCTTATTTAAAGGGGAATCAATGGGGTTATGGCTGGAATGCCGGGGTGCTGTATGAAATCGACGATGATAACCGTTATGCGTTCACGTATCGCTCAAAAGTTGACGTTGATTTTAAAGGTGATTTTAGTAATGATCTGCCGCGTGGCCTTGGTACGGGCACTGCTGGTGAAATCATCCAGGGTTCCCTGGTGCTGAATTTGCCGGAGATCATGGAGCTCTCTGGGTACAATAAGATAGCATCGAAATGGGCGATTCATTACAGCATGGCGTACAGCAGCTGGAGCCGCTTTAAAGAGCTGAAAGCAACCGGTGATGATGGCAAGGTGTTATTCGAAAAACCGGAACATTTTCGGGATGTGTACCGTATCGCCCTCGGCACTACCTGGTATCATAGCCAGAACTGGACGTTCCGTGGCGGTATCGCTTTCGATGACAGCCCCGTTCCGGCAGAATACCGTTCAATTTCCATCCCGGATCAGGACCGTTTCTGGCTGAGTGCAGGGACCACTTACGCCTTCAACCAGGCAGCATCTGTGGATGTTGGCGTTTCTTGGATGCACGGCCAGCATGTTGAAATCAACGAGCCATTGCCGGCCCCCGCTTCCGCTCTAGTGTATAAGTTCAGTTCACAGGGAACAGCGATGTTGTACGGTGTGAATTTTAACTACAATTTTTAGGCAGCAATTTTTAGGCAGCATTGTTGAAAAATGACGTGTTGAAAAGTGACGAGTTGAAAAGTGACGGGTCTGTTGCATCGGGGTCCCCGTTTCTGTCGGAGACTTCATGTTCAGGGTTTACCATTCTAATCAGCTGGATTTACTAAAAACGCTAATAACGGTATTAATGGCCAGAGAGCCATTAAGTAATCCGCTACAGCAAGAAGTGGTCCTGGTGCAGAGTCCAGGAATGGCGCAATGGCTGCAAATAGAGCTGGCCGCGCAGTTTGGCGTCGCTGCCGGTCTGGTTTTTCCCTTACCGGCGACGTTTATCTGGGATATTTTCACCCGCGTTCTGCACGGAATTCCAAAAGAGAGCGCTTTCAGCAAAGATGCCATGACCTGGAAACTGATGTGGCTGTTACCAGGTTTTTCAGACAAGCCCGCTTTTTCTCCTTTACAGCGTTATCTGAGCAGTGATGCTGACCGGTGTAAAATGTATCAGCTGGCCGCCAGGATGGCTGATCTTTTTGACCAGTATCTGGTCTACCGCCCGCAATGGCTAAAGTGCTGGGAACACAACCAGCTGGTCGCCGGGCTGGACGACGCTCAACAGTGGCAGGCCCCGTTGTGGCGGGCTCTCAGTGAGTATACGTGTGAGTTAAAGCAGCCGCTGTGGCACCGCGCCAATCTCTATGAACAATTTACTGCGCGCCTTTGTCAGGAAAATGTCTGCACTGACCGGTTGCCGTCGCGGGTGTTTATTTGCGGGATTTCAGCCCTGCCGCCCGCTTATTTGCAGGCACTGCAAGCTTTGGGCAGGCACATTGATATCCATCTGATGTTCACCAATCCTTGCCGTTATTTTTGGGGGGATATACGCAATGACGCCTGGATTGAGCAGAGCCTGAGTAATCCGCTGCTGGCTTCCTGGGGGCGTCAGGGGAGGGACCATTTGTATTTATTGTCTCAATCCGATGAAACCGAAGAGATCCATGCTTTTGTCGACATACTGCCGGATAATCTGCTGCACGGCATTCAGCACGATATGCTGGAGCTGGAAGATAACAGCGTGACAGGAAGGACAACAGAAGCGCTGGCCCGCAGCGATACAAAACGTGTACTCAGCCTTACTGATCATTCCGTTAGTCTGCATGTCTGCCACAGCCCGCTGCGCGAAACAGAAGTCCTGCACGATCAGTTGCTGACTATGCTGTCGGAAGATCCCCAGTTAACACCGCGTGACATTATTGTAATGGTAGCCGATATCGACAACTATGCACCTTACATTCAGGCAGTATTTGCCAGCGCGCCCGCTGAACGCTATCTTCCTTTTGCGCTGTCAGATCGCAAAGCCTGCTGTGTACATCCGGCACTACAGGCTTTGATTACGCTGCTCGATTTACCGCAAAGCCGTTTTACGGCACAGGAAGTCATGGCCTTGCTGGAACTCCCTGTGCTGGCCCGCAGATTTGCCATTAACGAGGCAGGAGTGTGTCGTTTGCGGCGCTGGGTTGAAGAGTCAGGGATCCGCTGGGGTCTGGATGATGACAATGTCCGTGAATTATCGCTGCCAGTGACCGGCCAGCATACCTGGCAGTTTGGCTTAACCCGCATGTTTCTGGGTTATGCTATGGATAGCGGAGTGGGCGCATGGCAGGGAATCCTGCCTTATGACGAAAGTAGCGGTCTGGCTGCTGAACTCGCGGGGCAACTGGCTGAATTTCTGATGCAACTGAGTCTGTGGCGTAAACAGCTCGCGCAACCGAGAGCACTGCTTCAATGGCTGCCAGTCTGTCGCCAGCTGCTGGAGACGTTCTTTGCCGCCGACGGTGAGACTGAGCAGGCTTTGGAACTGGCAGAGCAGCAGTGGCAGCAGATCATCAGTTACGGTATTGCGGCGGGCTATCCTGATGCGGTTCCGCTCAGGCTATTACGTAATGCATTAGCGGAACGGGTTGATAATGAGAGAATAAGTCAGCGTTTTCTCGCTGGCGCCATCAATTTTTGTACGCTGATGCCGATGCGTTCCATACCCTTCAAAGTTGTTTGCCTGCTGGGTATGAACGATGGCGTCTATCCACGGACAGTACCGGCACAGAGTTTCGATTTAATGGCCAGGAAGCGGCAGCGTGGCGACCGCAGCCGTCGTGATGATGATCGCTATCTTTTTCTTGAAGCCCTGTTATCAGCACAACACCGGCTGTATATCAGTTATATCGGGCGCTCTGTTCAGGATAACAGCCAGCGTTATCCTTCTCTTTTAGTTGGTGAGCTGCTCGACTATATTGCGCACAGTTACCGGTTACCTGCAGATGCCCTGCTGGATGCTGAAAGTAGCGCACAACGGGTAACAGAACACTTACTCTGCTGGCATCCACGCACGGCTTTTGCCGCAGAAAATTATGTGCCAGGCAGCCGGCAACAGAGTTATGCCACCGAATGGTTACCTGCGGCGCAGGCTGCCGGGTATGCTGACACTGATTTCAGGCAGCCTCTCCCTGCTGAATTATCGGATCTCATCTCTCTTGACCGCCTGATGCATTTTTATCGCCATCCTGTCCGGGCATTTTTTCAGCAGCGTCTTGGCGTACACTTCGTGACCGAAGAGACAACCTTGCCGGATGAGGAGCCTTTTGCGCCAGATAAGCTCAGTTGTTATCAGTTGAATATGCAGTTGCTTGATGAACTGATACGTGATGAATTGATAACAGGGAAAGACAATGTAGCCTCTGTCATTACCCGATGGCGTTCATCTGGCAGATTGCCATTTGGTACCTTCGGAGAGATATTTTGGCAACAGCAACACCGGGAGATCGATCTCCTCGCAGAGCGAATCCGTCAGCACTGCACGCCGGGTCACAGCATCGAGCTGAATGTTGCTGTCGGAGATCTGACTGTCACCGGCTGGATGCATCAGGTTCAGATGGATGGCCTGCTGCGCTGGCGGCCAGCGCTACTGACCGCCGTGGATGGGCTGTTGCTATGGCTGGAGCATCTGGTCTATTGCGTGGCTGGTGGCGCCGGTAGCAGCAGAATGTATGGCTGTAAAGGCACAGCGTGGTGTTTTGCTCCGCTCAGCGCCACTGAGGCGATTAGCTACTTGCAGCCACTGATTGCCGGTTACCAACAAGGCATGTGTCAGCCATTATTGCTATTAATTAAAACCGGCTGGGCATGGCTGGAGCACTGTTATGAATCGCATACCGGGAACATTCTTATGGATCCAGTCACGCAAACGAAAGCCAGAGCGCAACTGTTAAAGGTATGGTCCAATAGTCATGGCTTTGGTGAAGGAGCAGATCCCTACGTGCGCCGGATATTACCGGTGCTCAATGAAGCTGATGTCAACGTAATTTTACAGGAAACAGAACGCTATTTATTGCCAGTAGCTCGCCATAACAGGCCCTGAACAGGGCTGAGTGATCCCGGCCAGATGTCTGTTATGCATGCATTATTTTTCTCGCTTTTTAATTCACGGACAACATTTATTATGTTTGATATTACGTTACAGGGGTTTGTATTAAGTGCGGCGATGATTTTACCGCTGGGCCCGCAGAATACGCTGGTTTTAAATCAGGGGATTCGCCGCCAGTATCACTGGATGAGCGCCTCTTTTTGTGCACTGAGCGACACTTTTTTGATCTGCCTTGGCATATTTGGTGGCAGTCTGTTATTAAACAGCTCGCCGCTGCTACTAGGCTGTGTCCCTCAATAGGAAATGATAGGATAACGGGATGATTTACTGATAAATACCGCCATGTCCCGTTACGATATTCCTGATGCTGCATGGGAGCTGTTACTCCCATTACTGCCGCCTGTACATTCTCGGCGTGCAGGCCATCCTTATGTTGAACACCGTAAGATCATTAATGGCATGTTTTGGGTGTTGTGTTCCGGAGCCCCATGGCGAGATC
>CANJWD010000072.1 GCA_947478475.1 Enterobacterales bacterium
AGTCTGTAAGACCAGCAGCATCAATTATTGACAGTAATTTATTGAAAATAATGTTTATTATCCCATTTTTTGACCAGCGATTAAATCGATTGTAAACCGTTTTCCATGGACCGTAACGCTCGGGGAGATCCCGCCATGGGGCTCCGGAACACAATACCCAAAACATGCCATTAATGATCTTACGGTGTTCAATATAAGGATTGCCTGCACGCCGAGAATGTACAGGCGGTAGTAATGGGCGTAACAGCTCCCATGCAGCATCAGGAAGATCGTAACGGGACATAGCGGTATTTATCAGTAAATCATCCCGTTATCCTATCATTTCCTATTGAGGGACACAGCCTAATCTAACACCATCATTTATAGTTAGTATAGATATCTTTCAAATGGAAAATTACACATAATTCATCGGCAATTCAGGAGAAAAAATGCGTACCTTTGGAGGGCTAAAGAAGCGCTGTCCCCCACGACCTCGGGGCAGGCAGGTCTCAAGTCTGGCAGAACCGGAAGAATTAATTCGTTTGCGCAAAGAACGTACTAACCCAGGGAAAGCGTGCATCGTGATGTCAGCAACAAATCCAGCTTGCATGGCCGCCGTAAAACTGCAGGATGGCGGTATACCTCCGGCATTTGATGCGTAAGCCATGGATACGAGGTAGAAAATATGATTATCCGTACTGATTGGATATAATGCCAGCCTCTGTAAAGTGAGGTCAGAATGGCAGAAAAAATGTTGAGCATTTTACATACCGAATCTTCCTGTGGCTGGGGAGGACAGGAGATCCGAATTCTGACCGAGTCCAGAGGAATGTTAAATCGGGGTCACCGGGTGCTGATCCTCTGCTGTCCTCAGTCCAGTATTTATAATGAAGCAAAAGGGTATGGCGTTCCGGTAATTGCACTACCCATTGAGAAAAAAACACTATTTTCATTACTGGCCCTTCGTCGCTGGTTAAAAGCTGAAGCGCATCATTTTGATGTTATCAATACACACAGTTCCACAGATGCCTGGCTCACTGCCATCGCAAGTACAATGTTGTTGCAGATGCCTGCAATGATTAGAACTCGCCACATCTCAACACCTGTCCACGATTCATTTATGACTAACTGGTTGTATTTAAAGGCAAGCAGTCATATTGTTACCGCAGGTGAACGTCTGAGACAACAGTTGCATATCAAAAATAAATTCCCGATCTCTCACATGACTTCTGTGGCAACGGGTATTGACCTGGTACGCTACCAGCCTGGCGATAAAGAGAGCGCACGCAAAAAGCTCAGTATCGCTAATAAACCTACCATCGGTATCGTTGCCACCCTGCGTTCATGGAAAGGTCATTCGTACCTTTTTGAATGCTGGCAGGCAATATCCGTAGCCCATCCAGAATGGCAACTGCTGGTGGTGGGAGATGGCCCGCAGCGAACCGCCTTACAAAAATATGTTACTGATACAGGAATCTCTGAAAGAATTATCTTCACTGGAAACCGTAATGACATTCCTGATTGCTTGAATTGCATGGATATTTTTGTTCTTCCCTCTCATGGTCATGAAGGTGTGCCACAGAGCATTATGCAGGCAATGGCCTGTTCTCTTCCTGTTATCTCAACGTCTGTTGGAGCAATAACTGAGGCGGTTATTCATCAAAAAACCGGATTTATCATTGAACCTAAAAATAATCTTCAACTGAGAGAGAAGCTGGAATTACTTATGGTGGATAATAAACTGAGGATCCGAATGGGAGAGGCTTCCCTGCTACGGGCTCGTAGCGTATTCGGCATTGAAAATATGCTAAATAAAATGGATACCATTTTCCGTAAAAGTGCATTTAAAAATTATTAAATGAGCAAATTTACCGTCAGGCTCTATCAATTTTCTTTGGCCATACCGAAGTTATGTTTAAAATGGATCCGCAAAAAGCCAGAAAAAGTCAACAGCATCCTCGTGGCACATAATTTATTGCTCGGGGATACCGTTATGCTTGTGCCCTTACTGAGTCGGTTACGTGCCCGTTACCCCAATTCCCGTATCTGCCTGCTGTGTAAAAAACCGTTTATTGCATTATTGAAAAATAATCCCTATCAGATAACCTTGTGTGCCTACTCACCCTGCGATTTACAAAGCGTTCGGCAGATAGTGCGACAAGGCCCTTTTGATTTGGCGTTCATACCTGGGGAGAACCGTTATAGCTGGTTAGCACTGGCCGCGGGAAGTCGCTGGATTACTGGCCATAAAGCGTCTGCATTTTCCTGGAAATCTTTACCGTTAAATGAAATGCAAAAATATCCGCAAACAGCGATGGCATGGAGTGACGCCATCGCATCCCTGGTACCGGGCCCTCAGCCAGAGAGCATTCCGTGGCAAGCAGAAGGTTTGACTCCCCTGAGCAATAAACGCTATGTTGTTTTACATGTCGGCGCCAGCACTCCAACAAGATTCTGGCCGGCAGAAAGATGGTTTGCTTTGGCGCAATGGCTTTTAGACAAAGGTTATATGCCGGTATGGAGTAGTGGCAGGAAAGAAATTGCATTAATTGAAGCGGCCGACCCTGAACAGCGCTTCACCCGCTACGCAGGAGTACTGTCGTCGGGAGGGCTTTTGTCGTTACTGAAAAATGCAGTATTTGTTGTGTGTCCGGATACCGGCGTCGCGCACGTTGCAAAATTAGTGAATGTACCGACGCTAATATTGTACGGGCCGGGTAATCCAGTGGCATTCGGAAAAGGCCATTTCTGGTCTGGCAATATAATTATTTCGTCTGGTTTTAATAAGATAGATTGCCGGGATCAACAGGAGCTTTTTTCCCGGAAGGTCCAATGGCTCTATCGTTGTGGCCGGAATGAGACGACGTGTAAAAATTTTTCAAATGGTTACTCAGCATGCATGTTAAGCATTTCTCTTGATGATGTAAAAAAAGCGGTTAATACGCTTACGGAAATTAAATATTATGATTAATCTGAAAATAAATACGGATTATAAGATAAAAAATATACTCTATTATTTATGTGCAGTAATAATTTTTATAAATCCTCTTTTAGAAGCACCTAAAAATATTGTAATGATAATATTATTATTTGCTGCTATTTATAGTGAAGTTATAAAAAAGCAATATCAGCAATTTGGAAAATGGGATCTGTTTTTTTTCGCTTATATTCTTTCCTGCATTATCGGTATTCCGCTCGCTGCCTATGCCACACATTTTGGTGTTGTAACGGATGTGCTGAGATACACCATTTTTGGCTGGATTATCTATCGGTCTAATTTTAATGAAAAACAAAAAATTCATTTAGTGTGTTGGGCAACATCAGGCACAGTGATTGCGCTTTTTTATGGTGCTTATAGTCATTATATTATGCATGAAGGGGATTTTTGGACTTTAAAATCAGTAGGGCATGTCAACCATGCGGCTATTTATAATGCGATAATTGCCTGTATGGCACTTGTAACACTGCTTTCCTACTGGAAAACATTTACATCATTAAATAAATTCTTATGGTTACTGATGTTACTGTTTTGTCTCGCTTATATCATTCTGGGAGAAAGTCGGGCCACTTTTGCGGCCGTGTTTGCCCTATTTTTTATTTTTGCTATTATTTTTGGCCGAAAAAACAGAGCGCTAACTGTTCCTATAGTGGCATTAGTTACAATAATTATTACGGTATCTTTTGTCGCAAAAATACGTATTTTTGAAAAACAACAACAGATGATGGAAGTCAATAATATCCTGAGCGATCGTGATACAATCTGGCAGGCAGGGATTAATACATTTAAAGCACATCCGTGGTTTGGTATCGGCAAAAAAAATTATCGTATGATCCCTATTAAGGGCTCTGGTTTTATCAATGAGAACGATCATACCTCACATGCGCATAATATTTATATTAATACTCTTGTTGAAGGCGGTATTTGGGCGTTTTTCTGGCTAATGTTGCTTTTTATTGGAGTTGGCTTTTCTTTATTTAAATATTTTCCTGGGCATTCATCTGACTCTGAGCAATGGGCCAACTGGGGATGGTGTTTTTCAGGACTGGCTGTGACGCTAATTGTTGGACTGGTTAATACCACTTTTCACCATGAGCACGCAAATCTGATAATGTTTTGCTTTGCTCTATGGCTGAGCACCTGTCATAAAATAAAAAATTCGGAGCAAACCTGTACACGAGTTGCTATATGTTAAGAAAGAAAAATTATCAGCCCCGCCTTAGGGTATTTGAATTTTATAATAATGACTGATATAACCTGAACATATTCTGACCCAAAAATGTGTGATTATAAGGTTCTGCTGTTCGGCGGGCATTTTCTCCCAGTTGGATAAATCCGATGCTTTTGGCTTGCGCTACAAAAAACTGGAGCATTTTGTAATCCAGCGCATCACAAATAAAACCATTTTCTCCTGACCGCACCAGTTCCTTTCCGCCACATTTTGTCGACGTGATCACAGCTAAACCAGACGCCATTGCCTCAAGAATAACATTTGGAAAAGGGTCATAAAGCGTCGGCAGTAAAAGCATATCGGCGGCCCCATAATATGGCCTGGGGTCAGATTGCACTCCGACGAAATGCACTCTCTTTCCCAGATTCAGACGATTTACCGCTTTTTGATAAATTGATTGTCGCTTATCTTTTCCAACAACAATTAAATGTGTTTTTGTATCAGAGGGAAGAGATATCGCATGGAGCGCACCAAGCAAACCCTTTCGTTCAAACCCGGAGCCGATAAAGAGCATCGTGGCAGCATCTTCGGAGATACCTAATTGCTGGCGCACAGCACTTCTAAATTCAGATTTTAACGCCGGAGTGAAACGTTCTGTATCAACGCCATTATTGATAAGGTGAATTTTTTCTGCCGGTACACCAAAATAATATTTAATTTCTTCTGCAACCATTTTTGAATTGCAGATAATCGCTTTTAGTCCACTATCAGCGTACATTTTTTGCTCTTGTTGCATAATATACCGATGAAAAGGGGAGCACCAAAGCAACCTTTTTTTTACTGGATTTAAAACTCGGGCCCTTTGATTTAACCACTCCCGATGAACACCATCTCCTGCACGGTAAATATGACACCCGAGGATCCGCTCATGGCTCTGTACTAAATCAAATTGTGAGAAATATTTTTGAGCCTCTTTTGCAAATGCCCGTTCCCGCTCTGTGCGACCGGCCATTTTTGGATTGCAGGTAATGATTTTGTATTCTGAATTGGAGTTATCTTCCCAGCTACGGGTAATCACACTGATGTCGAGTGATTTAATCTGGCCTAATGTATTCAGTGCCCGCGACACAAATCTCTCTGCACCACCATCGTGTCGATAGTGTTGCCTGACTATTGCAAGTTTTATTTTCTGATCCCGGCTAATACTGACAGGGAAGCCTACTATTACAGTTTAAAATAATCAAGATACCAGGCGACGAAACGGTGGATCCCTTCTTTAACACACGTAGTGGGTTTGAATTGAAATTGCTCAACCAGATCATCAATACTGGCCAGGGTATCGGGCAGATCTCCCGCCTGAAGAGGTAAAAATTGCTTTTTTGCTTTTTTGCCAAGTGCGCTTTCTAAGGCAGCAATACAGTCCATCAATTGTACCGGATGATTATTACCGATATTGTAAACACGCCATGGCGCTTTACTTGTACCTGGATCGGGTTTTTCACTGTTCCACAGAGGATTGCACGGCGCAGGACGGTCCAGAATACGTATAATTCCTTCAATAATATCATCGATATAGGTGAAATCACGGTGATGCTTACCGTAGTTAAACACCGAAATCGACTCACCGGCAAGAATAGCCTCGACAAACTTAAACAGCGCCATATCAGGACGTCCCCATGGCCCGTAGACAGTAAAAAACCTCAGGCCAGTAGTCGGCAGGCGGTAAAGATGACTATAGGCATGGGCCATTAATTCATTAGATTTTTTGCTGGCAGCATAAAGGCTGATCGGATGGTCAACATTTTGGTGAACAGAAAACGGCATGGCTGTATTAGCACCATAAACGCTGGAGCTGCTCGCATAGACAAGATGTTTTACATCGTTATGCCGGCAACCTTCAAGGATATGTGCAAAACCAAGAATGTTACTATCAATATAAGCGAGAGGATTGCTAATAGAGTAACGCACGCCTGCCTGGGCGGCAAGGTTCACTACATATTCTGGTTTAAACGTGGTAAAGCAATCCTGAATAGCCTGTCTGTCAGCGAGATCGATACGAAGGTGAGTATAATCTGGTCTGTTTATGAAACGAGTAATACGAGCCTCTTTGAGAGCGGTATCATAATAATCATTGTGATTGTCGAGGCCGACAACTTTGTCTCCGCGTTCTAAAAGACGCATCACCAAAGCGGAACCAATAAAGCCAGCCGATCCGGTAACAAGTACTTGCATTTATCCCACATCCATCAGACAGCTATTATTTTATAAAAACACCGGTTAAGGCACTGGCAAAAGTTTTTTTGTGGAACTAACTATTTTGTGGAACTAACTATTTTGTAAAACTAACTATGAGCAGCTTACATCAGGCAGTTTACAGATACCCAATGCGTCAGGCAAGGAGGCTAAAACAGCTTATCCAGACACAACTTCAGACGCCCTTTCAAATGAACCTGTCAGTAAGTGCGGCCTGAAAAGCAGTTTGCCATATCGGATAACTACCACAAAACAGAGGTAAAAAAGCCTGAATAACCGGGTAGTTTCGTCAGGATGTGGTCAATATGTGAACATACTGCGAGATAATTCTGTTTATTTCACACAGTGTTGCAGTAATGAACAAGCCACTTTAGTGGCTTTTCGCGTATCTAAAATTTGCTGTTTGCCTGCCGGATACTGCTCACGATAACGTCATCGTGCTGTTTCAGAGAAATGGAGGATGTGGCATGAAAAATACGAATATGAAGTTACTTGGCGAATTCAGATAATAAGTGCAACGCTCGGTCATAATGGTGAGGTGAAGGTTAGCTGCTGATAAGCTATCCTGCTCCTCCGATCAAAGATGAGCGAGTAACCATGAACTACCAGCAGCTAACTGAGGGGCAACGATACCAGATTGCCCTGCTGTATGAGAATAATTTTAGCTTCGCGGAGATCGGCAGACGCATCGGTGTTAACAAGTCGACGATATCCCGCGAAGTCAGGCGTAACAGAACGTCTGATGGCTATTTCCCTGATAAGGCTCAGAA
>CANJWD010000073.1 GCA_947478475.1 Enterobacterales bacterium
ACGGCATTTGGTGGAAAACGCCTTCCTGCATCTCAAGCGCTGGCGAGGAATTGCAACACGGTATGCTAAATGTACATCCTCGTTCCTTGCCGCAGTTCATGTCCGTTGCATTGCTCTGTGGTGTAATATTTTGTGACGACACTATCTAGCCAGTCACAGATCACTCAGGTTGATCTCTTAGTTCTTGATGTTGAAGGACACGAGCTTTCCGTCATTGCCGGGATGCGGGGATGTCACACCTTACCGGATCTTATTTGCATTGAAGTGGGACATATCGATTTTGGTTTGATACGCAGCGAACTTTACAGACTGGGCTACCTCTATGATATTTCATCACATGTAAATGCTTTTTTTATTAAAAACGAAAAATTGCCATTGTTTGCTCTGCGAAGAAATGACGCTCTAATCAGAATATTCAGCGCATTTCAGGAGCACCAACAGCGCGTTATAGAAACAATCCCCAGCCCGGATTTATTAGTAAATGAAGTGGATAATGCAGTGTTAGTGGAACTTGAAAATGAAAACCACAAGCTTAGGGAGCATGCTTCAGCTTTGGAAGGGCTGCATGCTGAGATCTTAAAATCAAAAGGCTGGTATTTCATTGAGCTTGTCAGGAAATTCAGAAAAATTATCGGATTGTAGATCTCATAGAGATCAGTACAGATGGTGATCTGTGTTGGCCAGAATACGCAGCACAAATCGAAATGCAAGGAAAAATATGCACAATAATACACGAGTTGATTTTGCCAATACACTACGCGGATTTGCAGCTCTGGCAGTGCTTATTGCACATTACTACGGTGTATTTTGGTCAAGCCGTGCGGCGGTTTCAGCTCTTATCAATGCCCCTGAACTTCCAGAAACCCAGCTGATTACCAGTTATATTTCATGGTTGCATCTGTTTCCACTCTTCAATTGGGGCGCCTATGGTGTGGCCGTATTTTTCATAATAAGCGGATTCGTTATTCCATTTACACTCCAGAAAATGAGTTGGATTGGTTTTGTCATAAATAGGTTCCTGCGTATCGTGCCAACGTACATTGTTGGGTTTACTATGAGTCTCCCGGCAATCCTTATTAGTAGCGAGTATTTCTCCAGAGAGTGGCCGTTCAGCCTGCATGAAGTGTTGATTCACTACATACCTGGTATCCGGGACATTATGTGGTCAAGAGGCATTGATGGGATTGTCTGGACACTCGAAATTGAGATGAAATTTTATCTTATCTGCGCTCTGTTGATTGTCTGGTTCCGGCAGCAATCCCTAAAGGTATTCTTGGCCCCGGTTGTTCTGTTTGTATTTGCGCTGTATATCAATCTGAATATTCCCGAGTGGGAAAAAACAAACGCCACGGCATGGCGGTTGGCAATGACGTACGTAGTGGTTTCTCAGTGCATCATCTATATGTTCATAGGTGTCATGTTTAATTATTTGCACTGCAACAGGATTGATGCAAATAAAGGATATCTAGGGATAGGAGGTTTGTTTTTGCTGTTCTGTATTCATTGGTGGGCGGGCCCCTATTCTGCAAATCTCAGTGTAGCCTAGAGTTATGCCTTTGCTCTCCTTAGCTTTGCTTTTGCGTATGCTTTTCCCCGTATCTTTAAAGCCAATTCTGTATTCGATTTTTTGGCGAAAATTAGCTATCCACTATATGTAATACATGGGTTGGCTGGTTATGTTGCACTTCGAATTATGCTCGATATGGGTTTCAGTGCTTCGTTGTCGTTGCTGGTAGTTACGGCTGTCTGCCTGTGCGTATCCTGTTTACTTCATAAACTGATCGAAGGTCCGTCCCAGAGGCTTGGAAGATGTCTTATGGCTAGGCTAAGCAAGTTATCATGTAAGCATTGACATTAATGATTCGGTGACAATTCGATATCACGTACCGATCGTAGCTTTGGCATCATCGTGCTTAGAAGTCCAAAACGCAAAACGATGAAATGCTTACCCGAAGCTCTAAAAGTTATCTAATAAGATCCTTGATTCCATGCGCATTCTTCAGTTTTATAAAACCGCCTTTCCGGACACCATGGGCGGTGTTGAGCAGATGATTCATCAGCTGGCCAGCGGCACCAGCAGGCTTGGCATCGGCACCGATGTGCTGTCTTTGACGTCAGATCCTGTGGCATCGATGACAGAAATTAATGGCTACCGGCTACATCGCGCCCGCCTCAGCTTTGAACTGGCTTCGACGGGATTTTCTGCTGCGGCGTTTGGTCGTTTCACACAGCTGGCAAAAACAGCGGATGTGATTCACTACCATTTTCCCTGGCCCTTTATGGATCTGGTGCATTTTGTCACCAGAGTAAAAAAACCGACACTGGTGACCTACCATTCCGACATCATACGTCAGCGCTACTGGAAGATGCTCTATCGTCCGCTGCAGTCGAGATTTCTGGCCGATGTGGATCACATTGTGGCGACCTCACCCAACTATCTGGCCACCAGTGAAGTCCTGGCCCGCTACCGGCATAAAGTCAGCGTGATCCCGATTGGCCTGGACAAAGACAGCTACCCGCAGCCGACACCCGACCGGCTGGCGCAGTGGCGTGCCAGACTGGGGATGAAGTTTTTTTTGTTTGTCGGTGTCCTGCGCTATTACAAGGGATTGCCTGTTTTGCTGGAAGCCGCCCACGGTACGGGCTACCCCATTGTCATTGTGGGCGCCGGCCCGATTGAGGCGGAACTGAAAACGCAGGCGGCCCGGCTTGGGCTGGATCATGTCCATTTCCTCGGTCCGTTGTCTGATGCCGATAAAGCAGCCCTGCTGCAGCTGAGTTATGGGGTGCTGTTTCCCTCACATCTGCGTTCTGAGGCCTTTGGCGTTTCTCTGCTGGAAGGTGCCATGTATGGAAAACCGATGATTTCCAGCGAGATCGGTACCGGCACCACCTTCATTAACATCGCTGACGAGACCGGGCTGGTGGTGTCGCCGGCGGATGCTATGGCGTTACGTCAGGCGATGCAGTGGCTGTGGGAACACCCGCAGCAGGCAGCAGCGATGGGGCAGCGCGCCAAGGCGCGCTACTGGCGTTTTTTTACCGCTGACCGGATGGTCGCGGATTACGTCAGGCTCTATCAGCAACTGGCCGGAACATAATGCAGATTTTTGATGTGTCTCTGAACAGTTGTGCGTCTCCTGTCAGGCTGGCGGGCAGATGACAGGCATGGCACAATCTGTGCCCGTGTTTACAGCAAGATTATTTAAGGAACTGAGTCGTGCAGGCAGGTATTGAGGATATGATGGCGCAGTCACCGGTGCGGTTTGGTACCAGTGGTGTCCGTGGTCTGGTGTCGCACATGACGGATGAGGTCTGTTTTGCCTACACGGCAGCGTTTTTAAAGACCATAGACTCAGAACCTCAGACTCCGGTGCTGCTGGGGCATGATCTGCGGCCGAGCAGTCCGCGCATTGCACGTGCCTGTGCGGCGGCGATTGCTGATGCCGGCTGTCGACTGATATACGCCGGTGCGTTACCCACACCGGCCCTGGCCTGGTATGCCAGGTTAATCAGGGCACCCGCGCTGGTGGTCACCGGCAGCCATATCCCTTTTGACCGCAATGGCATTAAGTTTTACCGTGCTGAAGCCGAAATCACCAAGGCCGATGAGCGCGCCATCCAGGCGCAGCGGGTTCAGCTGCCTGATGTTATTACTCCCGTCACGCTGCCGCTGACTGACACCGATGCGCTCTCTGCTTACGTGCAGCGCTATGTCGATTTTTTTGGCCCCGACTCGCTGGCAGGTATGCGGGTGGCCGTCTACGAGCATTCCAGTGTTGCCCGTGATCTGCTGCGCACGGTTCTTGAAGCCCTGGGTGCTACAGTTATCCCGCTGGGGCGTACCGACACCTTTGTGCCAATCGATACCGAAGCGGTACGGCATCAGGATGTGGTTCAGGCCCGCTCCTGGGCGGCCGAAATTAACTTTGATGCGATTGTTTCCACGGATGGTGATGCAGATCGCCCGTTGATCGGCGATGAACAGGGCAACTGGCTGCGCGGTGATATGGCTGGGGTATTTTGTGCCCGCTTTTTGGCCGCCCGGTACCTGGTAACACCCTTGACCAGCAGTACGGTGGCCGAACAGTCGGGTTGGTTTCAGCAAGTCGTGCGCACCCGTATTGGGTCGCCTTATGTGATTGAGGCCATGGAACAGCTTATACGCCAGGGGAGAGGCAGCGTGCTGGGCTATGAAGCCAATGGCGGTGTTTTGCTGGGCAGTGACATCGTTCGCCACGGACGCACTCTGGCGGCGTTGCCCACCCGTGATGCCCTGTTACCGATACTCTCACTGCTGATGTCTACGCGGATCCATGCCTGTAAAATGTCAGCCCTGACTCTGCAGTTGCCGTCGCGCTTTACCGCCAGTGCGCTGTTGCCGGATGTTTCAGTGGCCAGGAGTGCGGACCTGATCGCACAATTCACGGCCAGTCCGGGTCTGGCAGCAAAAATCATGGCCCCTTATGCCGGTGAGGTTATCAGCAGTACGACGCTGGATGGTTTGCGTTTGTATTTTGCCAATGGCGATATCGTGCATCTGCGGCCATCAGGCAATGCGCCGGAACTGCGCTGTTATGCCGAAGCCGCCAGCCAGCAGGCCGCGCAGACGTTATCTGATGACTGTCTGGAACGGCTGCAAAGCAACGGTTTGCTGTAATGGTCAGGTAAAACAGGACAGCTAATGCACGTGTGCGCTATACCCAAGTCATTGTGAAGTGTAGCAAGGGGTATATTCTGCGCTACTGCTACGGTTTTTCCTGCCACGCAGACTGATGCACCGCTACTGCTCGTCCAGAGGGATCGTCCATGTTTTGGAATGAGTTATCCCACTCAAGTGCTGTTGATGAGGAGCAGGCAACGGTTTTCCCGCCAGGTATACACGCCGCGGCACTGGGTTGTGGAAAGTGCTGTTCAAAAATTTCCCGATAAAAATAGCCCTCTTTGGAGGCTGGCGGATTATAGGGGAAACGGGACGGTGCGTTTTCCAGCTGCTGGTCAGTCACTCGCTCTGCCGCCGTTGCTTTTAGCGCGTCAATCCAGCCGTAGCCGACCCCATCAGAGAATTGTTCTTTCTGGCGCCAGGCAGTCGCGTGGGGCAGCAGTGATGAGAAGCCTTCGCGGAGGATATGTTTTTCTATTTTCCCGTTACCACACATCTTATCCTGTGGGTTAATGCGCATCGCGGTATCGAGGAAATTTTTATCCAGGAAAGGAACGCGGGCCTCAATTCCCCATGCTGCCATGGCTTTGTTGGCACGGGCACAGTCATAGCTGTGCAGCATTTGCAGTTTACGCACGGTTTCTTCGTGTAATGCTTGCGCACTGGGTGCTTTATGAAAATAGAGATATCCGCCGAATATTTCATCGGCGCCTTCACCGGATAACACCATTTTGATGCCCATCGCTTTAATTTTACGTGCCATCAGATACATGGGTGTTGATGCTCTGATAGTGGTGACATCATAGGTTTCAATGTGATAGATAACGTCACGAATAGCGTCAAGGCCCTCCTGAAGGGTGAAATGAATCTCGTGGTGTATCGTGCCAAGATGTCTGGCCGCACTCAGGGCGGCATGGAGATCAGGGGAACCTTGCAGACCCACAGCAAAAGAGTGTAACTGTGGCGGCCTGGTTTTACTGTGTTCGTTATCTTCAATTCGCTGTACCTCTTCTCGCTGTGCCACAATTTTTTTGGTAATGGCAGCAATAATCGAAGAATCCAGCCCGCCGGAGAGTAATACACCATAAGGTACATCAGACATTAAATGACTTTTAACGGCATCCTGTAGTGCATCGCACACTGCCTGTCTGTCGGTGACGTTGTTTTTTACGTTGTTATAATCGAACCAGTCTGGCTGGTAATAGCGACGAATTTCACTGTCATGGCTCCACAGATAGCTGCCCGCCGGGAATTCCTGAATTGCGCTGCAAACAGGAACTAATGCTTTCATTTCTGAGGCAATAAACCGATTACCGTGTTCGTCACTCCCCATATAGAGCGGGATAATTCCCAGATGGTCACGGCCAATCAGATAAGCGTCCTTATTTACATCATATAAAATAAAGGCAAACATCCCCTGTAAGTCATCAAAAATAGCAGCGCCTTTTTCCTGATATAACGCCAGAATAACCTCGCAGTCTGAATCAGTCTGGAACTCATAACGGCTGTTAAGTTGCTGGCGCACTGCCTGATGGTTATAAATTTCACCGTTAATAGCCAGGATGTGGGTGCCTGCCGCGTTACACAACGGTTGGGCACCACTGTTGACATCCACAATAGATAAGCGTTCATGAACCAGGATGGTTTTATCACTGGAATAAATACCAGACGAGTCAGGGCCACGATGACGCATTAAACCTGATAACTCCAGGGCCTTCTGGCGCAGCGCCGCGGGATCGGTTTTAATATCAAGCACTCCAAAAACAGAACACATAGTTTATCTCCCTTGTGCGGCCAGACTCTGGCGCTTAGTGGCGAACCGCAATGGCTTCAATTTCTATCTGTACATCCTTAGGTAAACGCGCCACTTCAACACAAGAACGGGCGGGGAAAGAGGCATTATGCGCGGTGAAAAACGCCTCATAGGCCGCATTGATCACACTGAAATCCGCCATACGGGTAATAAATACCGTCGTTTTAACGATATCAGCCACGTTTAGTCCTGCTGCTTCGACAATGGCCTTGATGTTTGCCAGTGACTGACGTGTCTGGGCTGTTATGTCGCACGCTACTTCGCCGGTTGCCGGATCGACGGGGAGCTGGCCTGAAGTGATAATAAGATTACCCAGATCAACGCCCTGAACGTAGGGGCCGATGGCGGCGGGGGCAAGTTCTGTGTTAATAACGCGTGACATGTGAGTTCCTGATGTTATAAATAATTGATAAATTACAAACAGTGCAAGTTACAAACAGAGCAAGTTACGAACAGCGTTATAAAAAAGAAGAATACTGCGGTTGTCGCCATTATAGGCCAGCAGCCTGGAGAATAAAAAATTTATCGGCAGATTCAACTCCGAAGTGCAACGCTAAGCCGCCATTCTTAACTCTGCAAATACCACCGAGGGTTGTCTGAAACCGAGACATTTACGTGGCCTGCTGTTCAGCGCTCCCTGGTAGCGTTGCAAGTCTTCTTCTGACACGGTCCTC
>CANJWD010000074.1 GCA_947478475.1 Enterobacterales bacterium
ATCAGACTGGACATGCTGATAGCGAAACGGGATGACGTTTCAGCAAAGGTGAGGGCTTCTTGTTCCTTCACTTTCATCACATGCTGACGAAATTTTAATGGATATGTCATTTGATTATAATATGTCAATTTATAGGAAGTTAGCTATACAGGCGAAAATCATGGCGCCGTTGTAATGTGTCGCCTTGCTGGAGGTAAGCCTCTTTCAAATGCACCAACGTTTTGCTGCCATTATCATTAGATAAGGTCAGCTGAACGCTTCTTTTATCGTCAGAGAGGTGCACTGTTGCGTTCGCATCCAGACGCTGCTCAAGCCGAATATAGCTGAGCGTATCGCCCTCTGGCTCTGTGATGGTGAGGATGACATCCTGCGCGTTGGCATTGGATAAAATATGGTAGAGGTCACTACCCGTACCACCTTGCGCACTTCCTGCCTGCAAACTGAGGGTATCATTACCGGCGCCACCCTCTAAGTGGTCCTCACCCCCTTTACCCAACAGTTTATTGTTCTTCCCATCGCCTATAAAGTGGTCACTGTCTGCATGCCCCTCGATATGTTCAATATCAACAAGCTGAGCCACTGTTTTTTCTTTTCCTGAAAGCTTTAAATAACCCTGTTGTAAATCAATGTGGTAGTTTTTGTCCGCAGAGACCACTAGCCAGTCTTCACCGCCTGCACCGTTGAGCACGCTTGGAAGCTCAGGCTCAGGCGCCTTCAAAAGTAAAAAACTGTCGCTGTAATTACCGCCGGTAAATTTTTTACGCCCCTCACCCATGACAAAAATATTTTGGCGATCAGCATAGCCGACAAATTCGCTATTATAGCTACCTTCCTGCATAAACCAGGCACGTGTCTGTTCCGGACGCTTTTGATTCAGAGGGTGCGCTTTGATCTCACCCTGTTTGTTGAGCGATAATAACTGCGTCTGCTTATCCTGCGTTACCATCCCGAGGATATGCTCCTGACCACGTATGGCAAGGGGGTGTAAACTGTCGGCATGATGACGTATTGCCGTTTGCGGATAAAGCCCTTGGTTTAATAGCGGTCCTAAGCCACTACCCGCTTCTTTGTCTCCCTTTATTCCATGGGCTACCGTGTAGCTGCCATCATTGCGAATCGCCATAAGATCGGCACAGCCATCGCCATTCAGATCGTGCAGTTGAAACTGACTCTCTTTAAAACCACTCTCATCATAGAGTTGCTTCACCGGCGCATAGGCCTGTTCGCGGCCCTGAATAAAAGGCGTCTTCCGGCTTCCTTGACCCATTAATAGCTTTACCTTACCTTTATCGTTCTTATCAAGCAGTACAATGTCTGTATGACCATCACCATTGACATCACCCGCCAATAGATGCGGATAGCTGCCTGTCCACCACGGTGTCTGCTGTGTGACGCTTTTCGCTTCAAACTTCCCTGCACTCTTGCCATACCATATATGTAACTGTTTGTTATTCAAAAGCATTAAATCAGTCAGACCATCGCTGTCTATGTCTTTGGCAAGCCACTGATCACTCACCAAAGCAGAGTGAGGCTTTTCATTATTACTGCCATTACTGTCGATAATAAGTGTCTGGCACTCTTTGACAAACGTGCCATCTTCCTGCGCCACTAAAAACTGTACGCTCAGATCTCGTCCTGGCATGAGGATATCATCCCGCCCGTCCTGATTGATATCGGCAACCAGACGCGGCAGATAACTCACCGTATTATGCTCAATGAGAGACGCAGGGCCTGCAAGCTTTGGTGGTTGATAGCCGCCTTCTTTATTATTATTGGCAAGCGCCACATATAGCCCCTGCGGGGTCAGGCAGGCAATATCAGCGTGCTGGTCTCCATTAAAATCGCCCAATAGTGCACGCTGCTCTGACTCGTTCACCTCTAAGTTCGGAAAAAGAGGCTGGCCCTGTTCATTCACAAATGTGCCGAGGAGCTGCTGTTGTCGCGGCGCTAACAGCGTTCTTACCTTATCACTACTACTCAGCTGATTATCCGGGATATTGATTATGCTATCCTGGCCAAGGAGTGGTTTTGGTGTGTAATACTTATGTTCGCTATCTTCAAGCACGGTCTCGCCGCTGTGCCTGTTTCGGTAGTACATGAGCTTATTCTTTGCCTCTTCAGGAAGAATTTTATCCTCCAGAATAGTAACGTTAAAATGAGCACCGTAATATTTGATGTTCTGCACACATTTATAAGTCTGCTCTTCCATATCAAACTGCCCCCGCACATAATGCACAATATCAGCCTGCCCGGAGGTGATAATACGTTCTGCTTGCGCGGCTAATTGCGCATCATAGTGGGCACGTGCCTGTTCCTTACTGCTGAGATGGATCAATTTATTCTCTACCGACACCGAGGGCCCTGCGCCTACCATCGCACCGAGACCTGTTGTAAAGCGCTCCCAATCTGTCAGGCTAATGTGCTGCTCCAGCCGTTCTACCACGCGCACTGCATTATAAATACTGCCGCCCACGCTCAATGAAATTGCCGCCAGCATTCCGGGTATCCCCAGACTGCTTCCTGCCAGCAATAATCCGGTGGTGCCTAAACCGATCGTGCCACTGAGCAAGGAAAGGATGCCGTTAACCAGTAAGTCCTGGCGGAGCTCGGGATCTTTCTCCGTTTTAAGCTGCGCAAAGGAACGGTGCGCATCATAAAAATCAAAACCACTTCCTACGACATTTAAGAGGGGAGCGCCTTTTAGCAAAAGACGCCCCGCCCTTGCTTTCATTAATTTTGGCAGAGTGCTTTTGTTAGAAACATATTGCTTAGTGAGAGCAATAAGGTTGTCGCTGGGCGCTAAAATTCCCTGACGGACTAATGACTCGCCGAGACGTGTCAATAAGGGCTGAAAAACACAATCATTGACAATATCATACGCCATACCTGCAGTGGCGAGTTGCAAATCTTGTTCGAGCGTCGCTTTATCTTCAGCCGTTAAAGCGCCGGCTGAAGCGCGGCGGGCATAATTGCTGTAGGCAGAAAACAAGCGCACTCCGCCGAGGCCCTGCATCCCTCTGGTAACGGTATTTAACCCGCTTTGAGTTTTATGCTCCCAGTTCACACGGGAGGAGGCATTATTTTCTGAAGACGCGAAATTAGGATTCTTCCCGTACAGCGGGCGGTAGACAACACGGGATTCACTTGCTTTTTCAAGCAAAGGCCCTGCCTGTAAACGCCTGCCATCGTTACTGGTCAATACATCAGTCGTATAGGCGACAATGTCATTGAGATGTGTTTTGGCATACGCTGTTTCTGTAAAACGTTGCATGAAACTATCGGGCTCTGTTTTGCCGTGTCGGCTGAGTGAGCAGGCAAATAAAACCACTCTGCTGGCGTCTGGTAACGCGGCTTGCTGCTGAAGATGTTGTAAATCCGCACTGAAAGGTTCTCCACCGTAAGCATGTAGCTTTTTACAATGCCCGACGACTATCCAGCGTACCTTATCGCCAGCGAGCGCCTTCCTGTCACCATAATCACCATAAATAGTGCGATACGTTTTAGTCTGGTAGGCATCATACTGAATCACGAGCGTTTTATTAGCATGTTTGCCGGCAAGATGCTCAACAGTCTCCCGGACAATCGCATCGTCTTCTATCTGAATAATTATCGTGTAGTCGTAGTTGCTGGCACTCTCTGGCTGTGAAATAACCAGCGGTGCGCGCCAGGCAGTGACTGGTCCCGTTGTTTCAACCTCTGTCGATCCGTTCAGTGAGGAGGAAGATGCTGACGCAGCGACAGCATCAGCAGCATCAATGGCTGCGGGGAGTGCGGGTAAAACAGGCCCGAAACTCTCAGACGAGCTTCCCTGAGGGCTGTGCAGGTTACCGGGAGAACTGATGTTGACTTCCCTCGGATCGCTGGCACGTTGAACGAGCTGCGGTTGTAGTTGCTGCGCAGCTGGCAGCGCCAGTGGCGCAACTAGCTGCCTCTCCCATGTTGCCTTGTCAATATGTGAGGTATCAAGTAAAACCGTTGCGCGCTTTCCATCCTCTTTCCATTTTACGTCAAGGACACTGAATTTTGTTCCTGGGAAGAAAACAGTTTCTTCTTCACCATCACCTAATAAGGTGTCAGTGATATGAACGCCAGCCCGTCTTGTGCTTCTTAATATTTTATAAATGACGTTAACTTCATTTTCTTTTAGCTCATTGTTACAAAAATCCATAGCCGTCTCTTTATCATCGCTAGCTGACAGAAAGAAATTCGGCTGATAGAAATCTTGTGCTTTCAGTTGACGGAGGAACTCTTTTGTATGCGTTTTTCCACGATAAACAATGAGTTCATCTAATCCACCGACATCAAAATCACTACTGGAAGAATAATAGTTACTAGCAGAATCATTACTAGCAGAATCATTACTAGCAGAATCACTACTGGCAGAATGGTTACTAGCAGCATCACTATTGGCAGAATCACTATTGGCAGAATGGTTACTAGCAGCATCACTACTGGAAAGATCGGGAAAAGTAAAATTGCTATTAGCAGAATGGATACTAACAGAATCGCCATTAGCAGAATTGCTACTACTAGCAGAATCGCTATCAGCTATTTGATTTTCTTCGACTTCTCTTCGAGATAGTTGTTTAAGCGCTTTGTCGAACTGAATGGCGGCACGCCTGGCATCTTCTATTTCATTTTCGGGGATGTCGTTTTGCCCACGCAAGAGATGATTAATCCTGACATACCCATCTTCCTTAAAATCTCTGACAGCAAACCAGGTAGCAAAATTGTCTTTTTTATAAATACTCCGGCTGTTATAGGCGTAAACTTCATCCTCAATATCCAACGGTGTCATGTGATCGATAAAATGCGCTGAATAACACTTGAGTAGCATGGCTCTGGCTTCTGCCACAGTGATGCGCTTACGCCCTTCCTCCTCCCCAGCCCGGGTATCAGCGACCCGCTGACTCAGATCTTCGCTATCATCCCGCTGACTCAGATTTTCACTATCATCCCGCTGACTTGAATTTTCACTATCATCCCGCTGACTTGAATTTTCACTATCATCCCGCTGACTTGAATTTTCACTATCATCCCGCTGACTCAGATCTTCATTATCATCCCGCTGACTCAGATTTTCATTATCATCGCCGTTTCTGTTCGGAGCGCTGGCAGAGTCGTTGCCTGAGCGTTCCTCGGGAGAGTGCCCGGCAGCCTGGCTGCCGAAGCAATTGCCCAAGGGGTACAACTGTTCCTGGCTTCCGGAAGCTGAAATATCGCTTAAGGAGCGTTTTGCTGACCTGTCTTTGCGCACAGGAAGCAGCAGTTCATTTTTGTTATCTAATCGGTAAACATAGGCCTCACCATCGAGGTGTTTGCGCCCTGTCTCAGCATTAACGGCAACAACAGGCGCGTGATAGAGAACCAGCGGTGTACCTGGGAAATAGCCTGTCAAAACTGTTTTTGCAAACGCATTTTTCTGAAATTTACTCCATTCAGAGAGCCCACAGACAACCAGTACAATGCGAGCAGGCGATTTCAGACTCCCTAAACGCTGCATTCTTTCCAGCGCTGCTTTTACTCCTGCGGCACCCAGCTTATCGATCGTTTCTTTGTGAAGCAGCAGCTGCCAGCGTACTCGCTCTGATTCTTTCAGCACAGGCCATAAGCTCTCCTGCGCTATCATATTTTCCTCTCTCTCCGGTGAGTGCCATATCAGGCTACTATCGGAATGTTTCTTAAATAACGCTTTCGCAGCACCCTTGATGTCATGCTCTGCTTTGAGAGCTGCTGCCGCCGCGTCATCCTCGTGCTCCCACCCGATGCCATTCTCTTCTGCTATCGCTTCGAGCGCTCTGTAGGTCTCTTTGAGAGCACGGTCAATGGCTTCTCTTGTTTCGGGATTTGCGTCTACGTTTTCGGGATCTGCGTCCACGCCGGGCAGGAACGGTATGATCAAATTGTAATCGTGCACCGCTTTTCTGGGGGGCGCTGCCTGATGAGCGCTCTGCTGGCTGCTTCCAGCCAATAAGCTAACAGGTGCTACCCTGTTGTCAGGTAACCAGCGCCCCTGTAACTCAGACGCGGGATTAGAATCAAATACAGAGGCCGATGCGGGTTTTAAAAGCGTGCTGACTTGATTGAAAACGAATTGGAAGTTTTTCCGGGCATAATCTTCCATCTCTTCGGATAACAGAGCCGTACAGGTGAATGCGCCCTTATCTCCAAGGAGCTTGTTCTGCCATCTGGTGTAGCGATTTTCATTATGCTTCAGTTCATACGAGGATAAGCCTCCCACGAATACGGACGCATCCAGCGCCTTTGCTTTCTTGAGCAGCGCTGAGGCATACAATCTCAATACGAGGGGTGAACGGGTTTCCGTGCCCAGCCCATGACTGGAGGAGAGATGAGAAAAAAGCATCGATAAGCTTATCAGACCGCCGGCCTTCTTACTCTCTGTAGCGTTCTTGAGTTCCAGCACATTCAGAAGCTCTGTATAATGCGCGTCGGCAAGGCTGAAGCTCTGCTCTCTCGGCGGCGCTGGAACGTCAGCCTGTGACTGCTGCAAAGGCGGGTCATCAGGAAATTTTGGAAAATGCACATGCTCTGCTTCGGGGAAGGCCTCTGTGAAAATAGCAAATAAATCCATCTCGCTTGCGTGATTGGTTAACGGTTTGCTAGAGGCCTGCTCGCTGGCGACGGTCTCCATAAATAACTTACGATAGTTTCCTGGTTGACGCGCTTTTCCCCATGCAAACAACTGCCACAATTCACCCCGCCGACTGGCTATCTCAATCATGGCAGAAGCCTGATAAGCCTGAGCAAAGGGTTTGAATGCATCACTAAATATGTTTTCAAGCAGATCCGATTTGATTGGACGCGATGCAGAATTTTCATAGTAAGTGATATGCTCCCCCCAAACTTTCAATGGCAGTGGGTTATCCTTATCGTTCACGAGTTTCGCAGCGGGCTAACCGGGATGAGCCAGTAATGATCTGATGTGGTCAGTAATGGCGTTTTTGATGACAGCCCAGTTTTGTTGGTAAAACGTTATTTTTTGAGACAAGCGACGCTTATGCTGCTCAAACCACGCTGCGATG
>CANJWD010000075.1 GCA_947478475.1 Enterobacterales bacterium
GTTGTAGAAAGAACGCATAGCTGGATGAACCGCTTTCGTCGCGTACTGACGCGGTGGGAGAAGAAGGTCGAGAACTATGAGGCAATGCTGCATTTTGCATGTGGCATCATTGTCTGGAATAAAATCCTTTTGGGATAGGCTCTTAGTCAGGCTACTTTAACCGCTCTTGCACAAACAAAAAGCCGCATTATCCCATTTTCCAGTGTATTAAATCCAGAAAAAATGCCTGTTATAAAACAAGATACAGATAATTTGCTAACAAACTTCGGTTTCCATCTACAGTCATTCGTTCATGGACAAAATGTTCTCGATCCACAACAACTGGCCAATACGATTGATAGCCGATTATCTGAAGACCTTGCTACGATTGTATATTCTTTACACTGTTTAGAAGCGGCAAATAAAATTTTCGATATCCATTTATTAGTGGTGACTGATGATTTTACGAAAGCTAATTTAACCGCCATTTTATGGGCCCGTATGCAGGGCATAAAAAGTTTGCGTTTGGGCCATGGCGTACCCCTATGTGAGGAGTATACAATTCTTGCTTCTCGTGTAACAGATTATATGACTGTGTTTGGTCAGCGTTGTTTAGAAGAGTATGCTGATATAGGAGTTGATATAAGTAAAGTGGTGATCACTGGCCATCCCATGTGGGATCAATATACTCGCTTACGGATGCAGAAAAGCCACTGTCGTGCCCAAGTATGTCAAAAATATGGGCTACGTGCCGATATCCCAATTGTTGTTTTTGCTACTACGTACACAGCTTATCTTACTGCTCATAGCTGCCCTTCTATCCATGCTGACACTGCAAGAGATTTTTTTATAGCATGCCGTGCATTAAGAGAAAAAAATATCGTTTTTAATATAGTGATAAAAGACAGGCTCGGCTGGCAGCGCGAATACCCACAAGCACAGGGGGATAAAGTTTTAGAAACATTATTATTGGATATTTTAGGCGAAGAAGCACAGGAACATTATCGATATGTTCTTGACGAAGGGCCGTTATGGGCTACAGCTGCCGATGTAGTAATTGGTGTAAGCTCTAATTATCTTATTGAAGCTATGCTAGCAGGGACGAACGCCATCAATCTATTGACGTACCAAAATGCTGTCATTGGCCCCAATTTTGCAGCAGATGCTGGGATTGTTGAAGTAGAGGCGCATCAATTGGCAGATGCCATTTTATCGATGTTAAATCCTGAAGAAAAAGCTAGCCAACAGCAAAAAATACAGCAAGCTATGGAGTACTATAACTATAAAAATGATGGTCACGCTACAGAAAGAGTCGTCCAATTATTGTGTGATTTAACACCGAATATTTATCCTGTACCATCCCAGTCAGTGCAATTTATTTGGCAAAAATGTTTAGATACAGGGCCTGTTAGTTTGAAAACAGGGCACCATGCTGTACCACTTTATAATTTGTTAAATATGCTTTCTAATAATCCCCATACTTTTGTTGATATCGGTTGCCGTATAGGTAGTAATGCTTCTTATATCAAAGAAAAATTTCCTCACTGCACTGTCTGGGGTGTGGAAATGAGTCAAGAAGCAGCTCGGATGGCTGCAACACGATTAGATAAAGTTATAATAGGTAAATTTGAAGAAATTGACTTAGGTGAAGCAGGGTTAGCACAAGGTACATTAGATGGTGCACTCTTGGTTAATGTGCTCGAATACCTCTACAACCCTTGGGATTTTATGGTGCGTTTACGACCTTATTTATCAGAACAAGGACAGGTGTTAATCAGTGTTTATAATTTACGTAATTTGATGTTGATGGATGGTATCAGTAAAGGTATTTTTCCCTATGCAGAAGAGGGTTTACTGGATATTACCCACATTCGTTTCTTTACCTTGCGGGAATTATTAAAACTGTGTCAGGAAACAGGTTACCGCGTGGCTAAACTGCAATACAGTCCAGACGTACGTATCTGGGGATTAGTAGACCGTTTTAAGGCAGCATTACCAAGGAATATTGAATTAGACAGGCTCACGTTAAAGAATGTAACACTGGAAGAATTAATGGAAATGTGTTCTTTACGGTTCTATCTATTGCTCGAGAAGGCTACTTAACGAGCAGTCTTGCCTGTTAACAGTGTTGTGGCACAGCACGAGAAAGATACCTGTTATACTCCTCGTGCCATTGTGGCGCATCGAGTAGATCCAGCACCCGCTACAGCACCTTAAAAATCGCCACAACCGTTGCAATGCTAAGTGCCAGCAGGCCGCCCGCATACAGATTGTCAGCAGAGTCAGCCTAATGCGGCTCTGGCGTGTTTATCTATTTACCCCGTTTTTCAAAAGAGGCCAGTATCCCCCTCAAAATGTGTAGCTCCTGACTTTCCGGTCGGGCGCGGGTGAACAGACGCCGCAGTTTGCTCATTATCTGTCCCGGATGCGTCTGACGAATAAAACCTGTGTGTGATAAAACCTGCTCCAGCTGTGCATAGAAGCGTTCCATCTCATCAAACAGCGGGTAGGCCGTTTTTTCAGGATGGTCGGTTAACGCTTGCTGCTGCTGGCGCAGAAAAGCAACGCGTATCTCATACGCGAGGATCTGTACTGCCATCGCGATATTTAATGAGGAGTAGTCAGGGTGCGCCGGGATGGACACATGATAGTGGCAGAGTTGCAACTCTTGGTTAGTTAAGCCGGTTCTTTCACGACCAAACACTAATGCTACCGTTCTATGTTCTGCGCTGCGTACGCTCAGTGTGGCGCATTCATGCGGGTCGAGCATTGGCCACGGTAAGGTGCGGCAGCGGGCGCTGCTTCCCAGCACTAAACTGCACCCCTTCAGGGCGTCTTCCAGGGTAGAAACCGTGGTGGCGTTAGCGATCACATCGCTGGCGCCCGCCGCCAGTGCAATCGTCTGAGCGGTGATGGCTGACTGCGGATCAGCGAGCCAGAGCTGCGTTAATCCCATCGTTTTCATGGCCCGGGCCGTGGATCCTATATTTCCGCTGTGGGAGGTTGCAACCAGAACGATTCGGATATTGTGTAACATGCTCGCCTTATGTGTTGTGAAAAATCGCGCTATCCTGGCACAGTCATAGGTTTTTTTCAGTTCTGCTGCTACACTGCGCGCCGTTTCGTGTTCTTTAACACCCTGGCGGGAAAATACCCATGCATCCGATGCTCACCATCGCCATACGTGCCGCGCGTAAAGCGGGCAATTTAGTGGCGAAAAATTATGAAGCCGGCGACACCACCGCGACCAGCCAAGATGGCAATAGCGATGCTGTCACCAGTGTTCGTCATGATACCGAATACCTTATTACCGATGTTATCCGTAAAGCTTACCCTCAACACACAATTAGCAGTGCAGCATGTAGTGCGTTAACCGATGACTGCCACGGTACGCAATGGGTGATTGACCCGCTGGACGGCCCCGCTAATTTCCTCAGACGTCTTCCGCATTTTGCCGTGTCCATTGCGGCACGGGTTAAAGGTCATACAGAAGTTGCTGTGGTGTATGATCCCATGCGCAACGAGTTATTCACTGCGGTGCGAGGCCAGGGCGCACAGTTAAATGGCTATCGGCTGCGCTGTACCCAGGCGAAAGAGCTGGATGGCACGCTCCTGGCCACCGGTTTTCCTTGTAAAACAAAACAGTATACCGCTGCCTGCTTTAATGTGCTGGATAAGCTTTTTGTCCAGTGTGCCGATTTTCGCCATAGCGGTTCAGCAGCCTTAGATTTGGCTTATGTTGCCGCGGGCCGTGTTGATGGTTTCTTCGATATGGGTCTCAAACCGTGGAATTTTGCCGGAGGCGAACTGCTGGTCCGGGAATCTGGCGGTGTCGTGACCGATTTTATCGGTGGCCACAACGCGTATGCCTCCGGTAATGTGGTCGCAGGAACACCACGGGTAGTGAAAAATATCCTTGCTGTCCTGCGTCAGGAATGGGGCGCATCGCTGAAAGGCTAATGCTGACTCAGCAGGCAGGCAAAAAAATCAGTCCGGCAACGCATAAAAAATAACATGACGGGGGAGGCTTATGGCACAGATGGCAGCACATCCATTAATTCTGGTTGACGGTTCCTCCTATCTTTACCGCGCTTATCACGCTTTCCCGCCGTTAACCAATCAGGCCCAAGAGCCGACAGGCGCTATCTTTGGTGTGCTAAATATGCTGCGTAGCCTGTTACTGCGCTATCACTCTTCGCATGCTGCGGTGGTTTTTGACGCTCCGGGCCGAACCTTCCGTGATGACCTTTTCGCCCACTACAAATCGCAACGCCCGCCGATGCCCGATGCATTACGCGCCCAGATCGCACCGCTTCATCAGATGATTAAGGCGATGGGGCTGCCGTTGCTGGTCGTTGCGGGTGTTGAAGCCGACGATGTGATTGGAACGCTGGCCACCGCCGCAGAAAAATTGGGGCTGAGTGTGCTGATAAGTACCGGTGACAAGGACATGGCGCAACTGGTCACCCCCGCTATTACGCTGATTAACACCATGAATAATACGCTGCTTGGGCCACAGGAAGTGTGTGAAAAGTTTGGCGTACCGCCTGAACTGATCGTCGATTTTTTGGCACTGATGGGCGATGCCTCCGATAATATCCCCGGTGTGCCGGGTATTGGAAAAAAAACGGCACAGGCGCTACTGCAGGGTATCGGTGGCGTGGAGCTGTTATTTAATAATCTCGATAAAATTAGTGCGCTGCCATTGCGTGGCGCTAAAAAGCTGGCAGAAAAACTGGCGCCGCATAAAGAGGTTGCCTTGCTTTCCAGGCAGTTAGCGACCATCAAAACGGATGTTGCCTTAGCGGTCAGTTGCCAGCAACTGATTGTGGCGCCGCCCGATAGTGATACGTTGCAGGCATTATTTTGTCGCTATGAATTTAAACACTGGCTGGCTGAGTTAGCGTCCGGTAGCTGGCTGACAGATAAAAAACGCTTGCTCGCGGCGCCTGACAGCGGTGCGCTGTTTCCGACTGAATTTCCGACTGAATTTCCGACTGAATTTCCGGCTGAATTTTCAGCTGAATTTTCAGCTGAATTGCCGGCTACAACTGAGTCGGTTACAGCAATGCCCGAACCATTGTGCCGGGAAAATTATTCGGTAATTGTCGATGAGCCGGCGTTGTCGGCATGGACAGAGCGCCTGGAAAAGGCGGAACTCTTCTCGTTTAATATCGAAACGTTTAATACCGAAATATTTAATACCGCAACGGATGGTCTGGATACACTCAGTGCTAATGTGGTGGGTCTCTCTTTTGCTGTCGCCCCAGGCGAGGCCGCTTATCTCCCTGTGGCGCATGATTACCCGGACGCACCACCGCAGCTGAACCTTGCCGTGGTGCTGAAAAAATTAAAACCCCTGCTGGAAGATCCCACTAAATGTAAGGTGGGTCAGAACCTTAAGTTTGATCACAGCATACTGAACCGCTACGGCATTGAACTGCGCGGTGTCGCATTCGATACCATGCTGGAATCTTATGTATTAAATAGCGTGGCGGGGCGTCACGATCGGGATACGCTGGCGGCGCGCCATCTTAATCACAGGACGATAACGTTTACAGAGATTGCCGGTAAAGGTAAAAACTCGCTGACGTTTAACCAGATTACCCTGGAGCAGGCCGCGCCCTATGCGGCTGAGAATGCTGATGTGACACTGCAGCTGCATCTGACATTGTGGCCACAATTTCAAAAAGATGCCGCGCTGACCCGGGTATTCCAGGAAATTGAAATGCCGCTGCTGCCCGTTTTGTCGCGCATGGAACAACGCGGTGTGCTTATCGATCCCGCTGTGCTGGCACAACACTCCGGGGAGTTAACGCTGCGTCTGGCTGAACTGGAAAAACAGGCGCACCAGCTGGCGGGCGCGCCGTTCAATTTAGCCTCGCCCAGCCAGCTCCGGGCTATTTTATATGAGCAACACCAGCTGCCAGTGTTGAAAAAAACGCCCGGCGGCGCGCCCTCAACCAGTGAAGAGGTTCTGACGGAACTGGCGCTGGACTACCCGCTACCAAAAGTCATTATTGAGCACCGGGGGCTGAGTAAACTCAAAACCACCTATACCGATAAACTGCCGTTAATGATTAGCGTGATCTCTGGCCGGGTCCATACGTCCTATCACCAGGCGGTGACTGCCACCGGGCGCCTCTCTTCACGCGATCCTAACCTGCAAAATATTCCCATTCGTAACGACGAGGGGCGTCGCATCCGCCAGGCATTTATTGCGCCCGCCGGTTATTGTATTGTTGCGGCGGACTATTCACAGATTGAACTGCGTATTATGGCGCATCTCTCGCAGGATGAGGGTTTGCTGAATGCGTTTGCGGCCGGGCAGGATATCCACATCACTACCGCTGCTGACGTGTTTGCGCTGCCCTGTGATCAGGTAACCCATGAACAGCGTCGTGCTGCCAAAGCGATCAATTTTGGTTTAATTTATGGGATGAGCGCTTTTGGTTTAGCCCGGCAGCTAGGGATCTCCCTTACTACCGCCCAGGGTTATAGGGATCGCTATTTTGAGCGCTATCCCGGTGTGCAGGCCTATATGGAGCGAACGCGTCAGCAAGCTGCCGAACAGGGTTTTGTTACCACGCTGGCAGGGCGTCGTCTTTATCTGCCTGATATTCATTCACCCCGTGCGGCGCGCCGTAAAGCGGCAGAGCGCGAAGCGATTAATGCGCCGATGCAGGGCACCGCTGCTGATATTATCAAGCACGCGATGATTGCCATTGATGCGTGGTTGCAACAGCAGGCGTCGCCACTGATACGGATGATTATGCAGGTGCATGATGAACTGGTGTTTGAAGTGCATCACTCTGTTTTGGTCACTGCCTGCGAGCAGATCAGCCGGTTAATGGAAAGCAGTGCTCAGCTGGCAGTGCCGTTGCAGGTGGATATTGGCACAGGAGAGAACTGGGGTCAGGCGCATTAAATTGCCATCTTCACCTCAAAGGGTACTCCCGCCGACGAAGGCGGGAGGGGAATTTGAATGAGGCTGAAAGCCTCA
>CANJWD010000076.1 GCA_947478475.1 Enterobacterales bacterium
ACCGGAATACCTCACACTGCTTGCCTGCAAAAATGCTTTATACAGTTCTTTCGTACATTGATGAGGTGACATCTGATAACCCTGCGCACTTTTCCCTTTTCATCTTTCTACCATTTTTCTTCGATGTGCGAAACTTGTGTCTGCCAGAAAAACCGCTATCTGCCAGAAAAACCCGGTGGCATTATGCCTTTCATGCCACGCATTATTTTTGCCAGCCCGCCACTCTTTATTTTTTTCATCATGCGTCGCATATCATCGAACTGTTTTAACAGGCGGTTGATATCCTGGACCTGTGTGCCCGATCCGGCTGCTATGCGTCGCTTACGAGAGCCTTTGATGATCTCCGGTTGTGTACGTTCTTTCTGTGTCATCGAATTTATGATGGATTCCATCCGCATCAACAGATTGTCATTCATTTGTGATGTTACGTTTCCTGGTAACTGAGCAGCGCCAGGCATTTTACTCATCATGCCGGTCATTCCCCCTATATGGCGTATTTGTGTCAGCTGACTGAAGAAATCAGTTAAATCAAATTCATCACCTTTTTTAAATTTATTTGCCAGTTTTTGTGCCTGAGCACGGTCGACTTTACTTTCAATATCTTCAATCAGCGACAGCACATCGCCCATACCAAGAATGCGCGACGCTATCCTGTCGGGATGAAATGGCTCCAGTGCCTCTATTTTTTCACCGACTCCGAGAAATTTAATTGGTTTTCCCGTTAGGTGGCGAATGGATAGCGCCGCGCCGCCCCGCGCATCACCATCCATTTTTGTCAAAATAATGCCAGTAAGTGGCAGCGCTTCATTGAAAGCTTTAGCAGTATTAGCGGCATCCTGGCCTGTCATGGCATCGACGACGAACAGAGTTTCAATGGGATTACAACTATGATGAATTTGCCTGATTTCATCCATCATGTCGTCATCAACATGTAACCGGCCTGCCGTATCGACAATGAGGACATCATAAAATTTTAGCTTTGCCTGGCGCAGCGCCCGGGCAACAATATCAGCGGGTTTTTCCTGAATATCCGAGGGGAAAAAATGAATGCCTGCACTATTAGCCACTGTTTCTAGCTGTTTGATCGCGGCGGGGCGGTAAATGTCTGCTGAAACAACTAACACACTCTTTTTGTGTTTTTCTTTTAAAAATTTACCCAGCTTAGCCACGCTGGTGGTTTTACCTGTACCCTGCAGGCCTGCCATCAAAATCACTGCGGGTGGCTGGGTTGCCAGATTGAGTTCACTGTTGATCTCTCCCATGGCAACGATAAGTGCACTTTTTACTATTTTTACCAATTCCTGGCCTGGCGTAAGACTTTTATTGATCTCCTGACCAATCACGCTTTCCTTGATGTGACTGATAAAATCACGCACTACTGGCAGCGCAACATCGGCTTCCAGTAGTGCCATACGCACTTCACGTAGCGTATCCTTAACATTATCTTCAGTCAGCCGCCCACGGCCGCTAATGGTGCGTAAAGTGCGCGATAATCTATCGGTTAAATTCTCAAACATCGTTTCATACTCAGTATAGAAATACGCCGCTCTGGAGCCATCATCGTGCCATTATAACACCAGGCTTTAATGATTTCTGTTTTGCCGGATTTCAGTTTTGCCGGAGGAGAACGGTTGGAGCATGACATGGCTAACGCTATACTGACACTCTGATTCATTGAGTCGGTGCCTGTTAACACTATGCCTGTTTTCTCCATCGTGGCTGTGCTCGCTTACCTGTTTAGCCTTGGGCTGATTATTCCCGGTGTACTGCGCAAACATAGCGCTTACCGGAGGCTGGCTCTATTTTCGGCCATATTTGCGCTATTTTGCCATAGCATTACGTTAAAACAGCAAATTTTTGATGTGGGCGATGGGCAGAATCTCTCTTTGCTGAATATTGGCTCGATCGTCAGCCTGATCATTGGCTCCATTATGACACTGGCAGCATCCCGCGATCGGGGCTGGTTTTTGCTGCCGATCGTTTACAGTTTTGCCATCATCAACCTCGCTTTTTCCAGCGCGCTGCCTGGAGAGTTTATCACCCATCTGGAAACCAGCCCTGAGCTGCTGGCTCATGTCGCTCTGGCATTATTCAGCTATGCGACGTTGCTTATCGCTGCACTGTATGCATTACAACTGGCATGGCTTGATTATTTACTTAAAAACAAACAGCTGGTATTTACTGCGGATATGCCACCCCTCATGAGCCTTGAACGTAATATGTTCCATATCACCCAAATTGGCATTGCCTTGCTGACCCTTACTCTCTGCACAGGGCCGCCATGGATGGATAATTTGCTGAATATAGATAATTTGCTGAATAAAGAAAATGTTCATAAAACGGTTCTGTCAATTATGGCGTGGCTTGTGTATGTCATTTTATTATGGGGGCATTATACGGCGGGCTGGCGCGGACGACGCGTAGTCTGGCTTAGTTTTTCAGGTGCTTTATTGCTTACTTTTGCTTATTTTGGTAGCCGCCTGTTTCAGGATATGACCGTCGGCTAGTTATCTTTTGGGTAACGGGCCCGGCCACTCCGGTGGTCACTGCCCGGCATGAATTTTGAGGTACTGTTCAAAACTTAATGTATCGCTGCATTCCAGATCATGTAGTTTTTTCCATGAGCTATTCTGTTCTAACAGCAGCTGCGTTTCAGTCAAAAATTCCAGCGGTTCTTTTTGGAAAATCTCACGATAATGGCTGGCCAGCCGCAGGCCGGTGCCGGCAAACCCGTCATCTTTCATGGATTGCAATATTCTGGCAGAAAACGTTAACGTGGGATCATCGAAAAATGTAACCAGATGATCACAAACCTCCTGATACTGCTGGCTGCCAGCAGTATCCAGCACCCGTGCCACCTGAAGCAGATCCTCAAACAGGGCTTTGCCTATTTTTATTAATGGCTCACGGCGGCCGTCACAGCCGACAGCCAAAGTCTGGCCAGGCCTGCGCCCTTCAAGAATGACTCTGTTCCAGTTTTGTCTGGTGCCCAGTAGCTCGTCATGGCTCATGGGTGGTGAATCTGCCAGCACACACCAGATAAGGAATAAATCAAGAAAGCGAACCTGAACAGCATCAATACCTATCGGCGAAAACGGATTAATATCCAGGGAACGGACTTCAACATACTCAATACCGCCACGAAGTAACGCATCTGAAGGCCTCTCATCTGCCATGGTAACCCGTTTTGGACGAATCGGCAGATAAAGCTCGTTTTCAATTTGCAGCATATTCGTGTTCAGCTGTAAATAATGGCCCGCATGTTGTAAGCCTAGTCTGGCATACTCCGGCGAGGGAGTACGAACAGCCTGCCGCAGTCCGGCAACGTAGCTACTCAGATCGTTAAATATGATACCAGGATGACACTGTGATGAATTGGTATATCCAAGGTCACTCAAACGTAATGACGTTGCATAGGGCAGATAACAGAGCCCATTTGCTGTAAATTCGAAAGGTATTGTTGTTTTTCGTCCACCAGGAAATGAAGAGCACATTGCCGGTGATGCACCAAAAAGGTAAGGAATAATCCAGCCAAAGCGATAATAGTTGCGGATCAGTCCAAAATAACCCGCTGATATCTCCTTTTTACCGCTCTGCTCGTCTGTGACCCCTGCCCAGGCCTGCCAAAATTCAACTGGCAGTGAAAAATTATAATGCACGCCTGCAATGGTCTGCATTAACGCACCATAGCGATTTTTTAATCCTTCACGGTAGAGTGTCTTGAAACGGCCACTATTGGAGGATCCATATTTGGCGAGCTGAATATTCTGCTGTGCGCTGATAAAACAGGGCATACTGAGCGGCCACATGAGCTCAGTACCCAATTTTCGAGAAGTATCCCGGTGAATATCGCGCATAAAAGCCAGCAAATGGTCGATATCATCATAGACGGGTGTCACAAATTCTAATAATGTTTCGGCGAAATCAGTCGTTATCCATCGATGAGTCAGAGCGGCCCCCAGTGATTTTGGGTGGTCAGTTGTCGCCAGGCACCCCTCGGTGGTGACCCGCAATGTTTCCCGTTCGATGCCACGCTGAATCCCATTTAACACGGCGGGATGTTGTTTCAGCCAGCAAAACGCTTGTGAGATGTCAGGGGTCACACCGGCCTTCCACAGTTAAATACTATAACGTCGCCGGCCAGGCCTAAAGCGGTATAAATGGGTATTATTTTCATGTCATTCTCATAAGCCTGTTTATCTTCTGCTCTGTTTGCGAAGCGTTTGCAAAGACTTCGTCAAACACTGGCTTAACATGTTCATTTCACTTTATATGGTCCGGTTATACGGTCCGGGTTTTTTCGCTCATTTTTCCCCATCTGAGCTTCCGTCAGGTCGATCTTTCAGGGCGATATAACTTTCATGGCGGTATAAACAGACGCTAATGCCACAACGTTATCCCTTTTAGGGTGACAGCCGTTATTATGATGTAACGCAATGCCTTGCCTAAACAGAGAAAAACAACAACAGGGGTCACCGGCATCCTCAGCCAGCCTGCCAGCAGGCATAATAGATCCCCCACTATGGGTAACCAGCTCAATAACAGCGTGACAGGGCCAAATTTTTGTAGCCAGCGCAGAGCCGTGCTGGCTCCTTTTTCGTAATTTAACCGGGGCAGCCACCGCCCGATAGCCACATTTATCACGCCTCCCAGTGTGTTGCCCAGCGTGGCAGTTAACACCAACATCAAAGGAGAAACACTTCCGATGGTCAGTAGGGTGACAAGTAAAATTTCGGAATAACCTGGCAGTAGTGTGGCGCTCAAAAAACTACCCGCAAACACCGAAATGACAGCAGAGATATCATTCATAACGTGCGTACATCAACAAATGCCATGTTGGCACGTCGTGCTGCTTCAATACCAAAATCAGCATCTTCAAATACCACACATTTTTTTGGAAGCACGTTAATCAGTTTAGCGCACCGCAGGAAAGTATCTGGTTCAGGTTTATGTTTTTTTACATCATCTGCGCCAACAACAGCGTTGAAATAGTGGCGCAATCCAAGATGACGTAACAGTGTTTCTGCCATAGCATGCTCACTCCCAGTGCCAATAGCCATCGCCTTGCGGCCATAGTAAGTTCTGACCACATCAACAACCGGTAGTGGTTTTATGGTATCCAGCAATATTTCCTGAACTACGGCTGTTTTTTCGGCGGCCAGCTGGCAGGGGTCTGCATTTATCTGATAACGTTCAGTCAGTGCTCTGGCAATACGCCACGTCGGATAACCGTTCAGAACTGCTATAGCCGCCATAGCCTGCTGATCGAATTGAATCCCCAGGGGTGCCAGTACTTGCCGCCACGCCTGATTGTGAGCCTGCTCGGTATCAATAATGGTACCATCCATATCAAATATCAAACCGTCGTAGCAATCATACATTGTTGTTCCACGAATATTAAAAAAATGTGAAATTACTGTATCGCAAAAAAAGAGGGTTGTCTCTTGCCGGAAGACAGGATAATTTTTAAAAAAAACGGATTAACGGAGCACGATAATGCTGAAGTTAGGATTTGCTATGAACATTGCCGTCTGATAACCGAAAACTCTCGCATCTGCCACTACTCTGCTGCCACCGCTCTGGCGAAAACAGGTTCGATACCTTACGTTATGCTGTGGATAAAAAGAAATGTATTTTTATGGTGCATCCAGGAGGATTCGAACCTCCGACCGCTCGGTTCGTAGCCGAGTACTCTATCCAGCTGAGCTATGGATGCGTAATTTAATTTATGGTTTATGGCCATGGTCTATGATCATAAACTATGATCATAGTTTATGATCATAGTTTATGATCATGGCTTATGGCGGTGAGGGAGGGATTCGAACCCTCGATACAGCTTTTGACCATATACTCCCTTAGCAGGGGAGCGCCTTCAGCCTCTCGGCCACCTCACCTAAAGCTTTGCTACTTTTACTGCTACTTTTACTGCAACCGGCCCGGTGCAAAGAAAAACAGGTCTTGTTACCGGGTGGCGCACATATTACGTTCTCGCATTGATAAGTCAAATAATTTTTCCTGCACTCTGTTCATTTGCACAATTCCCATACAATCTGTGGCATTTACTGACAAAGCAGGTATCTCAGATATTCGTTTGAAATCATTATGTTGTAGCATTGGCTTGCTACCGAATAGCAGATTTTGTTCACGATATCAGAAAATTGCCCGGGAGGCACTGAATGCAGGGCTGCAATTTTCAAAAAGAGGTTACAGGGGGAGGGGTTTTTACAATGTTGTACAATAGCGCCTTGCATCAGGGCAAGACGCCGTTCTGGCATCAGTAAGCTATCTGTTGAGATTTTTCTGCCACGAGTTTCGCAGCGGGCTAACCGGGATGAGCCAGTAATGATCTGATGTGGTCAGTAATGGCGTTTTTGATGACAGCCCAGTTTTGTTGGTAAAACGTTATTTTTTGAGACAAGCGACGCTTATGCTGCTCAAACCACGCTGC
>CANJWD010000077.1 GCA_947478475.1 Enterobacterales bacterium
GACAATAACGGCCAGCTGGTATCCTGTTTTACCTCTGGCAGCCGCCCCATCGCCTTGAATTCATAATAACCGGCCAGTTCATCGCGCTGCAGTTCCCGGTTTAGCGCTGCCAGCGCGTTCCAAGTATGCAGGGTGGCCTGCTGTTGTTTGACCAAGTTCAGCAGTGGGGCTTCACGTTCGCTGCGTGCCTGGCTGTCAATGGCCAGCCGCGGTCTGAAGTAAAGGGGGACGTTGTCGGTAATAACCCGGTTGCTGTCATCCAAGTCCGGTACCGGGAAGGCCAGCGGCGGCCATACGCCCAGCCAGCCGGCATTGGGCTGAAGCAGGTGCCAGTAGCTGTCCGGGTAGTTAACTTGGCTGTTGCCTGTCCGCTGGTATTCATTCAGCAGTTTCTCAAAAAAATCAATCAGGGTGCTGTAGTAGCTGCTGTTGACCGCGTACGCGCCGATAGCGGTGGCATACTGAATGCTGACGAGCTCCTCGCTGCTGGCCAAGGCGCGCACTTCTTGGTACTGCGCCGACAATACCACGACCTTCCAGTCGGCGCCTTTCAGGGCAGAGAGCACCTGGTTGACGGCGGTGGTTCTGCTGTCATCGTTCACAAACTGGATGTCGTCATTCAGCATCAGGACGTTGTTCCATTGCCGGGCCTGCGCCATTTTCAGCACTTCCAGCTGCACAATGAGGCGCCGGACGGAGGCAATCGGTATCACCGGCAGCGTGGCCATCTCTATTTTGTATTCCGCTACCCGCAGCTGTTGCGCCAAGAAGGTGCGGAATTCATCACGCTGATGGGGCTGTTGGAAGCGGCTGATGCAAACAATCTGGTCAAAAACGCTGCAGTCCAGCGTCACTTCCGGACCGGGATGCGCCGGCGGCGGCAGGCTCAGGGCGCGCGTGTTGACCAGCAGCCCCTGGCGGATCATCTCTTTAACGGTGTGGCACTGGATAACCGGTATTGTCTCTTCCTGTTGCCGGGCATACTCACAGGCGAACGAGGCTTCCCAGCCATTGCTGGCCAGCAAAAAGGGCCGCGTTTCCAGCACGCTGCGCCGGCAGCAGAGCCGACTGAGCACGCTCCAGGAATCCAGATGCGTTTCGCGGCTGCAGAGGCGGCCCAGTGGCGATAACCAGAGCACTTCCGAGCGGCTCCCCAAGATGCCGCTGGCGCTCTGCTGAACGTTGACCAGCATCCGGCTAAACCAGTCCGCCGGATAACTGCTGTTCACCGCCATAAAATGAATGTATTCCCCCGTCGCCACGCTCAGCGCCAGCGCGATTTTTTCTTCCACTGTCAGCCGCTGCGCCGAGTGCCGGTAGTGGACGCTGATACCTTGGGCATCACCAAGGAAGCTGTTCAGTGCCTCCTGCAGGTCCTGCGTGCCGTCATCGATGATAACCAGTTCGCGCCGCCCGGCGGGGTAGTCCTGTTTGTCGAAGTGCCTCAGTAGATCTGGCAGCAGATCCGGGTGGCCATCTTCCGTTCCGGGCGCAATACAGAGGGCGGTGAGCAGGGGCAGGTTATGCATGGTGTTTTATCTTATTTCCAGTGGATTGATCACCAAGGAAATTAAAGGAGTTTTTCTGTCTGTACAACCCCGGATCAGCTGGTGTTAAGTACAGTTAAGGTACGGGGAAATAATATAAGTCTTTGACAGAAATGGCGGGTTTAAGTCAAGTAGTTAATAAGTTGATTGTGGTGTAAAATCTCTATTACATCAAATCATTACTGGCTCACCCCGGTTAGCACGCTGCGAAACTCAGGTCACTGTAATCGTCTGTGGGTGGAAAGCGTTCACAAGGTGCAGCGAGTTTCTGGCTTTTGAGAATAGCCCCTAAAGGTGGAAGGCCACACGTTTTCCGGTTGGAAGAGTGATGTCTATACTTAGCTCTCCTCCTAATGCTGTTACATAGCGGTTGAGCCAGTGCTTCCAGTTGTGTGGGAGTTATCCAGCCCTGGCGGAAGGCCATCTCCTCCGGGCAGGCGATCTTTAGCCCCTGACGTTTTTCCAGCGTGGCGATAAACTGTCCAGCATCCAGCAGGCTGTCGTGGGTGCCGGTGTCGAGCCAAGCATAACCACGTCCCATGATTTCAACATTGAGTTTGCCTTGATCAAGGTAGAGACGGTTCAGATCGGTGATTTCAAGCTCGCCACGCGCCGAAGGCGTAAGGCGGCACGCCATATCGACCACCTGGCCGTCGTAGAAGTAGAGGCCCGTGACCGCATAGCTGGATTTTGGGGCGCCGGGCTTTTCTTCGAGGCTAAGCACTCTGCCCGCCGCGTCGAATTCGGCAACACCGTAGCGTTCCGGATCGTGCACATGGTAAGCGAAGATGGTGGCGCCTTCCGGGCAGGCATCGGCACTGGCGAGGCATCGGTGTAAATTGTGACCATAGAAGATGTTGCCACCCAGCACCAGCGCGCAGGGTTGATTATCGATGAACTTGGAGCCAATGATAAAGGCCTGAGCAAGGCCATCCGGTCTGGGCTGGACGAGGTAGCGCAGAGTGATACCCCAGCGCTGGCCATCGCCCAGCAGCTGTGCAAAGCGCGGCGTGTCCTGCGGTGTTGAAATAATGAGGATGTCACGAATACCACTCAGCATCAGGGTGCTGAGCGGGTAGTAGATCATCGGTTTGTCATAGACTGGCAGCAGTTGCTTGGACACCGACAGCGTGGCCGGATGCAACCGGGTACCGGCGCCGCCAGCGAGAATAATGCCTTTACGTTGGGTCATAATGTGAGCCCTATCGGTTACAGAATAATAGCGTTAATCGTGCAAGCGTTTTTTATCTGCCACATGAATAATAACCTGTGGCGCAGGGACTTCATCTATCCAGGCAGAAATTAGCCGGTAAGAGACCGCCAGTACCACCGGTCCAATAAATAATCCAATCATACCGAAAGAGAGCAAACCACCAATCACCCCAATAAAAATAAGGATCATGGGTAAATTCGCGCCCATGCGGATTAATATCGGGCGCAGCACGCCATCGAGCGAACTGAGTATACCGCTCCATATCAACAGGACCGTACCCCATGTTGTATCCCCGTTCCAGTACAACCAAAACGTAGCAGGAACCATAACTAACAGCGGCCCCAGCTGGGCCACGCAGCAGATAAACATCAATACCGTTAACAAAATAGTATAATGAATACCGGAAATTGCCAGACCAATGCCACCAAGAATCGCCTGAACTAGTGCTGTTACCACCACACCAAGGGCAACCGCGCGGATCGCCTGAGCTGCTAGGATAACCACGGAATCGCCACGCTTATCCCCCAGACGAATAGCAAAATGGCGGATGTGCAAGCCAATTCGCTCACCATGGCAGTAAAGCAGAATACTAAAGAGCAACATCAGGGTAAGATGCAGCAAGAAACGGCCAATATGAGCCGCCTGCGCCGCAAACCAGGCGGCGGTCGCACCAATATAGGGCTGAATTTTTGTCAAAAATGCATTACCACCCTCCGCAATCAGGGCGTGCCAGCCGCTATATAGCCTGTTCCCCACCATCGGTATAGTATTCAGCCATTCCATGGCGGGCAGCTGGAGTTGCGACGGACTTTTGGCCCAGTGCACCACTGGCGTGCCTCCATCCAGCAGACTGCTAACCAGCAGTGCTCCAGGAATGACAAACAGTAAGATTAGCAATAACGCCATGACGCTAACCGCCAGATAACGTCTCCCCCACAATAGGGTTTGTAATTTAATTAACAGTGGCCAGGTTGCTATCACCACCATGCCAGCCCAGGCAAATCCAAGAATAAAGGGCTGTATTACCCAAAAACTGGCGATAATCATGATAACGATGAATATCACCCCAAATAAAAGTTTCGGCAGATCATAATGTTGCGGCGTGTAGTCCATGCATAAGGTCTCTTAACTAAAAAGATTAACTAAAATATAGAGCGAAGTTGCCAGCACTGACATTTTTATGTCATGGTATAGTGATTACTGCATGTTGATATATTAACTAAATCCTACTATCCATCTGATTTTATTACTTAATATACATGGTATATTGGAAAAACAGCGCTGTGCCAGTCGGCATATTCCACGGGCCATCTGACTGATATTGGAACGACAGCTGCTGAGTATAATAGGTTACTACTGGCGAATGCACCAAAACATCCGCAACACGCTTTACTGGAGAGGACAGAATAATGCTATGGAAAAGAACGGTAGGGCTGGCAGAGCTAAACAGCATTAATCAGGGCTGTATGGTTGACTATTTAGGGATCGAAATCACCCGACTGACCGATGATGCAATAGAAGCGACTATGCCGGTTGACAGCCGCACAAAACAGCCTTTCGGGCTGTTACACGGCGGCGCATCGGTAGTACTGGCCGAATCTTTGGGATCTATCGCAGGTTATCTCTGCACCGAGGGCGCACAACGGGTTGTCGGCATCGAAATTAATGCTAATCATGTGCGGGCGGTCCGTGAAGGCTTCGTTCGGGGTATATGCCACGCTGCCCATGTGGGCAGAAGCCATCAGGTCTGGCAAATAAAGATTTTTGATCAGCAACAGCGTTTGTGCTGTATTTCACGTTTAACGACGGCGATCATTGCAGAGCGTACTGAAGGCAGTACAACCAAAACATTAAGAGATGAACCAGAGGTCAGGGACCAGGCATGAAACATTCGCTAAATTTACCCGGGAGCTTGTTTTTTTTTATAACCTATCTGATCAGTGGGATTATTACTGCTAACGCAACAGAGTACCCATTGCCGCCCGCCAGCGCCCGCCTCATCGGTGAAAATATCATGTTTACCGTGCCTGATGATGGGCGTTCGCTAGAAGCCATTGCCGCTGATTATAAAATTGGATTGCTGGCAATGCTGGAAGCGAATCCAGGTACTGACCCCTGGTTACCGAAGCCAGGAACTGTGCTGACAATTCCAGCACAGATGCTACTCCCTGATGTTCCGCGTGAAGGCATTGTCATTAACCTGGCTGAATTGCGCCTCTATTACTATCCAAAAAACACGGGAATCGTTGTCGTTTACCCGATCGGCATTGGTGAACTGGGACGCAATACACCATTGATGACAACATTTATCAGCCAGAAGATCCCAAATCCAGCATGGACACCAACGCCAAATATTCGGCAGCGTTATCAGGAAAAAGGGGTAACGCTGCCCGCCACAGTACCCGCAGGCGAAGATAACCCAATGGGATTATTTGCCCTGCGGCTGGCGGCTGGCAATGGTATCTACCTCATCCACGGTACCAATGCTAATTTTGGTATTGGCATGCGTGTCAGCTCAGGGTGTATCCGTTTACGTTCTAACGATATTCGGGCACTGTTCTATTTTGTTTCGAGAGGGACACGCGTGCAGATAATCAATGAGCCAATCAAGTTCTCTGTCGAACCAGATGGGCGGCGTTATATAGAGGTGCATCAGCCACTGTCGAACACAGACAGCGATGATCCTCAGACAATGCCGATTGCACTCAATAGCGACGCTAAGAAATTTATCGCGGACATCGCTACTGAACGTGTCAGAGCTGAAGCGGCCATAGTACGGCGGGCCGGAATGCCGGAGTTAGTGAATTAGATAAAATTAGACAACAATAAAAAAAGCCCCATCGAAGAGATGTGGCTGTAAATTGAGGATAAAACGGACGGCCAACCTCTCTACCTGACGGTATCGGCGGCGGCGCTGAAACTCTTATTTCTTGAAAGTCTTATTTCTTGTAAGAGTGAGTCTGATTATCCAGACGCTGGTTAGCGCGGGCTGCATCATCTCTGCTTGCCTGAACTTCGGTGCGAATCGCATGCACGTCACTGCTCAGCTGGTCAATTTTTACGTTCAGAGTCTGTATTTTAGAAGGCATTTTTTCACTGCTCTTGTGGTGACTTGAACAACCAGCCAGTACAGTAGTAGCCAGAATCACCGTGCCAAGCACAATCTTCGTACAATTCATCGTAACATCCTCTCAGATTAAATTAATGTCTGTGTAGCCCTGAGAGTATTACACAAAGCTTTTTCGAAAGAGAATAAATTTTCATGCAAGGAGGCTTTATTTTAAACAACGAATGTATTTTACAGAAGTTTTAAGAAAGAAATAAAATCATCGCTGATACACAGTACTAAACAGTACTACACGGTACTACGCAGTACTACAGAGAGATCAACAATTCTGAATGGTGCGTCCGAGTGGGCTCGAACCACCGACCCCCACCATGTCAAGGTGGTACTCTAACCAACTGAGCTACGGACGCACACTGTTACTACTGTTAACGTACTATACTGTTAACGTACTACTGTTAACGTACTACTGTTAA
>CANJWD010000078.1 GCA_947478475.1 Enterobacterales bacterium
ATGCAGCGGCATTATCAGTCAGCAACTCTGTTTATCGGCATGAAATTAGAAATATTAGCCGGCAAATTAGTCAGGGAGTGCCGCTACACAGTACTTTAATGGGGAATCCGTTATTTCCTCCATTGTGCCAACAGTTGATCTACGCAGGAGAAGAATCTGGTTCGCTGGATGCTTTGTTGAAAAAACTGGCCGACTGGCATCAACAGCGTACCGATGAATTAGCCGATAATTTGGCACAAATACTGGAACCAGCGTTGATGTTGGTTGTCGGTGGTATCATAGGCACACTGATCATTGCCATGTATTTGCCTGTATTTCAGTTAGGCAATGTACTGGGATAAATGAACTGGGATAAATGTACCAGGATAAATGTACTGAATTCGACAGCCGCATCTATCGCTGCCGTGAACGCGAAATAGTGCGAAAAGAAGTTTTGGGTACGTTAATTATGCTCTGATTGGCCGCAGTGAATTCGGCCACTTTGCCTGCCTGAGTCATTAATCCTAGTTTTTTGTATGCATTTTCCATTAAGATCAGAGCGTTTTTGGTTGCCCGGGTGTCAGGGTAATCCTTTATCATTTGTTCTGCACGGTTGATCACCGCGACATAGGCCTCACGCCTGGTGTAGAATTTCACAACAGAAAGTTCATAGCTGGCCAGTCTGTTTTTTAAAAAAATCAACCGTTTATTGGCATCTGTTGCATATTGACTATCAGGATATTTTTCGGCTAATTGACGGAAATCGTGAAAGGCGATGCGGGCATGCTGAGGGTCCCGGTCTGAGCGATCCACTCCAAAAAAAATCTGTAGGACGCTGTCGTCCAGCGCCATGTTAGTCAGGCCGCGCACATATAACACGTAATCAATATCAGGATGTGTTGGATTAAGGCGTATAAAGCGATCTATTGATGCTTGTGCCAATGGCAAATCAGCAGATTTATAGTAAGCATAAATTAAATCTAGCTGTACCTGCTGTGAATATGGCCCAAATGGGTAGCGATTATCCAGTGCTTCCAGTTGTGTAATGGCACCTTTAAAGTTACCGTCCTGTAGCTTTTTCTGGGCAGCCGCGTAGAGTTCAGAAGGCGGATGGTCAGGAACCAGATCCTTTGTACCGGATATACAGGAGCAGCCTGTCAGAATCAAACTCAGTGTGGCTATCGCCACCAGATATTGCGTACGCATCATGACGTTTTGATTATCCTCAGAATGTTATTTTGGAAGCCTGTCCATTAAGCTACCCGATAAGTATCCGGCTACAATAGCACACTTAGCAAACGGTATTATCGTCAGAATTCAACGTTAACCAAGAAGCTGCATATGTCACAACAAATACAACTTAATGCAACGGTGGCCGAACATCAGCTCGGGCAACGTTTAGACAGGGCTTTGGCAGAACTGTTCCCTGAGTATTCCCGATCACGCATAAAAGAATGGATTTTAAGTAATGGCGTTTATGTTAAAGGAATGTTAGTTAACAAACCAAAAGAAAAAGTGCTGGGTGGCGAATCTATTGTCATTGTTGCCAATATTGAAGCAGCCGTTCGCTGCCTGCCCCAGGAGATCAAACTGAATATTATTTATGAAGACAGTGATATTCTGGTGATTAATAAACCACGGGGCCTGGTTGTGCACCCTGGAGCAGGTAACCTGGATGGTACGTTACTCAACGCGTTATTGTACCATTATCCGACGATAGTGGATGTGCCGCGTGCGGGCATCGTGCATCGTCTGGATAAAGACACTACAGGTCTTATGGTGATTGCTAAAACGCTCCCTGCACAGACAAAACTCGTGGAAGCATTGCAGTCCCGTACCATTATTCGTGAATATGAGGGGATAGCAATAGGCACCATGACAGCAGGGGGCAAAGTGGAAGAGCCCATTGCTCGTCATGCCACTAAACGCACGTATATGGCGGTCTCTCCCACGGGAAAACCAGCTGTTACGCACTATCGCATTATGGCCCGTTTTCGCGCCCATACCCGCCTGCGTTTGCGTCTGGAAACGGGACGTACCCATCAAATCCGTGTGCATATGTCACACATTCATCATCCGTTGCTGGGTGATGCGCAGTACGGTGGTCGTCCGCGTCCTCCAAAAGGTGCTTCTGATGCCTTTATTAATGTGTTGCGTAATTTTGATCGTCAGGCATTGCATGCCATCATGCTGCGTTTGTATCATCCGATGACCGGTATTCAGATGGAATGGCACGCAGTACTGCCTCAGGATATGATCAATTTGATTGATATGCTGAAGGCGGACACTGAAGCATTTAAAGAGCAAATGGATTAATAGCAAATGGATTCACCACTAATATTTCCTGACTGGCCAGTGCCGTCAAATGTCAGGGCCTGTAGCACTACACGCTGCGGAGGTGTTAGTCCTCCCTCTTATCATTCGTTAAATGTGGCAGGTCATGTCGGTGATGCTCAGGCCTGCGTGTCAGAAAATCATCAGCTACTGATGAAATATGCTCAATTGCCCGCAATGCCCGCCTGGCTTAAGCAAGTACATGGTACGCGCGTTCTACGGCTAACGGGCGAGCAATCCATTAATGTTGATACAGATAATGTTGATACAGAGGCTGATGCTATTTACAGCAATCTGCCCGGGCAGGTGTGTGCCGTCATGACTGCCGATTGTTTGCCCGTACTATTTTGCTCCCGGTACGGAGATGAAGTTGCGGCTGCCCATGCAGGCTGGCGTGGTTTAGCTGCGGGCGTGCTTGAGCGGACCCTCACCGAATTTAGCGCATCCCCTGCTGATATTTTTGCCTGGCTGGGGCCTGCGATCGGTCCGCAAAAATTTGAGGTGGATGAAGATGTTAAGCAGGCATTTACTGCCACTGATGCTGTGTATTCTTCTGCGTTCAGGCCATCAGGCAGGCAATATCTTGCTGACATCTATCTGCTGGCCCGGTTACGACTACAGATTGCAGGAATCGACAAACTGTATGGCGGAACCTGTTGTACACTAAGTGACAGCCGGCGATTTTTTTCTTATCGCAGAGATGGCATTACAGGGCGCATGGCGAGTTTAATCTGGCTGGTTTAATGCATAAAATTAACGCAATTAACTAACTAAAATTAACGCAATTAACTAATAGATCAAGCAGAACATATTATGATATTTAAATAGCCTTTAAAGCCTGGGGCAGTAGCCTTATCTGATTCTAATCAATTAAAGCCTGCAACCACGGCCATTTTGAATTTTATTGGAGGTACTATGCGTCTGGATCGTCTGACCACTAGATTCCAGCTTGCCCTGGCGGAGGCTCAGTCTTTGGCACTTGGGCGTGATCATCAATTTATTGACCCGTTACATTTGATGAGTGCCCTGCTGAGCCAGGATGGAGGAACGGTTCGCCCATTATTAGCGTCTGCGGGTATTGATGTTGCTCGCTTAAGCATAGATACAGGACAGGCACTAGGCCGTCTGGCACAAGTGGAAGGCAGCGGCGGTGATATTCAGCCATCACATGAACTGATACGCACGCTGAATCTTTGTGACAAATTAGCACAAAAACGGGCCGACCAGTTTATTTCCTCCGAATTGTTTATTCTGGCTGTGCTTGAAGGTAGCGGTTCTCTGGCAGAGTTACTCAAGGCATCTGGTGCGACAACTGAAAAAATCAATAAGGCCATCATGCAGATACGTGGAGGCGATAAAGTAGATACTCAGGGCGCGGAAGAGAAGCGCCAGGCGTTGAAAAAATACACCCTGGATCTGACGGAACGGGCCGAGCAGGGCAAACTGGACCCTGTTATTGGCAGGGATGAAGAAATCCGCCGTACCATCCAGGTTTTGCAACGCAGAACAAAAAATAATCCTGTATTGATTGGCGAGCCTGGAGTAGGTAAAACTGCCATTGTTGAAGGTCTCGCTCAGAGAATTGTCAATGGCGGCGTCCCTGAAGGATTAAAAAATAAACGGGTACTCTCGCTGGATATGGGATCGCTGGTGGCTGGAGCGAAATATCGCGGTGAATTTGAAGAAAGGCTGAAAGCGGTGTTAAGTGATTTATCAAAACAGGAAGGTAACATTATTCTGTTTATTGATGAGCTGCATACCATGGTAGGTGCAGGGAAAAGTGACGGCGCTATGGATGCCGGTAATATGCTGAAACCGGCGTTAGCACGTGGGGAGCTGCATTGTGTTGGTGCCACTACGCTTGACGAGTATCGCCAGTACATAGAAAAAGACGCAGCGCTCGAGCGGCGTTTCCAGAAAGTTTATGTGGCAGAGCCAACAGTTGAAGATACCATTGCCATTTTGCGCGGACTTAAGGAGCGCTATGAGCTACATCACCATGTGCAGATTACCGATCCGGCGATCGTTGCGGCGGCCACGCTTTCTCATCGCTATATCGCCGATCGTCAGTTACCGGATAAAGCCATTGATCTTATCGATGAAGCGGGTTCGAGCCTGCGGATGCAAATGGACTCTAAGCCGGAGGTTCTTGATCGCCTTGAACGTCGTATCATCCAGTTAAAACTGGAACAACAGGCGCTGAAAAAAGAATCTGATAACGCCAGCAAAAAACGTCTGGAGCTGTTATCCACGGAGCTCAGGCAAAAGGAACTGGAGTACTCTGAATTAGAAGAAGAATGGAAGGCGGAAAAAGCATCGTTGATCGGCACGCAGGACATTAAAAAGCAGCTTGAACAGGCCAGGCTCTCTATGGAACAGGCTAGCCGCGTGGGTGATCTGGCTAAAATGTCTGAATTGCAATATGGCCAAATTCCATTGCTTGAAAAGCAACTGATTACCGCCACCCAGGCGGAAAACAGTACGGTGAAACTGCTGCGTAACAAAGTCACTGATGCCGAAGTTGCTGAAGTGCTGGCCCGCTGGACGGGTATTCCGGTATCCAGAATGCTCGAAAGTGAACGTGATAAATTGTTACGTATGGAAAGCGATCTGCATAAAAGGATTATTGGCCAAAACGAGGCGGTTGCAGCGGTTGCCAATGCTGTTCGTCGCAGCCGTGCCGGCTTATCGGATCCCAGCCGCCCTCTCGGCTCGTTTTTATTTCTGGGCCCAACGGGAGTAGGTAAGACAGAGTTGTGTAAAGCGCTGGCAACGTTTCTGTTCGATACCGACGCTGCAATGGTGCGGATTGATATGTCGGAATTTATGGAAAAACATAGCGTATCACGTTTGATTGGTGCGCCACCTGGGTATGTGGGGTATGAAGAAGGTGGTGTTCTCACTGAAGCGGTACGTCGGCGTCCCTACTCCGTTATTTTATTGGATGAAATTGAAAAGGCGCACCCTGATGTCTTCAACATACTGTTACAGGTACTGGACGACGGGCGTCTTACTGATGGACAAGGCCGAACGGTTGATTTCCGCAATACACTGGTGATAATGACCTCTAACCTGGCGTCAGATTTAATCCAGGAGCGTTTTGGTCAAACGAGCTACGGCGAAATGAAAAACATGGTTATACAGGTTGTCGGCACGCATTTTCGTCCCGAATTTATCAACCGTATCGATGAGATGGTTGTGTTCCATCCGTTGGGGCATGAACATCTTGCCGCTATTGCGAAAATTCAGCTGGAAAGACTATATCAGCGTTTGGCGAACAGCGGTTATACGGTGACTATCACACAGGACGCCCTGGATTTTTTGGGTAAAGTTGGATTTGACCCTGTCTATGGTGCCCGGCCGTTGAAACGAGCCATTCAACAGGAAATCGAAAATCCACTTGCTCAAAAGATACTCTCTGGTGAACTGATTCCGGGCATTCAGGTGACGCTGGATGTGGAGCATGGTTGTATTTTTGCCAGGCAAAATAATGCGCCGAATGAGTGATAATCAGAGGAAATCCCCCCCTGTTGCTAAAAAAGGCTTGCGTGGGGAGAAGAAAGGCCTATAATTCGCGCCTCGAGAGTAGTAAGGCTGGCAGGAAAAAGTTCTTTAAAAATATGGTCAGACAATGTGTGTGGGCAGAGAGTTATTGCGGGTACGTAATAAAAAATAATAAGTGGAATAACATCTGAAGGTAAGTTACTGGTGAGAGTAATGTCACTGAGAGC
>CANJWD010000079.1 GCA_947478475.1 Enterobacterales bacterium
CATCGCAGCGTGGTTTGAGCAGCATAAGCGTCGCTTGTCTCAAAAAATAACGTTTTACCAACAAAACTGGGCTGTCATCAAAAACGCCATTACTGACCACATCAGATCATTACTGGCTCATCCCGGTTAGCCCGCTGCGAAACTCGTGCTGGAGAAAAAATTCTGTTGCTTCTGCCAGCGTTATGCCCTGTAGCATCCAGTCAGGGATAGTTGTCGCGTGCAGCTGTTCCGGGGAAATCGTCTTATTGGACAGACGCAACGCCAAAACCGGCAGCAGGGGATTGCCGTGCAACTGCGCAAACCTCTTAAACCAGTCATCATATTTCCCTATCCATGCAATGGCGCCATCCACACGATCCCTGTCGTTGTCCAGGCAGGCTAAAAATTGCGCTGCTTCGCTCCGGGTTACTCCCGCCAGCATCCGGTCAGGAATATCTGCCCTGCGCAGCGGTTCCCCGGAGAGGCGTTGCAACAGGGTTTTTATCACGGGGTTACCCTGCTGTGTAGCGAATTGGGCAAACACGTTGACGTTATCTATTATCCATGCTTTGGCGTTCGTTACGCTGCCATCATCGTCCAGTCTCTGCAGGAAGGCCGTGATAGAGCAGTGTTTCCTTTTCCACTCTGGTTCCTCCGCAGAATTTAAGTCAGGTCTGTTGTAAAGCAGATCAAACAATTTCACCTGTAGTCGCAGGGCCAGGGTGTCAGGATCAACTGTTTTTATTCGGGATTCGTCATCAGTCTCAAACAGGTCATACAGGCTGAGTTCCCGTTCTCCCAGCCGGTAAAAATCCCTGAGACGTTCCACCAGATCCATCGCTTGCACGTAAGTGATGCCCTCTGCTTGCATATTTTTCCATTGCTCTACTGTTTCTGCAAACGGCCCCTGTTCCAGCAGCAGAGGTAAAATGTTCTCTTGGCGGAACGCCACACTAAGGCGTTCCTCGCTCTCTGCGGCCATAGCACTATCAATAATTTTATAAGCGTACGGGTCACTGTTTTCGGGAGTAATCTTCAATTTTTCTTTGTACGATGCGAGTACGTGGGTACTATTTTTGTCAAGCCAGTTTTCTGCTTCTGCCTGTGACATTCCTTTCTTATTGATCAGTTGCTCGATCAATTGTGACCGCTGGTCACGCATATTTTTTATCAGAATTTCTTCAGCCAGGTTATCGAAGAGCCTACTAAAGCGTTCGAAAAGAGTTAGCGTCCCGCTGACATTCATATCCTTAATCAGCTTTGTCAGGTGCTGAGCAGTGCCTGTAGAGCACTGGCGTATTCCGCCATCCCTGTCTTCAAGGAAAGCTACCAGCAGGCCTCGTCTGAGGAGATACTTTTCCTGTCCGGATTCAGTCGTGTCAGTGGACGAAGTTTTTAAAAAGTCACGAATGTTTTCAAACTGCGCTTTGAGCCCAAAATGTAAACCCGTATCATAACCCGCTGGCCGGCGCGCGGAATGGAACAGACGTGATTTATAGGTCTCGACCGCCTTCTTCATATTCCATTTTCTTTCTTTATTTCGCTCCGCCAGTTTATATCTGGCCGTCTCTCCCAGTTCCCGTATTTTTAGCTCATCGTCCCTATATTCTTCCTCAATATGGTCATGCGCCAGGTCGCACAGCTCATCGAGCAGCGCCCTGTATTCCTTTTCAAACAGCTTAAAATTCGGGGATTTTTCAAAATCTGTCACTTCTATTTTCGGCTGATAATATACGGTCATGAGATTTTCCTTTGTAATATAAAAAAATTATATCCTGTGGCGACTTTAAAATAGAGCACTGTCATAGCAAGATTTTCCATTTTCAATAAAAAAAATTAAAACAGGAAGATCTGATATTGCAATTTATCAAATAATTTTTTAATTGAATCAGTTACGATCTATACTAAGGTTATTTATAAGATTATTTTAATAAGATTATTTTATTCGTAAATTTTATGAAATTACTTATGAAATTTTTATACCTTTTATGAAATTTTTATACTTTTTATGGTCATGTATTCATACCCGGACGTTTTATAATTGAGTTATTTCAGCCGGTTACGCAGTGTCAGATTTTCTCGTTCGATAAAGTGAAGATATCATTTCTATTCAGGTGGCCAAATTTACTATGCCAAATTTACTATGCCACGACAGTTTCACTTATTGCGTTAATCCAGCATCCAGTATTCTCTCCCAAGACACAATGCGCCTTTAGCCAGATTTCGCATTCAGATTATTTGTTCAATGAGCATTTTGTTATATTAATTGCTGTAATTATTATTCATATTAGTCAATATAAAAATAAATATTAAATTTTGATTTTATTGAGTTATTTTTTATATTAATTAATCATTTATTAACATCTGTTAATTTTTTATGGCTGACGAACGCCGATAGAAATTTATTCCTGGCGCATGTTGCACTTAATTGCGTCAACCTAGTTTTGCATAACTTCTATAGCGATTATTAATAACAATTAACTCATATTAAAACTCTGGAAAACCATCATGCCAACTTATTATACGGAAAAACATCACGCCGGCTTTGCTGCATTTAAAGCGTCAAATGACTATCAAATTTTTAAAATAGAATATATCGCTGCCATCAATATAATCATTGATTTTTATTCAAATCATGCATTCAACCAAAGCGATAAACAGAATGTGGAAAGGGGTTTGAACAATTTTAAAAACAGGCTATTCAAAGAATGGGATGTGGCAGACGATGCCGAGCCTAAAGAAATACTGCATATTTTGTTTTCGACAAAAAAAAATATGGAAGCCATCGCACAGACATTAAAACGGGAAGAGGATCAGAAGCCATTCACCCCGAATGAAATTGAAAAGCGGCGGCTGGCTATTTATAACCTGGCTGCTAGTGAGGGCCCCAGCGCTGAAACAGAATTATCGGTATGCGCATCTGGTACCGCGAGAAATCTGGCTGATACTGCTCTAATGCTTACCGTGGGGGCTGATTTATTCGAGAATTTGCAGATACAGAGAACGATTATTTTTCAAAAAATCGTCAGCGACTACGTGCTGACCCATCAAAGGGAAATTCGTAACCGGTGGGAAGGTTATCAGCACGATACCAATCTTATGAATGTCTTCATGAATGCCTTCAGTCAACAAGGGGGCTATGAGCAGGTAACGGAGAGTTATGCCAGCACCTCCCTTGTTAATTCAAAAGACAGGACAAAAATTAACCTGCTGCTGAAACAGGCTGTGACGCCAGGGCGTATCACCGAGGAGCTGGCAGCTGAATATTTGAGAAAAATTCGGGAAAGAATAACATACCATGAAGATGGTACGATTAATCATCCATCTGCCGTGGCGGCAATAGACTCGCTGTCAGTATACGGCGAACCCCCTTTCGAGTCAGTATTTCACGTCAACGAAAAATATCAAATAATAGACGTAACAACAGATACTACCCCAATACAAGTGTTTATGGCCCGCTATTTCGACACAGAAAATAAAAAGAGAAAAGCCGGGAGCACAACGTTCACCCTCATGCAGGAGTGGGAGACAGCTACCTCGATCAATGAGTCAGTCAGTCATGACGGCGAAAAAAAGTGCTCTGGCAGGCCGGTGACCTATTCTGGATTGAGTTAACAAATAATATCGATAATATCGATAATATCTCCGTAAGGCTGCCAAATTTTGAAGAACTCGAAAACAAGTTTCTCACTCAAATAAGCCTCAGTCAGCTGTGGAAGATTTTGAAAAAAATCAAAAATAATTATAGTGATGTGCTGGCCGATGCGAATATAAGCAATGAAAAATTTAAAAAATCAGTCGATTATTTCGATGAAAATCCACTGACGGAGAATTGGCTGAAAACGCTAAGCGTGGAAAGTCTAAACACTATCAACCCCAATGAATACCTCTGCTTATATCGGATCAGTGCGCCGCAGGCCGTGAATTTTTTCACAGAGCTCAACAAGAATAACAACATCTCAGATATCCTTCAGTATGTACACACTTACCAGAGCTGGTTTATACGGTTAATTAACCGCTTGCATAAAAATCCGCTAACAGATCTGTGGCTGGAAAAACGAAAGCAGGATCAACAGCCTCTGGCAAGCGTAGATCCTGAAAGCGTTGCGTTATATGGCATGAATATGGCGCAGGCTATGAATTTCTTCACAGCCTTATTGGACTTTAATGATGGCATCAAACAAACGTTTACTTATGTCACGAAGCATGATGTGTGGTTTAAAACATTCGTTGATGGTGTCGGTGAAAATCCGCTGGCAGAGGCGCTACTGCAGCAACCACTCTCCCCAGACACAAGTAAGCAGCTGCTGCTCCTCGACAATGATCAGCATAATCTCTTATTACGTCAATGCAGTGCGGAGCAGGCCGTAAATTTTCTTTCAGCGATGGACGCTGAAGGCAGCATTGATGCGGTGCTTGACTGTGCGAAGAACAATAAAAAGTGGCTTCAAAAATTAGCCGAGCGTTCCGGTAAAAATCTGCTGGCAGAGGTGCTGCTGAAGCAACCACCCTCCCCAGAAAAAATTAAGCAGCTGCTGATGCGCTTGAACCGTAATCAGCATGAGTTATTATTTTATCAATGCAGTGCGGAGCAAGCCGTGAATTTCTTCACAGCCTTATGGGACCTCGATGATGGCATTAAACACGCGTTCGCTTATGCCACGAATTATAATAATTGGTGGTTTAAAAGACTCGCCCGTAATGTCGGTACAAATCCGCTGGCAGAGCTGCTACTTAAGCAACCACTCTCCCAGGACGAGATTACGCAGCTGATGCTCTTGAACGGTGATCAGCGTGATCTCTTGTTATATCAATGCAGTGCAGAGCAAGCCGCGAATTTCTTTACCGCTTTGTCAGGCTTGGATGATGGCATCAACAAAGTGTTCACTTATGTTGCAAATCATAATGCGTGGTTTTCAGAATTAGTCGATCGTATCGGTACAAATCCGCTGGCGGAACAGCTACTGAAGCAACCACCCTCCTTAGACAAAATGCAGCAGCTGCTGCGCTTGAACAGTGATCAGCATACTCAGTTATTATATCGATGCAGTGCGGAGCAATCCGCGAATTTCTTCACAGCAATGGACGCTAAAGGCAGCTTTGAAGCGGCGCTGGCCTATGCAGATACCAATAAGCCGTGGTTTGAAAGATTAGTCCTCCGCCGCAAAATAAACCCGCTGACAGAGGCATGGCTAGAAAAGCTTCCCCCGGAGCGTCTGAGAGCGATAATCCCCGATAACAACCTGTTTTTATATGGTATCAGTGCGGCGCAGGCCAAGAATTTCTTCTCAGCTATGGACGCCGACGACAGCATTGAAGCGGCGCTGGCCTATGCGAATACCAATAAGCCGTGGTTTGAAAAATTAGTCGACCGCCTCAAGATAAACCCGCTGACAGAGGCTGGGCTAGGAAAGCTGCCCCCGGAGCGTCTGAGCGCGATAATCCCTGATAAAAATCTATTTTTACATGGTATCAGTGCGGCGCAGGCCGAGAATTTCTTCACAGCTATGGACGCTGACGGCAGCATTGAAGCGGCGCTGGCCTATGTCAGCCTCAACAACACAAATAAAATATGGTTTAAAAATTTAGTCAAAAACCTCGGTGAAAATCCGATGAGAGGAGCGCTAATGAATCGACGCCCTTCTCCGGAAGCGTTGGCGCAGCTCAGTCACCCCGAGCTGTTACTCTATAAGTGCAGTGCAGAGCAGGTGATGGAATTTTTTTCAGCCATGGACGTCGACGGCAGCATCAGCCAGGCGCTGGCCTACGCTCACCGCCACGAATCAGAGTTTAAAAAATTAGTTGACCGTCTCAAGGGCAGGAACCCCCTTTGGACGATTAAGAAAAGGCGCAATCCGGACCTGACGGCTGGCCCAACGGACTCATTAATACACGAGTTTCGCAGCGGGCTAACCGGGATGAGCCAGTAATGATCTGATGTGGTCAGTAATGGCGTTTTTGATGACAGCCCAGTTTTGTTGGTAAAACGTTATTTTTTGAGACAAGCGACGCTTATGCTGCTCAAACCACGCTGCGA
>CANJWD010000080.1 GCA_947478475.1 Enterobacterales bacterium
AAGCTAATACCTTCTTTTTGTGCGCGACTTCTCTTCTCGCTTTCATGCTTATCATCGTCTGATCTCCGGTTACAGTTGCAAACCATTAACTGTCTACCGAAGTCCAGACTTTTATAGAAAGCTTATTCGTGATAGCGGAAAACATCCGGTCATTCCGCGCCGCCACGGGGCTGTCTGCCCAGGACTGCATACTGAAGAAGACAGGGAAAGATACAAAACACGCTCTGCCATTAAACGCTTTTTCAGCAGGATATCAGCAGGATAAAAGAGAACAGAAGGCTGGCCCTGCGTTTTGATAAACTGGACGTCATTTTTTTCTCTTTCTTCGCTATTGCCTGTCTTAAGGCCTTTAAACTACTTTGTTAACAGTGCCATAGTGCCCGCAAAAGATAGTGAAAGTGGTGTCAGCAGACATCTGCATTATCATGCAGCCGTGACGCTCCATGAAAAAAATAACACCCAAAAAAAGATAAAAATTTTCACGGCGATTTGAGTGAATTCTGACGAAACTGTATCAGTTATCAGCAGTTATCAGCAGTTATCAGCAGTTATGGCAGGCTACCTGTTTTACCTGGTAGCCCAAAAATTACTGCGCAGAAGGCATTGCAGGGAGAGAAGTGCCGAACACGCTAAAGAGATCAATAAATTCTTCCACAGATAGCTTCTGGCCGTTCACTTCAGCGCTGTTATCAGCATAATGAACCGTGCTGCTGATGGCTTCGTCTTTAGTGGTGGTAAGCCTGAACATCTGCCCCAGCGCGGCCAGACCCTGCACCTGCTGTTGCGCCAGCTTCTGTGATTCTTCATCGCTATTACCCTGTAATCGGGCCATGTGTATTGTTAATTCTGTCGCCATGGCCATGGGGATAGTGAGCTGCATATCCAGATTTTTTACGGCCTGGATAAGCGGTGTATCACGTTCGCGCGCGGGGGTAGTTGCCGGCGCTGGATTAGTCAGTGCGACACTGAGCGTAAATGTGCTTTCTCCTTTTTCGTTTTTCCAGCTAAGCGGCGCGATGCTGAAGGTGGGGTTAGCCTGCAAAAATGCCGGTAATTTGGCTGCCAGCAGCGCATTCACTTCTGTTTTCCAGGCATAAAAATCGCTATTTTTCCTCTGTTGCAGCATTTTTTGATTGTAAACGTCAATAAATTGCTTAACCGCCATGCCGTCAAGTTTTTCGAAATTAACGGCCAGCTGGCCTGAACCAAAATCACTGCCATGAATATTCAGTGCGTCCAGGGTGTAACCGAGCCCGCCGTTGAAATGGTGTTCGTTCTCATCGAGATGGCTCTTTAAGTGAAAGCCGGACAGTGTGGTGGCACCGTGTCCGTCAATATTGATAATAAGTTGTTCGATATCAAGCTGATTATCACCAATTCTGATATCGAATTTACCTGATTTATTGTGGCCAGTCAGCGTAATGCCTTTTACAGTCAGCTGTTCCAGCTTGTCCTGCTTATTTTTGCAAGAGACCCCCAGGGTGTCACTTCTTCCTTCCAGAACCACCTCACTTCCATTTCCGGAAATATCAGCTCTCAGTGTGCTGCCGGAGGATTCAATCGTCAGGCTGTCGTTCTGATAATCAAACGGCATAATGACGATATCGGATGACGTATCACCATTATAAGAGATACGTGAATCTGCCTGTAGCAAAGATTGACCCTTGGTGATTTCAAACAGTTTTTTCGCAGCCGGTGTGTCAGCAAACATTGAGTGAACGGAAGCCATCGAGGGAGAAAAATGAAATTTCTTTAACTGAGTCAGTGGAAAGGGGCCGTGGGAGATAGTGGCTGTTACTGTTATCCCATCATCAGGGTTTGGCGATGTCTCGCTGTCGGCGCTGCCTGCATCAGTGCGCAATACAAAGCGTGCTTCGCTGCTGAAAACACCACGCTGGTGATCCTGAACAACCAGCTTAATAGCAGCATCAGGAAGCCGTTGCTTTATTTCTTTATTGGCACTCTCTGTCAGTTTCACCACGTGTTGTTCAGCTAATTTACCGGTATACCAGGATGCGCCGGTCCACGCTGCTCCGAGCATAACGATGGCAGCTGCGGCTACTAATGATTTTTTCATGGCAGGGTTAATCCTTATCAATAATGCGATGATGGCGACAGGTTGTTATGCATTCTCTGTTTAACAGAGGCTAATTTGCAACAAATAAACGCTATTTTTGCTGTCATGGTTCCGGTAATTGATTATAAACTCGGGCAATACGGCCATTTCCGCTCAGATTAAAGAGAGATTCGAAGGCAGCGATAAAACAGGATTCTCCCGCGTTTAGCACAACCTGCTCCCCGTCCCGTTCAAGCAGTGCCTGGCCGGTTAGACAAAACACAATGGCGGCGCCAGATTGTATCAGGCACTGCGGCCTGGCAGATAACTTGTGCAAAGAAAAGGAAAAATCGTCAATGGGAACAGGAAAGGACTCTTCAGAGCCGTTTTTTTCCGGCACTGTCAGCAGTTCGTTAGCAGGTTTAGCGATAAACTGCACATTGGCCAGCAGCTCAGGGATATCGATATATTTTTCTGTCAGACCGGCCCGTAATACGTTATCGGAATTCGCCATCACTTCTAATGCCACGCCTTCAAGGTAGGCATGCGGCGTTTCTGCGGGCAGAAACATCGCATGACCGGGTTGCAGGGTAATAACATTCAGTAATAAAGGTGAAAACAGCCCGGCGTCAGTGGGATAAAATTGTGCAATTTTTCTGACCGCATCCCAGGCAGTGCCTGCCAGGCTGGGCAGGGCGGTGTGTAATACATTTAATGCCAGTGATTTTTGTTTATCAGTCAGGGTTAACAAAGCGGTAAACAGGGTAGCCAGATGTGCAGGATCCGGTAGTTGTAAAAATGCGGGAATCGCCGGATGTGCGGCGATGACCGGTTTCAATAAAGTGACAATATCACTGAATTCACGGAAGCCGTTCATTGCCAGAAAAGGCGTTATGGCAAAAACAAGCTCAGGTTTATGATTGGCATCTTTGTAGTTACGCTCGGGCGCATCCAGCGCAATGCCGGCTGCATTTTCTTTGATAAAACCAGCCTGTGCCGCACTTTTGCCAGGATGGACCTGTATGGACAGTGGCTGCGCGGCACACAATACCTTAAATAAAAAAGGCAGTTCGCCAAAACGGCTGGCCACGGCACTGCCTAAGTAAGCATTTTTATCCCTGTCTATCTGATCACGCAGAGAACACGAATGCCCGCTGGCATCCGTAATGGATGAGCTTCCTTTAGGGTGTGCTCCCATCCAGAGTTCGGCCATTGGTTTGCCAGACGGATTGGCAATGGCAAACAGCCGGGTTAATGCATCCCGGCTGCCCCAGGCATAATTTTGTACAAAATTATTCATTTTTTGCATAATTATTATCTGTATGTTAAGAAAAACTTAGAGGGCGAAGACAATGATATCAGTAATGAATACCGCGAATTCAGATAATAAGTGCAACGCCCGGTCATAATGGTGAGGTGAGTGTTAGCTGCTGATACGCTATCCTGCTCCTTCGACCAAAGATGAACGAGTAACCATGAACTACCAGCAGGCAACGATACCAGATTGCCCTGCTGTATGAAGATAATTTTAGCCTCACGGAGATCGGCAGACGCATCGGTGTTAACAAGTCGATAATATCTCGCGAGGTCAGGCGTAACAGAACGTCTGATGGCTATGAGCCAGATAACGCTCAGAGCAGTGGAGCCCGGAACAGATTAGTGCGATGGCACAGATTGCCAGTCAGTCATGAGTGAATTTACCAGTATGTCTGTGCTGATAAGGCCCGTGGTGGCGAGTTCAGCGAGCATAAAGCGATAGCGAAGGCGCTGTTTCAGACAACCCTCGGTGGGTATTTACAAAGTTTAAAAATGGCGGCTTAGCGTTGCACTGTAGTGTAGTCCTTTGAATTACAGCGATCCAAACAGGTTTTCTCTAATCACATAACTCCACCATATAGTTAAGGAAATTAATTATGACAGCCACACGCACTGAAACAGATTCAATGGGGCCCATTGAAGTCCCCGCTGAGCAATTGTGGGGGGCACAGACCCAGCGTTCACTGGCCTGTTTTGCTATTTCACAGGAAAAAATGCCGGAAGCGTTAATCCATGCACTGGCACTGACGAAACGTGCTGCTGCCGGCGTTAATATGCAGCTGGGTTTGCTGGCCACTGAACGGGGTAATGCCATTATCCAGGCCGCTGACGAAGTACTGGCGGGTAAACACACTAAACAATTTCCGCTTTCTGTCTGGCAAACTGGATCAGGAACGCAAAGCAATATGAATATAAATGAAGTACTGGCCAATCGCGGCAGTGAAATTTTAGGCGGCGGAAGGGGTGAACAGCGTTTAATCCATCCAAATGATGATGTTAATAAAAGCCAGAGCTCCAATGATGTCTTTCCCACCGCGATGCATATTGCTGCGGTCATGGCAATAGCAACACAGCTGTTACCGGCGCTGAAAGTATTGCGGCAAACTCTGACAGAGAAAGCATTGATCTGTGCGGATATTGTGAAAATTGGCCGTACGCATTTGCAGGATGCTACTCCGTTAACGCTGGGCCAGGAAATATCCGGCTGGGTCGCCATGCTGGCGCAAAGTCAGCGACATATTGAAGCAGCGCTGCCGCATCTCTGTGAGCTGGCACTGGGTGGTACTGCGGTCGGTACCGGGTTGAATACGCATCCGGACTATGCTGTTCTGGCAGCCAGAACAGTGGCGGAACTCAGCGGTCAGCCCTTTGTTACGGCGCCTAATAAATTTGAAGCGCTGGCTACCTGCGATGCGCTGGTACACGGGCACGGCGCGCTAAAAGGCTTGGCGGCTTCGTTAATGAAAATCGCTAATGATATTCGCTGGCTGGCTTCCGGGCCGCGGTGTGGTATTGGCGAGATATCTATCCCGGAAAACGAACCAGGCAGTTCCATTATGCCAGGTAAAGTCAACCCGACTCAGTGTGAGGCGGTAACCATGCTGTGCGCTCAGGTCATGGGCAATGATGTTGCTATTACCATAGGCGGGGCATCCGGTAACTTTCAGCTGAATGTTTTTCGCCCTCTGGTTATTCATAATTTTTTACAATCGGTGCGGCTCCTGGCTGACGGAATTCATGGTTTTAATCAGTATTGTGCTCTGGGTATTGAACCAAACCGAGACCGCATTAGTCAGCTGCTAAATGAATCATTAATGTTAGTGACTGCCCTGAATACACATATCGGTTATGATAAATCCGCTGAAATTGCTAAAAAAGCACACAAAGAAGGGCTGACGCTGAAAGCGGCGGCGCTTAAGCTTGGTTACCTGACGGCAGCACAGTTTGATGACTGGGTGCGGCCAGAGGAGATGACTTCAGTAAATATGACACTGTTAACAAAGTAATTTTTTTGAGGCAGTGTCATATTTTTTAACGCGTACTGGAAAATGAAAAACTGACTGTGTAGTTCAGGACCTCGGAAGACAGAGTCTTTTAAAGCGCGAGCTTAATTTTTAACATTTCATAGGGTGTTTTTCCAGCATGTGCACAAAATGAGGACGATGGCAATTATAAAATATCTCCCATTCGGCGAGTTTGGCATGTAAATCAACCACAAGTTTCGCACATCGAAGAAAAATGGTAGAAAGATGAAAAGGGAAAAGTGCGCAGGGTTATCAGATGTCACCTCATCAATGTACGAAAGAACTGTATAAAGCATTTTTGCAGGCAAGCAGTGTGA
>CANJWD010000081.1 GCA_947478475.1 Enterobacterales bacterium
ACAACGCGAGACCGGAATACCTCACACTGCTTGCCTGCAAAAATGCTTTATACAGTTCTTTCGTACATTGATGAGGTGACATCTGATAACCCTGCGCACTTTTCCCTTTTCATCTTTCTACCATTTTTCTTCGATGTGCGAAACTTGTGGACAATTGTCCTGCGATTCCTTTCCCTCTTTCCATGTCTGAACTTTCATGTCTGAACTTTCATGTCTGAATGTTCATGTCTGAATGTTCATGTCTGAATAGCGTGCCCTTGCTATTTTCTGGAACATGGCTGACAATGCACACCGGCAGATAGCAGGACGGCTGTTATCTGTTAACGTCAAATCTGTTGACGTTAAATCTGTTAAAATCAAATCTATTAAAATCAATGGGGATTTTGTCGGTGCTTCCACAGCGCTAATCCGTGAATTCGGTCAGGTCTGGAAAGAAGCAGCCGTAGCGGATGATGTGTGTGCAGGGATACAGCTGGCGAAATCCCCACCATGCCGGTATAGCGCATCAGATCCTGATTCAGATCTGTCAGAATTTATCCGTTAGCAGTTTAATGACAGAGGCATTAGCGGGAGGAAAATCATTCACCATTAATGCGTGCTGCGCCACCCAGCGCCCGTGTTGCCCTTCACGACCAGATGGCTCACCCTCCCACGTTTCAACCAGATAAAAATGCAGCACGACGATCTGATCCGGCTTATCCACAAAATGGTGTTTCAGTACACTGAGGGGCAGTGGCTGGTGTACCACGATACCCGTTTCTTCCAATAACTCCCTCTGCAACGCCATCACCGCTGTTTCATTACGTTCGATTTTTCCACCAGGAAACTCCCAAAACCCCGCCATATGAGAGCCTGGGGTACGTTTGGTGATAAAAATTTCCCGTCGTGTATTACGAATAACACCTGCAGCAACGTGTACACGCTTCATCAGGCACCATCCCACGAAAAGCAGGTCGAAATATCCCGAAGTTGCTGATATTCTGTCGAAAATGAGCCAAAGATGTTCATCACGCTCCGCGTGATCTGCGTTTTTTTCGGTAATGCCCGTCTGTGCCGGGCGCCAGAATACGTTAATCTTGCGCTGTAAACTGTGGATCACTCATTCCGGGGTTCGTGGATATAACATGCAAGTCAATAAACCTTCGTTACTATATCAGCAAGCATATCAGCAGGCGCTGGAAGCAGGTAATCACCGGCCTGATGAAGTTCAGCGTCAGGCTGTTATCCTACTTGACAGAATTTTTCAGAGCCTGGTTCAGTTAACCACAACACCACCGACTTTGCCGGGAAGATTAAAGAGTTTTTTAAATTATTTTCCAGGTAATAAAACTCACGTTATGACCCGTCATCCCATTCAGGGGCTTTACATGTGGGGCGGTGTGGGGCGCGGAAAAACCTGGCTGATGGACCTGTTTTTTCACAGTTTACCGGGTAACCGCAAGCTCCGCTTACATTTTCATCGCTTTATGTTGCGGGTCCATGAAGAACTTACCCAGTTGCAGGGACATACCAATCCCCTGGAGCGCGTGGCAGATAACTTTAGGGCGCAGGCAGATGTACTCTGTTTTGACGAATTTTTTGTTGCCGATATTACTGATGCCATGATACTGGGCACACTGCTTAACGCACTGTTTAATCGGGGAATAACACTGGTGGCAACGTCAAATATTCCGCCGGAAAAGCTCTATTACAATGGATTACAACGGGCACAATTTTTACCGGCGATTGCGCTTATTGAGCAATATTGTGACGTAATAAATGTCGATGCGGGCGTGGATTATCGCCAGGAAACTCTTAATCACATGGCACTCTTTTTTACTCCCTTAAATGAACAGACGCAGCAAAAAATGATGCAAATTTTTATCACACTGGCCGGGAAAGAGGGCAGCGGGGAAGTGGCGCTGGAGGTTAATCATCACATGTTACTTGCCATTGATGTGGCTAATGGCGTACTGGCCATCGATTTTTATACTCTCTGTGAACAACCTTGCAGCCAGCTGGATTATATTGCTCTGTCTGCGTTGTACCACAGTGTGTTACTGCATAATGTACGCCGCATGGGTGCTGAAAATGAAGACACCGCCCGGCGGTTTTTAGCGTTAGTTGATGAATTTTACGAACGCCGGGTAAAACTGGTGATCTCAGCAGAGGTTGCGATGCATGATATTTATTATGGTCAGCGTCTCACATTTGAATGGCTCCGTTGTGTATCGCGTTTACAGGAGATGCAAAGTGCGGCATGGCGGCGGCTACCCCACCGGCCCTAAATAATAAGATAACTGGCACGCTGATCAGCGGCAGATATTCGGTTATTCAGGCAGTTGTCGCCAGTTTTAAATACTGGCGATGCAGCACGTCTACAAGCGGTGCTATTTTTGTGGGAACACCGCTATTATCGATCACATCATCAGCACAGGCCAGGCGCTGATACCGTGGGGCCTGCAAGGCCAGAATACGTTCCACCTGCTGGCGGGTGAGCGCATCGCGGGCCATGGTGCGTGCAATTTGAATTTCGGAATTGACATCAACCAGTAAAACGCGGTTAGCCCGCCCGGATAACCCATTCTCAACAAGTAATGGCACTACCCATACCACATAAGCCGCAGTGATCATTGCCATCTGGCACCGGGTTTTTTGTTGAATTAATGGGTGAAGCAACCCGTCAAGCCAATTTTTTTCCCTGATATCAGTGAATATATACTGGCGCAACAGCGAACGATTTAGGCTCCCGTCAGAGAGAAGGATGCTATGCCCATAGCGTTCAACAATGGTATTGAAGGCGGTAGTCGCGGGCGCTACCACCTCACGAGCGATAACATCTGCATCGATAACAGGAACGCCAAGCCTGGAAAAGGCCTGTGAGACAGTACTTTTACCACTGCCAATCCCTCCTGTTAATGCGACAATCCAGACCATAATTTCTCTTTAATCTGCTAATTAATAATAAAAAAATGGTAATAACAGGATATTATCCTTCTTCAGTTAACGACAGAATAAATGATGAAAATTTAATAAAATTGTTCCGTCGGCATGCAGACCAGGCAAATATCAGGCAGTGCTCTTGTTGTGTCAGTATTCTGGAGTATGATGTCCGACAGAGATCGGTGTTCACGGGTATTCCATGAGAAATTTCACTACTTGCTGGTGACAAACAGTAAGGAAGTAATGCGTATCGAAGAAGGTTTAAAATTAGGCTTCAAAGATGTTTTGATCCGCCCTAAGCGCTCCACCTTAAAGAGTCGTTCTGATGTAAAGCTGGAGCGCCATTTTGTTTTTATGCATTCAGGCTTGCAGTGGTTAGGAGTGCCCGTTATCGCGGCAAATATGGATACGGTGGGTACTTTTAGTATGGCTGAATCTCTGGCTCCACTGGGTCTTCTTACGGCCGTTCACAAGCATTATACTATTGAGCAGTGGGCCGCTTTCGTTAGCAGAGTCCCCGAGTCCATCCTGCGTTATGTCATGATTTCAACCGGAACCTCTGCGGCGGATTTTGATAAAATAAAACAGATTCAGGCACTGTCCGGCGCGCTGAAATTTATCTGTATTGATGTTGCTAATGGTTATTCAGAGCACTTTGTTGAATTCCTGAAAAAAGTCCGTGGTGCCTTTCCGGATAACGTTATTTGTGCGGGTAATGTGGTGACGGGGGAAATGGTAGAGGAACTGATCCTCTCTGGCGCTGATATTGTCAAAGTGGGCATTGGTCCCGGTTCTGTCTGTACTACACGTATAAAAACGGGGGTCGGTTACCCGCAACTCTCTGCCGTTATCGAATGTGCGGATGCCGCTCACGGGTTGGGTGGTCAAATCGTCAGTGATGGCGGTTGTTCTATGGTGGGTGACATTGCCAAGGCATTTGGCGGCGGAGCCGATTTTGTCATGCTGGGTGGCATGCTGGCAGGCCATGATGAATGTGAGGGCCACATTATGGAAGAAAACGATAAGAAATTTATGCTTTTCTACGGGATGAGTTCGGAATCAGCGATGAAACGCCATGTAGGCGGTGTCGCAGAATACCGGGCGGCAGAAGGAAAAACGGTCAGATTACCCCTGCGTGGGGCAGTTGATATGACGATTCGTGACATACTCGGAGGGCTACGCTCAGCCTGTACCTACGTTGGTGCTTCTCACATCAAGGAGTTAACTAAACGCACTACGTTTATTCGTGTTGCTGAACAGGAAAACCGTATATTTAGCAGTCAGAAAATTTCAGAGCCTGGCTGAAGCAGCCTGCACTGCATTAGCATGATCGAGCGTTATCGAGCGTTAAAGCAGAAAAATTAGCAAAATCGTCGCTCGTGGCGGTGGCTGTTTCAGGGAAGAGAATAAATATGTTGCAATTTTTAAATCGTTGGTCTCAGCGGCGTAGCGCGTGGTTGTTAATGGCATTCGGCGCCCTTATGCCGGTGCTTGGCGCGCTCTATTTTCAGCACATATTGTTGTTGCAACCCTGTGTACTTTGTATTTACGAGCGTTGTGCGCTGCTCGGTATTTTCGGTGCATCAATACTGGCTGCCATAACACCAAAGTCGCCGTTGCGTTATGCCGCGATTGGATTATGGCTATATAGCGCATGGAAAGGCAGCGAACTCGCATGGCGACACAGTTCCCTACAGCAGCACCCTTCTCCTTTTGCAACGTGTGATTTTTTTGTTAATTTTCCGGCCTGGCTGCCGCTGGATGAATGGGCTCCAGCCATTTTTTACGCCACTGGTGACTGTTCCAAAAAACAATGGCAGTTTCTGTTTCTTGAAATGCCTCAGTGGCTAACGGGTATTTTTTTAGTTTATCTGTTGATGGGGATCTTAGTGCTGTTTAGTCAGTTTTTTTACCAAAATAAAACCTTTAAATAAACTCCATCATGCAGCGCGTCTCCGATAAAGGAGAAATTTTTTTCACGAAGATTTCGGGCAGGATCCTGTGATATGGTCCTGCCAGTCGGTGGTATTTTTTTTATGCACAGCAATACTGCGCACTGAGATACGTTCACCGTGCATAGCGTTCTTAGTTCCGCTTATTAACGGATGCCAGGGATAGAGATCTCTGCCTTCCGCCACTAATTTGTAGGCACAGGTTTGGGGTAACCAGTTAAGTGTTTCAAGATTTTCCCGGGTTAGCTTGATACATCCCTGCTCATATTCAAAGCGCTGTTCATAATGGCGGCACCGACATGTTTTTATGTTGAGCTGATTACAGGCAACATTGGTAAAATAAAGCTCATCGGTATTACTATCGATAATCTTGTGCAGGCAGCACTGCCCGCAGCCGTCACACAATGATTCCCATTCGTCATCTGACATCTCAGCCAGGGTTTTTTGCTGCCAAAAAAAAGGTTGCGACACGATAACACCTAATATCCGGTAAAAAAATCGGTGGGCTGTCCATTTTTTATCAGCATGGTGCAGCCGTCACTGGCCTATGCCGTCGGCCATCATACCAACACTGATAGCAAAATAATACGAACGATTCCAGTGCATGTTGATATCCTCCCCTCCCTTCGCACTGCGTGACTCAGGAAGAGGATTCCCTTTACAGGGTGACAGCACGTTACCGCGCGGTCTGGTTTCTCGCTGACGGCTTGCGCCGCTTCACGGACGTGTCTGTTTGACCAGACATAACGGCGTA
>CANJWD010000082.1 GCA_947478475.1 Enterobacterales bacterium
CCTGCGCAATGAGTTTCTGGATTTGCGGGCTGCGTATTCAAAGCCAGTGCTCTGGTCGCGCTCTTATTTCGCCGGGTCATGCGGAGGTGCGCCGCTGGAAGTGGTTAAGAAATACATTCAGAATCAACGTGGCTGATTGTTCCTTGAGGCTTTCAGCCTCATTCAAATTCCCCTCCCGCCTTCGTCGGCGGGAGTACCCTTTGAGGTGAAGATGGTGGCCCTGGACAAGATTTCATAACTGGTAATCAGGCGGTGCCAGACGGTTTGATACAGGTACTGCCACGGCTGTTTGCTGGCAACAGCGCGTGTTATCAATGAAAACCACAAGTTGTTGGCCTTCTAAATTTTTTCCAGCGCCAGCAACTCCTCCATAGTTTGAGCACGCCGGATTAAACGGGGTGTTCCATTTTCAAATAACACCTCAGGAATTAACGGACGACTGTTGTAATTGGATGACATTGACGCGCCATAAGCGCCTGTGTCATGAAAGACAAGGTAATCACCGACCACTGCTTGTGGCAACCTCCTGGTTTCCAGACGGCCTCCTGCCCGTTGCGTAAAAACATCTCCGGATTCACACAAAGGCCCTGCAATCACTGTTTCTCGCACAGCTGCATCCGTGAGATCCCTTCCGTCTGCAGGTAACAAGGAAATATGATGATAGCTGCCGTACATGGCAGGACGCATAAGATCATTAAATCCTGCATCAACCAGCAAATAGTGGCGGCTACCCATATTTTTTACCACGCGTACCTGAGCCAGCAGCACCCCCGATTCAGCAACCAAAAAACGTCCTGGTTCAATCTCCAGGTTGATGGAGTGCCCAAAATGCCGCGCGATTTTTTGGCGGGCGCTATGCCATAATTCATAATAGTGCCCGGTATCAATCGATTCATCTCCCTGTCGATAGGGCACCGGTAACCCTCCTCCTGCGGAGACAGCACGGATATCCTGTCCCAGTGTAATCGCCTGCTGCACCATGACGTCACACAGCTGTTGCAGGTGTCGATAATCGACTCCCGAACCAATGTGCATATGGATTCCAGTAAGTTTTAATTCATATCGCTGGATGTATGCCATCGCTTGTGGCAAATCCAGAGGCCAGATCCCATGTTTGCTATTTTCGCCACCCGTATTCGTCTTGTGACTATGGCCATAGCCAAAACCGGGGTTAATACGCAGCCATACGGAATGCCCTGGTGAATGACGACCCAGTTGTTCCAGCATATCGACTGAACCTGCATTAACCGGAATGCCGAGTTCTGCCACGCGATGAAGCGTGGCGCTATTCAGTAAATCAGCGGTGAATACTATTTCAGCCACTCCTTGTCCCGTCTGATAGCCGGCCAGTAGTGCTCGTTCAATTTCACCTAAGGATACGGCATCTACTGTTACCCCTTGTTCACGCATCTGCCGCAGAATATGAGTGTTCGGGCATGCCTTTTGAGCAAAACGGATCACGTCAAAATGACGTAACTGATCTATTTTGTTAATGATAATATCCCTATCATAAACCCAGATCGGGCAACCAAACCGCTCTGGTAAAGAGCGTAAATTTTCAGCAGTTAATGATGAGATAGCATGCGAAACATCCGGCATTACAATTCCTTTCTTTAGTTTGTCAGGGTACACAACTACTGAATGGACTTAGCCCGTCAACAGCATTTTTCCCAATACAGCTGACATTCTGGCTTACCTGCCTCTGCCTGGCCTTGCCATGTAACAAACAATCCAGGTGCTGTAATTAACTGATTATCATAAAATAACAGCGGAATTCGGCCCCGTTGCCACGGTGGAACCGCAAGCTCCTGCCACAATTTTTTTATCTGACGGGCATGATGCCGGCCGACAATATTCACGTTTCCCTCAGTGGAAAAACGCACGCTAATCTGTTCATCCGTCACTGGCGCCCGTATCCGGGTACCACTGCCAGTAAAACAGAGGTCAGTAAAACAGAGTTTTCCTAACCCATCTGGCAGCAACAGCGGGTTGTTGGTATCCCACGGCAGCACGCAACCACGCAGCGATTTCAGCACAGGCAGCACATAGAGCCTTTGCCGATAGCGACGCACCTGCCAGCGACCAAGCTGCATCCGGGGCTGCGCGTCTTTACGACGGCATAGTGCTACCTCATGCCACAGCAACTGCAACTGATCACGTCCTGGCATCAACGCGCCGCAGCAGGCTATCCAGCGACGCAGCAAAGCAAAACGTTTCACGCTACTCATGGCCAGAAGCCCGGTAATACAGATAGAATTGTCGTTACTGGTAACTGTTTTTAGCGATTCATGCAATAGCTCATCCAGCAATTGCTCTTGTTCAGCACACAGACTGGCGCTACGCGCTGTCGTATCAGCAAAATGCGGCCAGCGCTTCAATAGCGGTGGTAATACACTGTGTCGCAAGAAATTACGATCAAAACGCTCATCCTGATTGGAATTATCTTCAACCCAGGGGAGATGATGCCGTGATGCATAACGTTCTAATTCATAACGGGAAATCTCTAACAAAGGTCTTAAGTGTTCGCCGTTAAAAAACGCTCTGCACTCTGCCATCGATGACAACCCCGCAGGGCCACTACCCCGTTTTAATGCCAGCAATAAAGTTTCGCACTGATCGTTTTGATGTTGCGCTGTCAGCAGGACTTCTCCGTCTGACATAATGTCACCCAGCGCCTGATAACGCGCTTTTCGCGCCACCGCTTCAATGCCACCACGTTGCCTGGTATCCAGATTAACGTGTATTACCTCCAGGGGAACCTGCCACTGTTTACAGCAGCGCTGGCAGTGATACATCCAGTCATCAGAAAAACGACTCAAACCGTGGTGAATATGGACTGCACGTAACTGCCTGGAGGAGTGGGACAACTCACGCATGTTGACTAACAGATGCAGAAGCGCCGTGGAGTCGATTCCACCGCTGAAAGCTACCAGTAGTCGCTGTCTGCTACCCAGTTTATCGGTGAGATGAGTGAGCAATTTCTCAGTACACATGACGCCATGACTCTTGCGTTATCCGTTGACGGCCTATAAGCCACACCACTACCTGTTTAATCCCTCCCTGGTATTGGAAATAGCAGGGTTAACGCAGCTATAATAACTGGCAGCAATCACAACTGCGAAAAAAACAAGGATCCAATACAACGTTGTCTTCCCTATTTTCACTGAGGTTTCCGGAATTGTATCATTATGATAACAGACATAATAAAACATTATTTGCTGTTTTTTGTTCTAACTTTCTGCGGCACAGAATGATTTATCGATGAAGCGATAAAATATCCCTGCGCAAACCAGGGCTTTCTGTTTGTCATTAAAAAATTAAATGCCGTTTTCAACATTGCATTGTATTAATTCATTATTACATTGTGTTAATCCATTTTTTCCATGCCCCATTGACGGAGACAGGAATAATGAGTGAATTTATTGGTATTAATCCAGCGGAATACCGATTTCCTCCTAAACCAGTGCCACTGGCTGCGGATGAAAAAATATTTTTTCATCAAAAAATAAAGGCACTGCTGCAAAAACAGAATGCTGTGTTAGTTGCCCACTACTATACCGATCCTGACATTCAGGCACTGGCGGAAGAGACCGGTGGATGCGTTGCTGATTCTCTGGAGATGGCTCGTTTTGGGAGCCAGCACTCTGCCACCACGCTACTGGTCGCTGGGGTGCGTTTTATGGGTGAAACCGCGAAGATCCTTAATCCTGAAAAACAGGTCATTATGCCAACACTCAGGGCAGAGTGTTCATTAGATTTAGGTTGCCCGGCAGATGAATTTTCGGCATTTTGTGCCACTCATCCGGATCGCACCGTAGTCGTTTATGCCAACACTTCTGCTGCGGTAAAAGCTCAGGCTGACTGGGTGGTGACTTCCAGTATTGCTGTCGATCTTATTGAATATTTGGATAGTTTGGGGGAAAAAATTATCTGGGCTCCGGATCGTCACTTAGGCAGATATGTCGAAAAGAAGAGTGGTGCTGATCTACTGTGCTGGCAGGGTGCCTGTATCGTGCACGATGAATTTAAAACCCAGGCACTGCTGCAGATGAAAGCGCTTCATCCGGATGCCGCTGTTTTGGTGCATCCGGAGTCTCCTGAGGCGGTAGTTGCCATGGCCGATGCAGTGGGTTCTACCAGTCAACTGATTCAGGCAGCCAGGATGTTACCGCAAAAAAAACTAATCGTTGCCACTGATCGTGGTATTTTTTATAAAATGCAGCAATCCTGCCCGGATAAAGAGTTATTTGAGGCACCAACGGCAGGCGAAGGGGCGACCTGTCGTAGTTGCGCCCGCTGCCCGTGGATGGCACTGAACAGCCTCAAAGCAATTGCCGCAAGCCTGGAACAGGGCGGATGCCTGCATGAAATCCAGGTTGATACGCAACTCGCGGCACGGGCGTTAATTCCATTACAGCGCATGCTGGATTTTGCTACTCAGTTAAAATCAGGATACCGCCGCGGCGCCTGAATACCGCTGGCGCCGGATTCGGTTTATTCATTGAAATTAATGATGATAAATTAATGATGATGAACGTGTGCACCGGCTACGCCCGTCTGGTGAATATCGCACTCTGATTTTTCACAGGGCTGATATTCTATCTGCACTGTGGCATGGCTAATTTTATAATGATGAAGAAGGTAATGCTGAACGCGTTGCAGGAGGTCATCGTGGTCTTTTGGGGGGCTGCTGGCCTGAACGTGCAGTGTCATCAGCTGTTGCTCTCCCAGTTGCCAGAGGTGCACGTGGTGAACGTTACTGACTTCCGGAATAGTCAGGCATAAATTTTTGCCAAGCGCATCAGTATCCACGCCTTGCGCGGCACCTTCCAGCAGTTCGTGAAAACTTTCCTTCAACAATTGCCATGCACTGCGCAGTACTAACACAGAGACTAAAATTGACAGTAGCGGATCAACAGGCATCCACCCTGTCATCATGATCACGACAGCAGCGATAATAGCGCCGACTGAACCCAGTAAATCACCGAGTATATGCAGTGTCGCTGCGCGGATATTAATATTTTTCTCACCCACGCCTCTGTGCAACACCCAGAAAGCAAACAGATTCGCTAACAGGCCCGCGACAGCGATGAGCAACATCGGGCCTGCTAACACCTCTTGTGGACACAAGTTTCGCACATCGAAGAAAAATGGTAGAAAGATGAAAAGGGAAAAGTGCGCAGGGTTATCAGATGTCACCTCATCAATGTACGAAAGAACTGTATAAAGCATTTTTGCAGGCAAGCAGTGTGAGGTATTCCGGTCTCGCG
>CANJWD010000083.1 GCA_947478475.1 Enterobacterales bacterium
ATTGATAAAAATCAGTAATGTATTAGCATTTTTCAGGTTTCCGGCAAGTTTGCGCATTGCCTGACTCATCATTCGTGCGGCAAGACCCATATGGGAATCACCTATTTCGCCCTCAATTTCTGCTTTTGGGGTCAGTGCTGCAACGGAATCCACGATAATCACATCAACTGCCCCGGAACGTGTTAATGCATCACAAATCTCCAGAGCCTGTTCACCGGTATCAGGCTGGGAGCAGAGTAAATTATCGATATCAACACCCAGTTTTTTTGCGTAAATAGGATCAAGAGCATGTTCAGCATCAATGAATGCACACGTTTTACCACCACGCTGTGCCGCTGCAATAACCTGCAAGGTAAGCGTCGTTTTTCCGGAAGATTCGGGTCCGTAAATTTCGACGATGCGCCCCATAGGCAGGCCGCCCGCTCCCAAAGCAATATCAAGAGAGAGGGAGCCCGTGGAAATCGTTTCAACGTCCATCGACCGATCTTCGCCAAGGCGCATAATCGAACCCTTACCGAATTGCTTTTCGATTTGAGCTAATGCTGCAGCCAGTGCTTTTTGCTTATTTTCATCAACAGCCATCTTGACCCCCTGATTGGGCGATGCAATGCAGAAGATTTTTGAGATAATTCATCATCACTCATCCATCACTTATCACTCATCACTCTTTAATTTTATGTTGTGTAAAAAACCTACCGCTAATTATACTGTATACTAATACAGTATCAAGTCTGTTCTTCGAGAAATTCATCCAGTATTGTTTGCAGTGAAAAAATGGCAGCCTGTAATCTGATCGATTCACGATCACCGGTAAACTGTTTTTTACATGCCTTGACATGCCCCGGTTTACTGGCAAAACCAAACCACACAGTGCCAGCTGGTTTGTCCACCGTTCCGCCAGAAGGTCCCGCAATTCCACTAATAGATAAAGCAATGTCTGCAGCAGCTGTGTGTAATGCATCAATGGCCATTGCACACACAACTTCTTGACTTACCGCCCCACATGTCATCAAAACTGACTGTTTTACGTGCAATAACTCCTGTTTTGCAGTATTGCTGTAAGCAACAAACCCGCGATCAAAATAAGATGAACTTCCTGCAATATCAGTGAGTGCTTTGGCCACCCAGCCACCAGTACAGGACTCTGCACAGGTAATCCACTTTCCCTGCGCTTTAAGCTTTTGGCCAACCAGTATGCTGAGCTGACGGAGTCGCTTTTCTGTCATATATGCTCCATGGAGCGACTGAATGATCGGCCGCTATAATCAGGTATAAGCAGCAACCAACTGTTCGAATAAATCAATATGGACCGGTTGCTCATTCAGTGCAGGTATATATTCAAATTTTTCCCCACCTGCCCGCAGAAAAATTTCGCGGTTCTGCTCTTTAATCTCTTCTAATGTCTCCAGACAGTCCGCAGGAAAACCAGGACAAATCACCTGAATATGCCGGACACCCTGTGCTGGCAGGCTTTTAAGGGTTTTGTCGGTATAGGGGGTTAGCCAGGGTTGGCGACCAAAACGTGACTGGTATGTCAGCAGTATATGTTTTTCAGATACTGGTAGCAAAACTCTCAGTGCACGGCTGGTATCCTCGCAACGTTGCGGATAGTCATCTCCCAGCCTGGCATAGCGTTCCGGTATACCATGAAAAGAAAGAATCAGTCTGTCAGGCTGACCATGTTGTTCAAATGAGTGTTCGATAGTTTGTCCGAGTGCCGCTATGTACGCCGGGTGGTCAGCATAATCACGAATAAAAATGAGCGATGGCAGGCGGCGGTAGCCAGCCAGGGTGGATGCCACGGCATCCCATACTGCTGCACTGGTTGAACTGGAGTATTGCGGGTAAAGCGGTATGATGATCAGCCTGTTAACTCCCTGAGTTAATAGTATTTCTATTGCACCAGCGAGGCTGGGTTTGCCATAGCTCATACCGAGCTCAACCGGAATATTCGGTATACGGGCAGCCAGTGCTTTTTTCAGGCGACGGCTGTACACCAGCAGAGGAGAACCTTCATCCATCCATATTGACTGATACAATTTTGCTACGCGGGTGGAACGGAGCGGTAAAATAAGCCCATGCAGCAACGGCCACCAGAGCCACCGCGGCGTGTCAATCACCCGTCGATCGCTTAAAAATTCAGCAAGATAATGTTTGACAGCCGCAGACGTCGGAGCCTGTGGCGTACCCAGATTGACTATCAACACGCCTGGCTTTATTTGCATTGCGGGTTTTCCTTGTAATTTTAGTCAACGGAGAATAGCGACTAATTCTGCGCTAATTTCAGCGACCGTACGCGCTCCATCAAGTTTAGCGTAGCAGGTGCGGCCAGCCTGCGCTTCTCTGCGGTAGTAATCCAGTAACGGTGTGGTCATTTGGCGATATTCAGTCAAACGTTTACGAACAGTTTCCTCTCTGTCGTCGTTACGCAGAGTCAGTGTTTCGCCCGTTATATCATCCTCATTTGCCGTCCGCGGTGGATGGAATTTGGTATGATAAATACGGCCTGAAGCCGTATGAACCAAACGGCCAGCGATACGTTCAATGATCAGTTCATCCGGTACGGAAAATTCCAGTACATAATCAATCCTGATGTTTGCCTGTTTTAGGGCATCTGCCTGATGAATAGTACGGGGAAAACCATCCAACAGGAAACCATCATCGCAATCCCGTAGTCTGATGCGCTCATTGACCAGTGCGATAACCAGTTCATCGGTAACCAGCTGTCCGGCACTCATCATCGCTTGCGCTTGCAGACCTAACCGTGAGCCAGCTTTAACTGCTGTGCGTAACATATCCCCAGTGGATATTTGCGGGATACCATAACGTTGCATGATGAATTGAGCCTGAGTTCCCTTACCAGCACCAGGAGCACCGAGCAAAATGATACGCATTGTGTAACTCCCCTCGCTATTTTTCTTTTGTATGGGCGTTTTTATATCAGTCAATGTTAAGTCATCAAATTTAAAGGGCGTAACCTTACTTAAAGGGCGTAACCTTACCACTATGCAGCATAGTCACTCAAGGAACGAAGGAGAAGTTTGAAAAACCTGTTCATGTTCTGACGCAATCTGCAATTGTCGTCAACATTAAGCCATTGCCTGACAAAATATCAGCGAATTTAGGCAATTTCAGGCAATAGTTAATAGGTTTATAGTTAATGGGTTCATAGTTAATGGGTTCACAGTTAAGGAGTTTACAGTCAATGAAGCAAGTGGTTTACGTTGCAAGCCCGGACAGCCAACAGATTCATGTCTGGCAATTAGCCCATGATGGTAATTTGGCACTATTACAAACTGTCGCCGTTGCGGGCCAGGTGCAGCCGATGGTAATAAGCGCGGACAAGCGCTATTTATACACCGGTATTCGCTCTGCCTGCGGCATTGTCAGCTGGCGGATTATGCCCGATGGCCAGCTAGAGCAGCTTGGAGTGGCCTTACTGCCTGCCGTACCGACTCATATTTCAACCAGTCACTGTGGGAAGTTGCTGTTTTGTGCGTCATATTCAGGTCACTGTGTCACTGTCAGCCCAATCGATAACAAGGGTGTCGTTCAGGAGCCATTGCAACAAATAGATGAATTGCCCGCCCCGCATTCGGTGAATATTGATCCGGGCAGGCCACTATTACTGGTGCCTTGCCTGAAGGAAGATCGTGTGCGCCTGTTTGATTTCAACAGTGCTGGCAGGCTCAATCCGCATTATACGCAGATGGCGCTGAATACCGCCGCCGGTGCCGGGCCCAGACATATGCAGTTTCACCCTCATTATGCTGTGGTGTATTGTGTCAATGAACTGCACGGTTCCGTGGACGTTTACCAGATAACTGCCGGTGGTTCCTATTGCCGGGCTCAAACGCTGGATGCCCTGCCGGCTGATTTTATCGGCGCGCGCTGGGCAGCTGATATTCACGTCACTCCAGATGGCCGTTATTTATACATCAGTGAGCGTACCAACAGTATTTTGAGCATTTTCAGCATAACTCAGCGTGGATTAACGGTTACGCTGCTGGGGCATCACCCGACAGAAATTCAGCCACGGGGTTTTAATATTGATCACAGTGGGAATTTTTTAATCGCCGCCGGTCAGAAAACGAATCATATTGCGGTATATCGCATTGAGCAACAATCAGGCCGGCTAGCCCTTCTGGCGCGCTATCCTGTAGGCCATGCTCCTGTATGGGTTACAATTCTGCCATTGTCAAGGTAAACAAACCAAGGTAAACAAACGCAATCATCGCATCACAGAAAAACGGGGAAGAGTATTGACGCTGGCTCTGGTTTTGCCTACATTACGCCCGTCAGTGTATGGCTGCTATTGCCATACCTAAATGTGGTGAGGTGTCCGAGTGGCTGAAGGAGCACGCCTGGAAAGCGTGTATATGTGAAAACGTATCGAGGGTTCGAATCCCTCTCTCACCGCCAGTTTACAGCGCTCGAACTTTTTGGGCGTCATTTTTCAAATTCCAAAATCACCATCTGAACTCCAATATTCATAGGCTTTAGCGCCTTTTAGTCGCCCGACACATGCGTACTTAGAGAATTACAGAATCACCGATTTTACCCCAAAATCCCCCATTTTACTCTCCGTTTCTCCGTCACATGCGAACGTTCGACCCGAAGGTACGCATGTCCAGAACCCTTGATTTTACTGGGTTTTCTGAAAACGTGTCTCGAGGTTCGTTATTGGGGCGGAGATGGGGAGGATAGTCCTGAAAAACGAGAATTTTCTTGAAATGAATGCAATACATGTTACGCTGAATGGATGGCATTTTATTAAAAATATATATATTATTTAACTAAATTGTATGGCTGATAAAATTGAAAAATGGGACTTAGCGTCTTATTTTCTTAAGTATCTAGGGCGGGTGCTCGGAGACAAAAGCGAGGAAGAAATATGCATTATTTAATATTTATGATAGTTATCTCACTTGGATTTGCCAGCACTTCGTACGCTAAGGTAATCGAATATAAGCTAAAGGTAAACGGCGAATTCAGATAATAAGTGCAACGCTCGGTCATAATGGTGAGGTGAAGGTTAGCTGCTGATAAGCTATCCTGCTCCTCCGATCAAAGATGAGCGAGTAACCATGAACTACCAGCAGCTAACTGAAGGGCAACGATACCA
>CANJWD010000084.1 GCA_947478475.1 Enterobacterales bacterium
CCATCGCAGCGTGGTTTGAGCAGCATAAGCGTCGCTTGTCTCAAAAAATAACGTTTTACCAACAAAACTGGGCTGTCATCAAAAACGCCATTACTGATCACATCAGATCATTACTGGCTCATCCCGGTTAGCCCGCTGCGAAACTCGTGACTGAATCTGGCAACGACGCCCAGCCATCAGCACATTTTGCCTTAATAACTTAAGGCGGTCCCTAAAAATAGCACCAGCCCAACGTAGTTGTTACACCGGAAGGCCAAAAAACAGCGATCGGCCTGGCGACGGGCAATCAAAATCTGCTGATAAACGAACATAGCCCCGGCCAGTAAAATTGCTCCGTAGTACACCGCTGAAAACTGCGCCAGCTTGCCAACCGCCAGCAGCAATAATAACGTTGCCAGCTGTAATAATCCCACCATTAGCCGGTCATATTCACCGAACAAAATCGCCGTTGATTTGACACCAATCCTCAAGTCATCATCGCGATCAACCATGGCATACTGAGTATCATAAACCACAGTCCAACAAACAGAGGCGCAGAACAACAGCCAACAACTCAGTGGCAACCGCGCACTGACCGCAGCAAATCCCATCGGAATTGACCAGCCAAAAGCAAGGCCTAACACAAGCTGTGGCAGATGGGTGATACGTTTCATAAAGGGGTAGATCCACGCTAACGCCAGAGCTACCAGTGACAACCCTACCGTCATGGCGTTCAATGTCAGCACCAGGCTAAAAGAGAGGACAATCAGGATAACAAATAAAATTTTACTCTCTTTTTCGCTAACATCCCCCGCAGGTATGGGCCTGCCCGCAGTCCGTTGCACGTGCCCGTCAATATGACGATCGGCGTAATCGTTCAGTACGCATCCGGCAGAGCGCATTAAAAAAACTCCTAACACAAAGACCACGAATATTTTTGTATCAGGGATCGCTCCGCCCGCCAGCCACAGGGCTGATAGTGTTGGCCACAGCAATAACAGAGTACCAATGGGTTTATCAATGCGCATCAAACGGGAATAGGCCCGCCACTTGTGTTTAATCATGGCTTCCTTCACGGTATTTCTGTTTTGCATATCTGGCAGCAATCAGGATTGTATGGCTCTGTAAAGCGGGGAAGCGGGTAAAAAAACCTCAGTCAGTAAAAGGGGCTTACCCGATAAACGCAACAGCGAACGACGCGCCCAGAGAGAGCCCTGTAAACCAGCCTGGATAAAATCACGCGTTAACCTGTGTTCATTGATATTAAACAAATAACGACCCAAAGGCACCGTACCAAGATGCATTAATGACTGCTCAGGACCAGAGAGAGTTTCTTCCGGAATGATCGTTTGCCCAAGTAACCAGGGTATACCATCACCTGATAATACAACTTCACGTAACCAGTAACGCTGGTTTAGCGGCAGATGGCAGGCAGCTTCTCCCAACTGTTCATAATGGATAAAACGCTCTTGCCGAGGCTCAATACAGACTTCGCCACAGTGTCGTTCAAAACGACGGGTCATCGAGCCTGATTCCATTAGCCAGTCAGCAGCAGCTTCCGGCAGACTAAGTTCACCGATTGGGTACCACTGAATAGTTTTTATAATTGACGCCACTGCTTCAGACATTATTTCTCTAATACATGAAAGTCGAAAAAACACCGTATTATGCGATAATACGCGCCACTGGCATAGCTAATTACTCAAGGTGGATCATTGGGCGTATACTACGCTGCTTCAATTTTTGATTCGCAACCGGATAAAAAAACACCGTCATGGCAGTAAAAAAATCCCTCCAGAAAATGACAGAATCAAAAGACTACCAGATGGAAGCGCTAAAACTCCCACCGCATTCACTGGAAGCAGAACAGTCCGTGCTGGGTGGTTTGATGCTGGATAACGAACGCTGGGATCATGTATCCGAACGCGTTACCAGCAATGATTTTTTTAGCCGCCCGCATCGCCGCATTTTCACTGAGATGCAACGTCTGCTTGAAACAAACAAACCCATCGATTTAATCACTTTATCAGAGTCACTGGAGCAAAAAAGCGACTTAGATTTAGTCGGTGGTTTTGCTTATCTGGCTGAATTATCAAAAAATACACCAAGCTCGGCCAATATTTCAGCGTATGCCGATATCGTCCGGGAGCGTGCCGTGGTGCGCGAAATGATCGCCGTTGCCAACGAAATTGCTGATGCCGGTTACTCTCCCCAGGGACGCAGTAGTGAGGAGTTGCTGGATCTGGCGGAATCACGTGTATTCCAGATTGCGGAAAATCGGGTCAACAGAGACGAAGGACCAAAAAGTATCGATCGTATTCTGGAAGATACCTTCGCACGTATCGAACAGCTCTATCAAAATCCACACGACGGTGTCACCGGAATCTCAACGGGCTATCAGGATTTGGATAAGAAAACCGCCGGTTTACAAAAATCAGATTTAATTATCGTAGCAGCCCGACCCTCGATGGGTAAAACCACATTTGCCATGAATTTGTGTGAAAATGCCGCCATGACGCAGGAAAAACCAGTGCTGATTTTCAGCCTGGAAATGCCCGCTAACCAGCTTATGATGCGTACGCTGGCCTCTCTGTCACGGGTGGAACAGACGCGTATTCGTACCGGGCAGCTTAATGACGAAGACTGGGCCCGCATTTCCAGCACTATGGGGCTCCTGCTGGAAAAACGTAATATGTACATCGATGACTCATCTGGCCTGACGCCAGGTGACGTGCGATCGCGCGCGCGCCGCGTTTTTCGCGACCACGGTGGCCTGAGTTTGATTATGATCGACTACCTGCAACTGATGCGCGTTCCGGCGCTGCTGGAGAACCGGACTCTGGAAATTGCTGAAATTTCCCGCTCACTCAAAGCACTGGCAAAAGAGCTCCAGGTACCGGTTGTCGCGCTCTCTCAGCTTAACCGTGGTCTGGAGCAGCGCGCGGACAAACGGCCAGTGAATTCTGATTTGCGCGAATCCGGATCGATCGAACAGGATGCCGATTTGATAATGTTTATCTATCGTGACGAAGTTTATCACGAAGATAGCGAAAAAAAGGGCGTAGCAGAAATCATATTAGGTAAGCAGCGCAATGGCCCTATTGGTACGGTACGTTTGACTTTTAATGGGCAGTGGTCACGCTTTGATAACTATGCAGACCTTAGTTACAATGAAGAACATCGATCAGGAGAATAGTTCTCAATTGTACTCAGCATTCACTAAAAATAAAAAATGAAAACTGCAACCGCAATTATCAACCGTCACGCTTTGCGGCATAACCTGCAACAAATACATGTGCTGGCGCCACGCAGCAGGCTGATGGCTATCGTGAAAGCAAACGCTTATGGCCATGGATTGCTGGAAACAGCACACACGATAACAGAATTTACCGATTGCTATGGCGTTGCGCGCATTAAAGAGGCCCTGACGCTGAGAGCAAGCGGAATAACAAAACCTATTTTATTACTGGAAGGCTTTTTTGAGGCCGGAGATTTACCACAATTAACCGTTAATAACATTCAAACCGTGGTACACAGTACAGAACAGTTAGAGGCGCTGGAACAGGCAGAGCTGCCCGCTCCAGTCGATGTCTGGATGAAACTGGATAGCGGCATGCATCGTCTGGGGGTACTCCCAAAAGACGCGCCGGCCTTTTATCAGCGCCTGAGCGTCTGTCATAACGTTATGCACCCAATCAATATAATAAGTCATTTTAGCTCTGCTGATCAGCCGGAGGCCAACACCACATCGCAACAACTGGCTTGTTTTAATGCTTTTACTGCGGATAAACCGGGGAAAAAATCGCTGGCGGCTTCCGGAGGAATTCTGACTTGTCCACAAGCGCATTATGACTGGGTACGACCGGGAATTATGTTATATGGCGTTTCGCCGCTGACAAATTTTTATGCTGCTGAGCTGAATTTACAACCCGTGATGGCGCTTAAATCCAGCTTAATAGCCGTGCGTGAACACCATGCAGGAGAGCCTGTCGGCTATGGCGCCACCTGGAGAAGTGATGTAAACACCAGGCTGGGTGTCGTCGCGATTGGTTATGGTGACGGTTATCCGCACTGTGCCCCTGCAGGTACTCCGGTATGGATAAACGGACGCGAGGTGCCGATTGTTGGGCGTGTTTCCATGGATATGATCTCAGTTAACCTTGGACTCGCCGCTACCGACAAAGTCGGTGATGAAGCGCTGCTATGGGGAACAGAATTACCCGTTGAAAAAATAGCTGCTTTTACCGGTGTCAGCCCTTATGAACTGATTACCAGGCTGACATCAAGGGTCACTATGGAATATTTAACGGAGTGATCCAGGCTGTGTCACCTGTAATAGTAATGAAGTGAAGATATCACTTCTATTCAGGTGGCTAAATTTACTATGCCACTACAGTATCACTGACGGCGATGCGTCAGCGTTTAAGTGTGTCATTGGCAGTGCAGATTATCTCGCCGGTCTGCACCAGCATCAGCTGCATTTCGATATCAGGCGCCTTAACGTCACCGCTGATGTCGCTGTACAGTATGTACCGGGCACCGAGGTGCCGGGCCAGACCCATTGCCTTGCTGCGCAGGTCAAGGGTATCATTTTCTGACAAGCCTAACGTTTTTTTTGCTGCGGTGAGCTGCGCCGGTGAAATTAAAGTAAATTTTTCTTCCGATGCCAGTATTTCCCGCAGTGTCGTCGTTGCACGATTCGTCTGCAGTGAACCATTAGTGCGGTTACTGACATCAGCCGGAAACAGAAGAGCGCCAGGCACTGTTTCCGGGTCAGTGAGAATTTTTTTCAGCAGGGGGGCAATGCTGCCATGCCAGTTGACAGGCAGTGTGTGCGGGATGGCCGGGACCTTTTCTGCTTCTGCTGTCAGAGGTGGCGGTGGCATCCGGGCAGGCGGGAGTGCCGGGAGTCTGACAGGGGGAGACTTTACCGGTGCACAGGCTGACAGCAGCAGTATTATGATGAGTGCGGCGTATGCCTTTTTTTTCATTTTGTGCCGTTCCGGAGTCAGGGGGACAGCAGGGGTCCGAGCATGCGTCCGCCGAGCAGGTGCAGGTGAAGATGAGGGACCTGCTGACCAGCATGCCGGTTGCAGTTGATGATGAGGCGATAGCCGCCGGAGGA
>CANJWD010000085.1 GCA_947478475.1 Enterobacterales bacterium
CTCCCCTCCCTTCGCACTGCGTGACTCAGGAAGAGGATTCCCTTTACAGGGTGACAGCACGTTACCGCGCGGTCTGGTTTCTCGCTGACGGCTTGCGCCGCTTCACGGACGTGTCTGTTTGACCAGACATAACGGCGTAGCCCGCCGCTTTGAGGTCAAGATGGGAGTGTGTCCGATTTTTTGCAATTAAGGCCCATAATAATCCGGGCCCGGAACCTGGGCAAGACACAACAAACATTGGAGTCCATGGTTCGTTTATGATATAAAGCGCGCCAGCTATTCCGCTTAATTCTGTCTGATGTGTGTTCTTGTTCTTCATAAACGTCGTTATGAACGTTATAAGCGTTATAAACGTCAAGAGATGACACGGATCGGGCAGGCTCATTTGTGTACATATAACACACACATGTCGGCACATACACCGGGGTGCCCCCGAATTGCTTTGTTTGTGGCGGGGTCGGTGTTATGGGGCATGTGGAGGCGCAACCCCACAAAATATTTATAGAGGTTTATCATGGCAACTGTTTCTATGCGTGACATGCTGCAGGCTGGTGTGCATTTTGGTCATCAAACTCGTTACTGGAATCCGAAAATGAAACCTTTTATTTTCGGTGCACGTAATAAGGTCCATATCATTAATCTTGAGAAGACTGTGCCCATGTTCAACGATGCGCTGGCTGAAGTGAGCAAAATATCCTCCCGTAAAGGCAAGATACTTTTTGTTGGTACTAAGCGCGCGGCAAGCATAGCTGTAAAGGAAGCAGCCAATAACTGCGAGCAATTTTTTGTTAATCATCGCTGGTTGGGTGGGATGTTAACTAACTGGAAAACAGTTCGTCAGTCCATCAAGCGTTTGAAAGATCTTGAAATTCAGTCTCAGGATGGGACATTTGAAAAATTGACAAAAAAAGAAGCACTTATGCGTGTTCGCGAGCTTGGAAAGCTGGAAAACAGCCTGGGTGGTATTAAAAATATGGGTGGTTTGCCGGATGCTTTGTTCGTTGTTGATGCTAATCACGAACATATTGCCATCAAAGAAGCTAACAATCTGGGTATCCCCGTATTTTCTATCGTTGATACTAACTCTGATCCAGATGGTATTGATTTTATTATTCCTGGCAATGATGATGCCATCCGTGCCGTTAATTTATATTTAAATGCGGTTGCTACTGCTGTCCATGAAGGTCGTTCGCAAAATACGGTTGTTTTGGCAGAAGAGAGCTTCAGTGAGACCGAGTAACACAGGTGATGAAAGAGTCTGATATCCCGCTCTCTGGGCGTACGTGCTGCTGAGTATTTGAGGTTTGTTGCAGAGGAAAATAAAATGGCTGAAATTACCGCCAGTTTGGTAAAAGAACTGCGTGATCGTACCAGTGCAGGCATGATGGAATGTAAAAAAGCGTTGGTTGAGACGAAAGGTGACATTGAGCTGGCCATCGACAATATGCGCAAATCAGGTCAGGCGAAGGCTGCCAAAAAAGCCAGCCGTGTGGCTGCTGAAGGTATTATTTTGGCGAAAATTTCGGCTGATGGCAAATGTGCTGTTATGCTCGAGGTGAACTGTGAAACTGATTTTGTTGCTAAAGATGCCGGTTTCAGGGCATTTGGCGAAGAAATTCTTCAGGCTGCCCTGGCGGGAAAAATATCCGATACAGCCAGGCTAAAAGCTGAATTCGAAGAACGGCGTGCTGCTTTGGTTGCTAAGGTCGGTGAAAATATCAATATTCGTCGTGTCGCAATGCTGGAAGGTGACACCATGGGGAGTTATCTCCATGGCGCACGTATTGGCGTTGTGATTGCTGCACCAGGCGCCGGAGAAGAACTGGTTAAGCAGGTGGCGATGCACATTGCTGCCAGTAAACCGGAATATATAAGACCTGAAGATGTACCAGCAGATGTAGTCGCTCGTGAACATAAAATTCAGCTTGATATTTCTATGCAATCAGGTAAACCAATTGAAATTGCTGAAAAAATGGTTGAAGGCCGTATGCGGAAATTTACCGGTGAAATTTCCCTGACAGGCCAGGATTTTGTCATGGATCCATCTAAGAAAGTGGGTCAATTACTGAAAGAACATAATGCTGATGTGGTCAGCTTCGTCCGTTTTGAAGTTGGTGAGGGTATTGAGAAAGCTGAGACTGATTTTGCAGCGGAAGTTGCCGCAATGAGCAAACAGTCTTAACTGCCCGGATGAATCATCGATGGCTAATGACAGCTTCGTTCTGTCCGGATACTTATTAGTAAATACCCGCTTAGGATAGAACGCTTATGGCAATCAATACAAAACCTGTTTATCGGCGTATTCTGCTTAAACTGAGTGGCGAGGCTTTGCAGGGCAGCGAGGATTTTGGTATCGATGCCGGTGCGTTGGATCGTATGGCCTGGGAAGTAAAAGAGCTGGTGGAGTTAGGTGTTCAGGTCGGTATCGTTATTGGTGGTGGCAATCTGTTTCGGGGTGCAGGACTGGCGGAAGCAGGTATGAACCGTGTTGTCGGTGATCATATGGGGATGCTGGCTACCGTCATGAATGGGCTGGCAATGCGCGATGCGCTTCACCGTGCATTGGTAAATGCCAGTATGATGTCTGCTATCCCGCTAAATGGTGTATGCGACAGCTATAGCTGGGCTGATGCCATTAGTCTGTTGTGCCATAATCGTGTAGTGATTTTTGCTGCGGGTACTGGAAATCCGTTTTTTACCACCGACTCAGCAGCATGCCTGCGTGGCATCGAGATCGAAGCTGATGTTGTATTAAAAGCAACGAAAGTTGACGGTGTGTATTCCGCTGATCCGCTTAAAACACCGGATGCTACGCTCTATAGCCAGTTAACTTATCAGGATGTATTAGAGCGCGAACTAAAAGTAATGGATCTGGCCGCCTTTACGTTAGCACGTGATCACAATTTACCGATTCGGGTGTTTAACATGAATAAACCCGGCGCGTTGCTGCGTGTGGTAACGGGTGGAAACGAGGGAACGTTAATCATGAGTCAAAAGGATACCCCGGCGCACGATTCATAGAAGGTAGTTTATAGAAGGTAGTCTATAGAAGGCAGTCTATAGAAGGTAGCTTCGGGTATGCTCTAAGGGGTTGAGGTGTGATTAACGAAATCAAAAACGATGCTGAAGTACGCATGGAAAAATGCCTTGAGGTATTTCAGATTCACCTAAGTAAAATTCGTACCGGGCGTGCTTCACCAGGTCTTCTCGATGGTATTACGGTCGATTACTATGGCACCACGACTCCGCTGCGTCAGTTAGCTAATGTAACGACAGAAGATGCACGTACTTTGATGATCACTGTTTTCGATCGCGGTATGAGTGCCGCGGTAGAAAAGGCAATTATCACTTCAAATTTGGGTCTTAATCCATCATCTGCAGGTGCTGTTATCCGCGTACCACTGCCAGCACTGACTGAGGAACGTCGTAAAGATTTGATTAAAATTGTACGAACAGAAGCAGAGCAGGGGCGAGTTTCGGTACGTAATATTCGTCGCGATGCCAATGATAAGGTTAAGATACTGCTTAAAAACAAAGAGATTAGCGAGGATTCAGAGCGTCATTCTCAGGATAATATTCAGACGCTGACTGATGCTTTTATCAAAAAAATTGATGTATTGCTGGCGGCTAAAGAAGCTGAGCTGATGGATTTTTAATCTGTATTAGATAATGATAATTGCTGGATTCCATTCAAACATCGTAACGTAGCGTTACGTCAGAGTGATTTCATGAAACAACTGGCTATCCTTGGCTCTACTGGCTCAGTGGGCACCAGCACTCTGTCAGTAGTGCGGGCTAATCCTGGTTTGTTTAAGGTTGTTGCACTGGTTGCAGGCTGCAACGTCACTCTCATGGCGCAGCAGTGTCGGGAGTTTATCCCTCAGTATGCCGCCATGACTGATGAAGATTCGGCGCGGGCATTGCGACTTATTTTGTCGGAAAATGGCGTACGAACACAGGTTTTTTCCGGACAAAATAAAATTTGTGAGCTGGCAGCACTCGATGAGGTCGATCAGGTGATGGCTGCCATCGTTGGCGTTGCCGGACTATTGCCAACACTGGCTGCGATACGTGCTGGTAAACGAGTGCTGTTAGCAAATAAAGAGTCACTGATAACGTGTGGACGTTTTTTCATGGATACTCTGCGGCACAGTTGCGCATGTTTATTACCTGTTGACAGTGAACATAATGCCATTTTTCAAAGTTTGCCAGAAGCCGTTCAGCGGCAGCTGGGGTATGCTTCGTTAACAGAAAATGGTGTATCACGTATTATTTTGACCGCATCGGGTGGCCCCTTCCGGGAAACGCCACTATTACGGCTGGCGGACATGTCACCTGATCAGGCCTGTGCACATCCTAACTGGTCTATGGGGCGGAAAATTTCTGTAGATGCCGCAACAATGATGAATAAAGGTCTGGAATATATTGAAGCGCGCTGGCTGTTTAATGCTTCAGCTGAGCAGGTAGAAGTCATTTTACATCCACAATCAGTGATTCATTCGATGGTGCGTTATCACGATGGTAGTGTTCTGGCTCAGCTGGGCTCTCCGGATATGCGTATCCCTATTGCTCATGCTATGGCTTATCCCGACAGAATTAGCTCAGGGGGGGAGGCATTAGATTTCAGCAGGCTCAGTGCTCTGACATTTTCTGAGCCTGATTATGCACGTTATCCCTGCTTACAGCTGGCTATTGAAGCCTGTAATGCGGGGCAGGCTGCGACGACGGCACTCAATGCGGCGAACGAAATCGCTGTTATGGCATTTCTGCAAACACATATTCAGTTCACTGATATTTCACGTATTAACCGAAAAATACTTGAAAATTTACGGATAAATGAGCCTGTTGATATTGAAGAGGTTCTGGAGATTGATCGTCTGGCGCGAGAAGCAGCCAGGCGAGAGATTGCACGCGAATTCAGATAATAAGTGCAACGCTCGGTCATAATGGTGAGGTGAAGGTTAGCTGCTGATAAGCTATCCTGCTCCTCCGATCAAAGATGAGCGAGTAACCATGAACTACCAGCAGCTAACTGAAGGGCAACGATACCAGATTGC
>CANJWD010000086.1 GCA_947478475.1 Enterobacterales bacterium
CTGGACGTTTGTTATGCCTGATAATGAGGGGCTCAATATCTTTTATAAAATTCGCCTCAGCAATCGGATAATGTCTCTCTTTCATTTTTAAAAAATTGCTAAAAAATAAGATACTACCTTGAAAATAATTTTGTTAACAGTGCCATAGCCGAACGGAGCTGGTGATAAGATTCGACACGGTTTTGCGAACGATGGGAATTACGCTCTATTTGTGGATCGCGCAGGTAACGCAGCGTATAAATACTGTGAATGAACCGGTTGAATTCAAACACCGCCTGCCGGGTCGGATTTTGCACCGTGTAGGTGCAAAGCTTACGAACCAGCGTGCCTTGCGTCATCTCTTTCAGGGCCAATGTGGCGGCAATTTGTGCCATATTGCCGTCTTCCCGGCCAATGAGTTCCCGATCAATCTGCCCAGCCGGCTGAATAAGAAATTTTTCGTACAACGCAAGAGAGTCAGCACAATAAACTGATTGTAACTGTTTGTTCACGTTGGTGAAACGGGGTTCGAACTTTCTACCAAACCAATACAAAATGACGAAGTTGGCCTTGTTGACACTGTGCATGTCGCCGGTGATCGTGGTGGGCACTATGTCCGAGGTATTGCGATACCAGATATCGAACACATGGTGCGCTTCATACTCATGCGCACCAATCAGGTAGCCATTCAGTGGCACATGGTTACACAACAGCGTATAGGCGACGACGCCCTTGCCGCGGCCGAAATATTTGCGTGAAGAGCGCGCTTTCACCGTCGGCCGCTCGACCCCAAATTTCTGACCATCGACGGCACCATGCAAAGTCCCCGGGTCAAAGGAGTAACAGGGAAAAATCGGCAGCGCAGCGATGGCGTTGCTGATGCAATCATTGGCGGCCTGCAAGGATGCCAGGCGTAAATATTGCTGGTAGGTCGTTTCCAGTACGTGATACGGGATATCGCTGGTGCGTGCCATGACCTGATTGCCGTGGTTCATCGCCTGCGCGATGATGACCGCCATCAGGCTGTCGGTATCGGCCGATTTTTTCGCATAGCGTGGCTGCAGGGGCGTCAGGGCTGAAAGGAAGTCGCACTGCTTGTTAACAAACCGGAGCACATCCGCCACGTCACAGAACGGTAATTGTTCATAGAACGCCTGCTCTCGTGCCTTCAGGTTATCGGCCTTTGATTTGTGCCAGCTTAGCGTCTGATTATCTTTGTCGTATTCCAGATGCTTAAGTTTGCCCTGTTTCAACTCGCGATTGAACGCCCGCCACTGTGTGTTCAGTTCCGTCGTCAGAAGATCCAACTGGACATCGACAGGCTGGCGGAGGAAAGGGATATCCATTTGCGCGGCCACGTTGGCGGTTTTTTCCCGGGAAACCAACTCGTCGGAGAAACGGCGGTGTTGCAGGCTGTCATCGAGGTACAATTCACCCGCCTCAAAACGTTTTCTTATCTGGCGATACAGCCAAAATTCATAACGTTCGGCCTGCATTCCCGTAGGTTCGTCCTTTTCATTGAATGTCAGCAGGTAGGAACGCAATCGCTTTGGCAGCGTGGCATCCGGGCATTCGTCAAATGGCCATTGAGCCAAGCGCGGCTGTCGGGCGAACAGTTTTTTTGCCCAGGCAAGTGCCTCCAGCCATGGGCTGTCAGGAACAATACTGGCAAAGTTGAGCGTCACATAAAGGGGGCGCAGGTGGCGGCGGATGCGTTCGGCCAGTCCGTCAACCACCTGCCAGTGCAGCGCCAACTTGCTCACCGGCTTGATGCTCATGCGCTGCGCGGTGTTTTGCAGCACATCCCTGTCCATGATTTTCCAGGCACGCTGGCGCACCTCACCGAAGGGTGTCGGATCGGCCACGCTGTCGTCGACGTACAGCGATAGCAGACGCCCGACCTTCGACGTATCCTGATGCCGTTTAACTTGCTCGTCGGCGAAGGACTGTTTTGCGCCAGCCCGGCTCTCATCCTCCAGTTGTTTCATATGGAAGGCCATCGCATCGACCAAGTTGTCGGTAAGCTGCCGGTAACGCCCCCAGGCGTAGCACAGCAGGTATAAGTAACTTTGTTGTTTGGGGCGGAGACGTCGCAGGTCGTAGACGGTGTAGAAGTTCGTCAGGCTGGCATAGTAGAGCAGATTTTGCTGTGAGACCCCCAGTTTGGGGAGCAACGTACTGGCTACCTGGTACAAGGGTTTAAGCGTTGCCCGCTTTTCTCTCTCCAGTTTCATCTGCCGCCAACGAAAGTTTTTGGCATCCTGTCTCAACCCTGCCAATTTGGATAATGTATCATCACGCACAAGAAGTTGAGCCAACGCGGTCCTGGCGCTATCGTCAAGTTCATCGAGAAGCAAGTTACTCAAACGCTGTCGCTCAGTAGACAGCACGTTGCTAATCAATTCTTGCAACGTGGTGTAACCGGGACGAACAATTTTTTGTTCGTTGAGCCAGACAATGAGTTCAGTGGCCACGAACCCGGGCGTAACATCGCGACGAACGATCTGTTCGGCCTGCTGCATGAGCTGGGGCAAATAGTGGGTTGCCCACAAGCGGTAGCTGAACAGGTGTGCTATCCGCTCACGCTGACTATAATACTCATGCTTGGTGATCGATTCAGGTTCGAACTGTTCGCCGTTGAAATAGCGGCTCAGCACAAAGGCACTATCATCTTCGACATCGCACCAGTCGAAGCGGAAGAAGGCGTGCTTGGCCTTGAAATAACCTATTTGCAAGGCACAGTAAATTTGTGCGTGAAGGCTGGGGCGACAACTAATCAACGCCAGTTCTGACTCTGACAACGACAGGAATTCCATCTGTTGTCTGTCATCAAAATCAGGCAGTCCATACAGGGCAAATTGCTCTGCATCCGATAGAACCGATAAACGCTCATTTTTACTCGACATGGCCACTACTGTCGATTGAGTAGCTTGGTTTTGGATAACAACCGGGCCACTGTAGAAGGGTGGACATCGAAAAGCCTGGCCGCATCAGCGGCAGTTCTTTGGCCTGAACTCACCAGTTGCACAATTTCTTGTTGTTGCAGGGTGGAGAGCTTCGGGCGGCGTCCGCCAATTCGACCTTCATTACGCGCCGCTAACAGACCATTGCGCGTACGCTCACGTAGCATGGCGCGCTCGAATTCAGCAAAGGAACCCACGATCTGCATCATCATACGGCCAGCAGGTGTCGTGGTGTCGATAGCTTCAGTAATACTCTGAAAACCTGCCCCAGCAAGCTGCACCTTTTCCAGAAGAGTCAGTAAGTCTTTAAGTGAACGCGAAAGCCGGTCAAGCTTCCATACCACCAACATGTCGCCAGGCCGTAGTTGGTCAATCAAACGGTGTAGCTCTGGGCGATCCCAGCGCCCAGCTGACGCTTTTTCTTCAAAAATTCGGGCACAGCCCATCTGCGTCAGTGCGGCAATCTGCGCGCTGTTATCTTGTTCTTGGGTGGAAACCCGGGCATAACCGAGATTCATCACTTCGCTCTCCTATCCAGCCATTCTGGCAAAAACTATCGATCACGGAGGGAGACCCTGGCTAACTTATCAACGGTATCCATCACGGCTAATTGTTATTTGATGGTAGGTGTGTTGTTTTGCAAGAACGTATTGCCAATGAATTTAATTATGCAATACCTTTTTGCAATCGGCAAGTCCTCTAATTGATGGGTCGCGCAATATTGATGCACAAACGAACGTTTGTGCAACGCGGTTAAGGCACAAAAAGTCGATTAACAGGCCAGACGGAATTTTCGGCGGTTTGGACGTGGAACCCCAATTAGAGCGCCATACAGAGCCTTATAGTCGATTTTAAAGCTATTTCTTCTGTGTCCTGACAGGACAATCTGTGAATTCCATCGAAAACTCAAAAAAAAGAGAAAACAAAATCGCGTCCGCTCGCCGCAGTCGAAGGATGCCGCAGGCAACCTGAGCGAGGAAGCGGCATTTCTGTATTGCGGAGATGATATGCGGTCACTCCGGAGGTTAATATTCCACAAAGAAAGTTACCCACTGCGGGGCGCACTTGTAGGTCTTTTTCTGTTATTAGGTTTTTAAAGTAATTTTGCATCTATCGCTAAGATGGCATCTAAGGGAAAAAACCATAGGCATTTAAGTGGGGATAAAATAGAAAATTCAGCAGAATAAAAGTTATTTTTACAAAAAAAACGCGCTGAACAATGGACCGGATGGTTAAAACAGAAAAATATTGGGGTGACAGGCAGGGGAGCACCAACGCAGAAAGCGCAGAGGTTATGGCAGAGTGAAGTGGTGGTTAATGAGCCGGCGTATCAGGGGGCGGAATTGCCGCCAGTTTTCGCATCTGATAATAGATTTTGCTGACTTGCTTTTTCAGCTCTGCATGGCCCATTGTTTGAAGCTCTTCTTTACTGTAACGGGCCACCAGACCGGCAAGTATTTCACTGCGGGCTTCCGTTTCTTCCTTTTCCATCAGTAGCCGGGCTTTTTTCTGCTGTGTTTTGATATGGTGTGTATTCTTCCGGTGCTCGAAGGCACGGTGGATATGCTGTTCACGGGCACGGCGCCGGGCTTCCGTTAGCGTGATGGGATTATCGCCTTTCTCCAGCAGGCCCTGATTAATCCAGCCCAGTTGCTGGCGTTGTGCCGCTTCATATTTTCCTTGCTCCATCCCGGTCATGGCAAAAAATAGTTCCGTAACCTCGATGATTTTTGGAATATACATTCCGGCGATGCGGTCCCACACTTTCTGGCAGCGCAGTACTCCGTACTGCCTCGGCCCAGCGCCAAATGAAATGCACATAGATGGGAACATCAATTTAGGGTGAAATGGCGTCAATTTTTCATTCTAAGTTTCATCGATAAGGACGCCATCATATTGGGCGGTAAACATCTTACTCCGGAAGCGCGCTTTTACATTGAAA
>CANJWD010000087.1 GCA_947478475.1 Enterobacterales bacterium
AGGATGGCCTGTACGCCGAGAATGTACAGGCGGCAGTAATGGGAGTAACAGCTCCCATGCAGCATCAGGAATATCGTAACGGGACATGGCGGTATTTATCAGTAAATCATCCCGTTATCCTATCATTTCCTATTGAGGGACACAGCCTAATTCAGATAAATAGGATCTGGCTATCATAAATTGCCCATAAACCGGTTCTGTGTGTTCTGAATATTCAATAAGATTATGCAGCCAGCAGTAAAATCATACCGTCAGCGCTGCAATTCGAACACCACTTCAACGGCATCGTCAAAACGAATCGTCTGTTGCTGGTATGTTTCTGCCGATGAAATGGCCGCATTAGCCGTTTTGTACATCCGCGCGGCTGGCGGCGCGGGCTGGCTGGCAACCTGATAACGAATGCTGAACAGCGGCCCCAGTTTCACCCCGAACCCCGCCGCCAGGGAATGGGCACGCTGCGTGGCATCGGCAATTGCCCGCAGCCGCACCTGTTCCTGATAAACCGCGGGCTCAGCCACTGCTAATTCCAGTGTGCGAATATCATTTAACCCCAGTTGTAATGCGCTATCAAGCACCTGATTCAGTTTCGTCAGCGCCCGCACAGTGACGTGAACCTGACGCGTCGCACGGTAACCTTTGCGCGACATTGCACCACTTTTTTGATACTCATATTCCGGCTGAGTACGCAAACTGGCTGCATTGATATCCTGTTTTGCCACGGCATGCTGTTGCAAAAAAGTCAGATATTCAGCCACTCTAGCATCAGCTTTTTGTTTAGCTTTAGCGACGTCATTATCGATACTATTAATTTCTATCACCAGTACGGCGATATCGGCGCTGGTATCAACGCTTGCGGCCCCACTGGTTACCAGATGCGGCCCGGCGGGCAGCGACGCTGCCGGTAAAGTGGCCGGTAGAGCAGCTAACCCGACCATAGCCGCTACAGCGGCTGTTTTTAATTTTATAACGATTTGTTTCATAACGATTTCAATCGACTGACAGAAAGAACAGTGCGAGCTTATCAGGGAAATAAGATTAATAAAAATGGGTATTTCTTAAATTATATTATTAAAATTATCGATGCAATCAATATCTGTATCGTCACTTTATTATAAAATATTTTATATCGATCACTAAAATGACAGAATAACTTCTTACAATTGATGATTATAAATAATATATCGTCATTTTATATCGTTACTCATAACACGCCGCCCTGCGGTACCGAACCACTCAGCAGCGCCTGCGTCGTGCCATCATAATCAATACCACCATTGCAGACTAACAGCGTTCGGCTGGCGATACGCGCGGCGTCAGCAAGACTGTGTGACACCATTAACAGGGTCAGCTGCCGCTGCAAGCAGACCTGTTCCAGCAGTTGCAGCATGTCGTTACGCAAAGCTGTATCCAGTGAGGAAAATGGCTCATCCAGTAATAAAATCGGCTGGCTACGCACCAGAGCACGAGCCAGCGCCACTCGCTGGCGCTGGCCGCCAGAAAGCTCAGCCGGGAGGCAGGGCAGAAGATTGCCCACGCCTGTCTGTAGGGCAATATGCTGTAACTCATCCTGTTGCCTGGCGTTAAGCTTTAATCCTGGATGTAAACCCAGCCCGATATTTTGAGCCACTGTCAGGTGAGCAAACAGATTATTTTCCTGAAACAGCATCGATACCGGGCGTCTGGCAGGAGAGCTGCGAGTGTGATCCTGATCACCGAGGCAGATACGTCCACTGGTGGGTACCAAAAAACCAGCGATCAGCCGCAGCAGAGTACTTTTCCCTGAGCCACTGGGGCCAAGGATCGCAATCCGCTCGCCACGCCGGATACGCAGGTTAAAACAGAGCGGAACACGCGGATATGAGTAAACAAGCTGTTCAAGTGTCAGCATGGTGGCCCGGTAAGCGTTCGATTAATGTAAACAACAAAAAACAGAGCAACAACAACAACAGTGCTGTGACCGCTGCCTCATGAGTACGGTAAGCAGCCGTCTGCCGATAGAGATAGAGCGGGAGGGTGTAAAAATCACCATCACCAAGCAGTGCAGCAATGCCAAAATCTCCTACGGATAATACCGCCGCAAAGGCGAGTGCCTGCGCCAGTGGGCGCTGTAATGCACGCCATTCAACCCAGTACCAACGATACCAGCCGCGCATATTCAGTGATAAACAGAGCGCAGTATAGCGTTCCGCCACATCCTTCATTGGGTTATCCAGTATTTTTAATGCGTAAGGTACTGCCATCATGGCATTGAGCAGGATAATCAGTACATAAGGTGATGGAGACAAATTCAGTCTGTGAAGCAGCAAAAAGAGAGCCGTCGCCAGTACAATACCAGGCATGGCAAGGGGCAGCATGCCACTCATTTCAAGCAGCTGGCCCAGGCCGTGGCGGTGACGTAGTTTTAACTCGCGGCTGCTCCACAGTAACATCATAGTCAGCAGCACACAGAGCAGCGCTGCCGCCAGTGCGATAGCCGCTGACGTCAATACTGCCTGCCATAACAGCGGTTGCGCGAGGGAGGAGAGCAGTGCCTGGTTACTGCCGCTGATAATTACCGCCAGCAGCGGTGGCAACAGCAGCAGTAAAGCGGCTGTAACGACCAGGCTATCGCCCACTCGCTGCCATACGCTGTCTGTCTGACGGCACCACGCCGCTTGCCAGCCGTGACCGGACGGTAACACGGGATTCAGACACTGGCTAAGCAGCAGCAATACAACGCAACAACTCAGCTGTACCAGCGCCAGTAATGCGGCACGGTTTAAGTCATATTCCCAGCTTAGCGCCTGATAGATAGCCAGCTCAATCGTCGCAGCCCGAGGCCCGCCCAGTGTCAGCACGGTCGCAAAACTGGCAAAACAGAGCATAAAAATCAGTGCGCCAACGGGGAATATTTGACGACGCAGGTAGGGCCATTCGATAAAACGGAACTGCTGCCAGGGATTCATACCAAGCTGCACTGCCAGCTGCCGCTGTTCGACGGTGATATTTTCCAGTGCCTGCAGAAGTAACCGGCTGGCCAGTGGCAGATTAAAAAAGACGTGAGCCAGTAAAATACCTTGCAAACCATAAGGAGAAAACGTGTAATCGATATTCAGCCAGTGAAACAGCTCTGCCAGAACCCCTTGACGCCCATAAATACGCAGTATGCCGAATAGCGCCACCAGTACCGGTAATACCAGGGTCATGGCACACAAACGTAACATTAGCTGGCGACCCGGGAAACGGCGACGCCAGAGTGCTCTGGCCAGTAAAATAGCCGGTAAAACCGATAACAGGGTTGAGAGTAATGCCTGCCAGAAGGTAAACCGGATGATTTGCCAGAGATAACGGTCATGCCAGATGCCGGGCCAGTTGTTATCCTTCCCCTGCTGCCAGAGAACAGTTAAGGTCAGTAACGCAACCGATATGAGCACTCCGCCAGCCAGTAAACCAGGCCATAGCCAGGGGGGAATTAGTGGCTGACGGCTGCTTGCCATTCTGAGATCCACTGGCTGCGTTTTTCTGCCACTTCCCTTGCGCTGTACTGTAACGTTTTTTGCGGCACAATCAGATTACTGAAACTTTCAGGCAGAGCGATATCGATAACCGGATACATCCAGTTACCGTCCGGGATATTTTTTTGGAAGGCGGAGGTAAGCAAAAATTGCATAAAGCGCTTTGCCAGTTCCGGCTCTTTACTGGAGGCTAGTCTGCCTGCCACTTCAATTTGCAGGTAGTGCCCTTCGCTAAAACGAGCGGCAGCATACTCGCTGTTATGCTCCTTCGCGTAATGGTAAGCGGGAGTGGTGGTGTAACTCAGCACCAAATCAGCTTCTCCCAGCAGGAACAGGCCATAGGCTTCGTTCCAGCTTTTGGTGACAGTGACCGTTTTTTTTGCCAGATTTTTCCAGGCAACGGGTGCGTTGTCGCCATAGATTTTTTTCATCCACAGCAATAATCCCAGACCTGGGGTGCTGGTTCGCGGGTCCTGATAGACGATTTTCCAGGGTTGCTGGCCGTTAACCAGTTCGTGCAGGCTTGCAGGCGGATTTTTCACTTTGTCCCGGTGATAAACGAAAGCAAAATAACCGTAATCGTAGGGAATAAATATTTTGTTGTCCCAGGGGATGCTGAGCATCAATTGACGGATATCAACATCGCTGGGCGCGAACAGGCCGGTTTCTTCTGCTGCCCGAAGCAAATTGTTGTCCAGCCCCAATACTACATCAGCCGCACTGCGCTGGCCTTCCATGCGCAGACGATTCAGCAGCGAGACACCATCCGCTAAGGTAATAAAAACCAGCTTGCAACGACACTCTGCCTCAAAGGCTTTTTTGATAGCAGGGCCGGGGCCCCATATGCCTGCGAAGGCATCGTAGGTGTACACTTTCAGGGTTGGCTGAGCCAGTGCGCAGAAGGATACTGGCCATACGCTGGCTGATAGTAACAGGCAGTAAAACAGTCTATTCAGCATGTCTGTAACGCTCCTCAAAAAAACAGCCTGATCCAGGTGATTTGAGAAAGCATTAACGGCGTGCTCAAATCCCTTCGTCGGTATTAACCGCATCAGGTTCTACGGGTATATTCTCAGCATTTCTGCACCCCGTTGAGATGCGCCATTGTAGAGCTTTAACATCATGAGAGAAAGAGAAAAAGTGATACGGCCTGATCTTTATACGTATAAGATCACATGATAATTAACTTTATTATATTTAGAGCCTATCCCAAAAGGATTTTATTCCAGACAATGATGCCACATGCAAAATGCAGCATTGCCTCATAGTTCTCGACCTTCTTCTCCCACCGCGTCAGTACGCGACGAAAGCGGTTCATCCAGCTATGTGTTCTTTCTACAACCCAA
>CANJWD010000088.1 GCA_947478475.1 Enterobacterales bacterium
CACACTGCTTGCCTGCAAAAATGCTTTATACAGTTCTTTCGTACATTGATGAGGTGACATCTGATAACCCTGCGCACTTTTCCCTTTTCATCTTTCTACCATTTTTCTTCGATGTGCGAAACTTGTGAAAGTGTCCGGTTTTACTTGACCATTACAATCAGGTTGTAGAAGAACGCTGCCTTGTGATTTTGAAACTGATTAAAACGGTTGACGATCAGGCCCAGAATCGGCGTTTGCACGCGCCCTACCGACAGCACACCGGTGATGCCTTTTTGCTGTGCCGCCAGCGTACAGGCGGGCCTGCGCGCTACCGTGAATGCCACATCAGGCCCGACCTGCTGCTGATCTATCGCAAGTCAGATTTCGACACCCTGCGGTTGGCTCGACTTGGCTCGCACAGCGGGCTTTTTGGCTGACGCGAGCCGCCTTGTTGGACTGCAACTTTTACGGATTAAAATAGCTTAGCGTATGTTCCCGTACCGTTGGACTTCAAATCCCTTCCAGGACTTTTTTAATTAATGCCTTAAATTCATTGAAGTCTATCTTGCCACTATGATCTGTATCAATTTCTTGAAATGCTGCGCTAATAACATCGTCTGAAGGGAGATGTGCACCCATATCAGCGGCAATTTGCTTCATTATGGGTGCAAGTTCATTTTTGTCGATCTGTCCACTCTTATCAGAATCAGCTGAATTAAATGCTACTTGAGTTACACAGTTTAGTTTTTCAGGGTCATTCAGTATGTTTTTGATGGACTGATTCATGGGAGATTCCTTCAATATTAAGAAAATAATATAATAAAAAAGTGGACATCCTCCCCACCCTCTGGCGTTTCCAGCCGCTACGCGGCAAGGGCGAGGCTTCCGCACACCTTAAAGATTCAGGCCATTCCGCTTTGAGCGTTCATGACCTGATAGCAACTCTTACCCACCGCTGAACGGCGGGGTTTGCGCTGTATGCTACCGGATCAATATCGCTGACTATCAATGGACAGATCAGCATTGTCGGAGGTAAGAAAATGCCAGCGTTACTGCGAATTTCTTGTTGCTAAAAACTCAGTAAAATTGATCACTCCGTTACCGTCTTGGTTTAATTTTTTCGTTGTGTTGGAAATAAAATTGTTAGAGAGATCTGGCATTTCTTTTATAAGACACACCGGACAATAACAGGCTGTTATGGTGGCTGTAACTACGAAAAAATAATGCCATGTTAATCTTTTTGAATCCTCACAAGACGGCGTGCTATTTTTGCAGGAAGGTGGATGATAAGTAAGATCTAATCTTCATTTAGTGGGGCAGATTTGTAAAAAACTACCTGCTCTTCTCAAACTCAAAACTCACCTTGCCGGTCGCCTTGTCCAGCACCAGTCTGGCATCAAATGATTTGCCGGCCTTGCTTTTAAAGCCTTTCAGCAGTCCGGTTTTTCCTTTGCTGATCAAAGTTTCCGCCTGTGTCGGGGTCAGGGTCTTGCTGGCAACATCCGCCCAGACTTTAAGATCGCAGCCCGCACAGGCATAAACTTTTGCGGAGACCACCACTGCTCCGTTGCATTTTGGACAGGGGGCGTTCAGGCGGGGTCGCTGGCTGCTTTGGGCTTTAGTAGAGCTCCCGGGGGTTCCCTTTGCCATCCGGCTCAGATCGACATTTACCACCTGAGTGGCAATGAAATCATCCATGGTGTCCAGAAAATCTTCTACCGTCAGACTGCCCTGCTCGATCATTTGTTGCTGCTCATGCCAGAGAGCGGTCATGTCAGGCGCGGTGGCGATATCCGGCAGAGCCGCGATAAAATCCAGGCCTAACGCGGTAGGAATCAATTTTTTCTTCTCTGTAGTATAGAAACCGCGCTTTTGCAGCGTTTCCAGCATACTGGCCCGGGTCGCCGGGGTGCCAATGCCGCCGTGTTCGCCGCTTTTCCCGGCATCACGCTCCTTGAGTAACTGGCGTATTTTCGGGTCTTTGACGTATTTAGCCACCCGCTGTAGATCCTTTAACAGGGTGGCTTCGGTATAGAGTGGTAGCGGCCTGGTTTTCTCTTTGCTTATGTCCACCGATTCACAGATGCCGGTATCCGTATTTTTGAGGGCGGCCAGCACGGCAAACGGAGTCGTCTCGTCAGGCTCGCTCTCTTGCGCTTCCGGCGCGCCCAGCAAGGCTGTCCAGCCCTCCTGCGTGGTTTGGGTGGCCCTGGCAACAAACAGATGCCCGTTAACGGCAAAGGTTGCACTGGCGGCCAGGTAGCGTTTGTCTGGCAGAAATTGCGCCAGATAGTGTGCGGCAATGGCCTGATAAACATTGCGCTCATCCGCCGTTAGTTTGGCGGGGTTGGGCGCCTGAGTGGTGGGAATGATGGCGGTGTGGGCGGACACTTTTTTGTCGTCAAAGGCGCGGCCTTTTTGACTCGGGTCTGCCTGACTCAGGCTGCCTGCCAGCAGCGGTAATGCCCGGCCAATGGCCGCCAGGGTGGCGGCAGCGTCGCCGAACTGTTCCCGCGTCAGGTAGTTGCAGTCGGAGCGGTTGTAGGTGATGGCGCGGTGATTTTCGCGCAGGGATTGCGTGATATCCAGCGTCTGCTGTGCCGACAGGCCATGCTTTTTGCTCATATGGGCTTGCAGGTCCAGCAACGAGAACGGCAGCGGCGCGGGGGTGCTTTTTTCTTCAGTCAGGCTGGCGGTGACGGTCGCTGGCTGCCCTTTGCAGGCAGCGGCAACGTTACTGGCGATGGTTTCGTCAATTAAGCTGCCCTTTTCGTCTGCCGGTGCGCCCGCTGGCACCTGCCAGCGTGGCCGGATCTGCTGGCCGCTGATGTCAATATTGGCTATCAGGTTGTAGAAGAACGCTGCCTTGTGATTTTGAAACTGATTAAAACGGTTGACGATAAGGCCGAGAATCGGCGTTTGCACCCGCCCTACCGACAGCACACCGGTGATGCCTTTTTGCTGTGCGGCCAGCGTACAGGCGCGGGTCATGTTGAAACCGTAGAGCTGATCGCCAATGCTGCGCGCCAGGGCCTTTTGTGACAGGCCGAAAAACTCGCGGTTGTCACGCAGCGTGGCCAGTGCTTTTTTGGCGGCGGCGCTGTTTAAGTCGCTGATGAGCAGGCGCTTTACGGGGCGGGTGTTGTGGCAGTAAGTCAGCACTTCATCGACCAGCAGCTGGCCCTCATCGTCAGGGTCGCCGGCATGAACAATCTCTGATGCCTGACTGATAAGCTGCTGCACTATGCTGAACTGAGCAGCGGTGCTGGCTTTGGGCTGATAGCGGGCCGGGCGCAGTTTAAGCGGCAGATCGGCAGCCTTCCATTTGGCGTAGGACGGGTTATGCGCCTCGGGGGCGGCCAGCTCCAGAATATGGCCGATGCACCAGGTCACGGCATCGGCCCCGCACTGAATGTAGCCATCGCGGCGGACACCGCTACCCAGAGCTTCGGCGATCACTTTGCCCAGTGCCGGTTTTTCGGCAATAAAAAGTCTCATCGTACTTTTCCTTTTGTTTTGTCTGCCGGATAGTTGTAACGGCTGTCCAAGGGATAGCCTTCTGCCCATAAGCGATTAAATTCATTGGTGTACGCGCCCGCTGTTGCCGGACTGTCACGCAGGACCAGCACGTTTTCGGCATTGCTCTTGTCCGCCGCGGCGGAATAGTTAAACGAGCCAGTTTGTACCGATTTTTGGTCTGTCACGGAAAATTTATTGTGCATGATTTTATACTGCCTGGTGAGGCGAACCGATACCCCCTGATTGGCAAGGAAGGTCACGGCGGTGTACTGGCTGCTGTTAGCCTTTTCGTCGGCCAGAACGCGCACCACCACACCCCGTTTGTGTGCTTTCAGTAATGCCAGACTGACCTGCTTGCTGGTAAAGCTGTACGCGGCCACATCAATGCTCTGTTGAGCTTCACTGATAGCAGTGAGTACCAGGGTTTGCGCCGTGCCACCGGGAGAAAATCCGGTCATTACCTCAAGCGCCACGACAGAGGGAGTGGAAAACAGTAAGGTACAGACGAAGGGGATAAGCACGGACTGGCGCATTATTTGACCTTTTGGGGTTTGGGTATTGTTTTATTGCAGTGAAAGGGCTTTTAATTCGTCGAGGGTAAAGAATTTAAAAGCGTCACGGTGATGTTGCTCTAACGTCACGGTGATGTTGCTCTAACGTCACGAGGCTGTTGTTCACCATGACAAATTTTGTGGTTTCAAATATCTTCATCAGCGCGATTTTCTTTTATCGGTGCGGCACAATATAAAAAATTTCTGACCATACACCATCGCTCCACGCCAGCAAATGACTGGCCATGATTGCCTGATAACGGCGCGGCCCTCCGCCTGCTTAAAGCCACCCTGCGCCTGCGGCCTGATCGTATTCTGGTGGGTGAAGTGCGCGATGGAGCGGCGCTGGCGCTGCTTAAGGCATGGAATACCGGTCATCCGGGTGGTGCGGCCACGCTGCATGCAAACTCGGCCCCGGCGGGCCTGATCCGCATGGAGCAACTGGTGGCAGAAGCTACCCAGGCACCCATGCGGGCATTTATTGCTGAGGCTATCGATGTGATTGTTTCGATTGAGAAGACGGGCGGAAGCAGGCGGATAAAGGAAGTCATCCGGGTCGAAGGGCTCGATGGTGACCGTTATGGCACTGTTAACAAAATTATTTTCAAGGTAGTATCTTATTTTTTAGCAATTTTTTAAAAATGAAAGAGAGACATTATCCGATTGCTGAGGCGAATTTTATAAAAGATATTGAGCCCCTCATTATCA
>CANJWD010000089.1 GCA_947478475.1 Enterobacterales bacterium
GCAATCTGGTATCGTTGCCCTTCAGTTAGCTGCTGGTAGTTCATGGTTACTCGCTCATCTTTGATCGGAGGAGCAGGATAGCTTATCAGCAGCTAACCTTCACCTCACCATTATGACCGAGCGTTGCACTTATTATCTGAATTCGCGATTTTATGTTTTATTGTAAATACCCTTATTACTATCAATCAAAAATCAAAGAAATGAAAGTTGGAGATACATTGTTTTTTGGTCAGTATAGAGAAAAAATAGAAAGAAAAACTGATGATTATTTTGTTGCTGAGGCATGGATTGAAAAGCATTGTGGATTTTATTTGTTCTATGCAACATGGACTTTTCCAACAAAAGAAAGCCGCCCTTTTATAATGTGTTCAGGTAAGTTTAAAACTAAAAATAGTGAAATAATTTTTATTGATGACAATAAAGAAAGTGTTAAGTCGTTTTCCTTGGTTTGTAGATATTTGCATTGCATTTTGAAATCATTTTCAAAAAAAGATTGCCATAAATACTTTAAAAAAGGAACAACACCTTTATTAATGGGCGTCAGAGTTAATAAAGATTGGATTGGGTATGAAAAAAGCCTTATTGATAATGATATTAAAAAATGTTGTTATCTTAATTATTCAAAGTGTGAGCCGCATCAAGTTAAAGCTATAGTAGCTGCATCTATGGCTTTAGGGATAATTGATTTTTCAGAAAAAGAGAGTTTAAAGGTCTAGGCTGTGTCCCTCAATTAAGTAATCTTCTAAAACAGAGTCTTAATGTCAGTATCGGGATAACGTAATGCGTTCCCCTTAGTTTCTAACTTATCAAGCGCCGCTAACGCTTTAGCCTTCATTGGTTTATCCAGCGCCCGGATCTCATCAAGAACATCAGGGTGAAATACCAACTCAAACATGTGTCCTCCCGTGACTGCGGAAGTAATTATAAGTCCGTCATAAGAATAACACAAAGGTTATACATAATCTAAAAGGTATATCGTCCAGCGCAGTATAACGAGGCCAAAAAATGCATAAAAAAAATACCTCCATCACCAGACTTCGCCTTACTGGCGGCGTTTATCTCGTGCTATTTATTGTCGGATTAAACAGCCTGTGCACACAGTTTATTGCGGACCGGCTTGGCTATCATGCCGCACTCGGCCAGCCATTGTCGGGGCAAATGTACCCTCCGTTCGACTGGTGGCGCTGGCTGTTTCGGTTCTACGACTCTGCGCCTGTAACCTGCCGTTACGCTGTTATTATTTTTGCGTCAGGTACCCTTATCGCGCTGCTGACCTTTGTTCTGGTGATCGGGTTTAAGGCGCGCAGCTCACGTAAACATGAAGATGTGCATGGCACGGCACATTTTGCGACCCTGAAAGAAGTGCAGGAAACTGGTTTATTGCCGTCAGGCGATAAACCGGGCCGTGGCGTTTACTGCGGCGCGTATAACGAAGAGAGCGGACGTACCCTCTATCTGCGCCATGATGGACCGGAGCATATTTGTGCCCTCGCGCCGACCCGCTCAGGGAAAGGTGTCGGGCTTGTCGTGCCGACGCTGTTGAGCTGGCCACACAGCGTTTTCGTACTGGATCGCAAGGGTGAAAATTATGCCATGACGGCAGGCTGGCGCCGCCAGCACGCCAATAATCTGATCCTGCGCTTTGATCCGGCTGAACCCGGTTCAGGCTGCGCATGGAATCCGCTCGGTGAAATTCGTTTTGGCACCCGTTACCAGGTCAGTGATGCACAGAACATCGCGCTGATGGTAATTGACAGCGATGGCAAGGGAATTGACGGCGACCACTTCCGTACAGCGGCCTTTGAGCTGCTTGTGGGGCTCATTCTGCACGCCCTCTACAAAGGCCTGGATATTGGCCGCGTTCCCTGCCTTCAGGACTGTGCTCACATGCTGACCGGTGTCGGTGACTTTGCCGCACAGGAGACCGCCAGCAACAGTGATGAAACTGGGGAAGCCGATCCACAGGCGCTGGCCAGCCTGTTTGATGAAATGCGGGCGCTGTCACTGGATATCATCGAGCCGATAGCACGGGAAGCGCGGCTGGTTATTAGCGGCACAGGGCGCCGTATGGGAAACACCCCGGCCCGTGAGCTGGGCAGTATCATTTCAACGGCAAACAACGCCCTGTCGCTCTACCGTGATCCTATCGTGGGGGAGAATACTGCGCGCAGTGACTTCAAAATTTGCGATTTGATGGACCACGATCGCCCTCTGTCGCTCTACTTCATCACAACACCGCGCAACGCTGATCGTATGCGCCCGCTGGCTCGCCTGCTGTTAACGCAAATTGTGCTCAGTCTCGCTGACCAGATGGAGTTCGATAACGGGCGCTCTAAAACGGTGCATCATCACCGCCTGCTGTTGATGCTGGATGAATTTCCGACTCTTGGCAAACTGGCTGTTTTTGAAAGTGCACTGGCTTACATTGCCGGTTACGGCATTAAAGCTTACCTGATCACCCAGGATGTACAGCAGCTCTACAAAGCGTACAGCAACTATGAAAGCATTATTTCCAACTGCCATATCCGCATCGCCTACGCCCCCAACAAGGTCGAAACGGCGGAATGGATGTCGAAAATGACTGGTCAGACAACCGTTGTCAAAGAGCAGATCGCCACCTCCGGCAAACGTTTTGGCATGGTGCTGGAGCAGGTGTCACGCAGTTATCAGGAAGTACAACGCCCGTTAATGACGCCGGATGAAATCATGCGTCTGCCGGGTCCCAGGAAAGATACCAATGGCGACATTCTCGAAGCCGGTGAAATGCTGATTTTTGTCGCCGGACAGCCGGTGATCCGGGGCCGCCAGATCCTCTATTTTCTCGATCCGACTTTTTCGCGGCGCTCGAAGATTAAACCCCCTGCCCAATCTGACGTAGTACGTGTGACGATACCGCCAGGCACACCTGCTTCCAGCGACGAAAAAAGCAATAATCCCACCCACAGAGGCTTTGTCATCCCTTGAAAGGACGTCGTTTCGGCATTATCGCCCTGAGCATGGCCACCGCTATCGGCATAGCGGTGATTATTTGCCGTGCTGCGGGCCTTCGTGTGAATTTCACTGATTCAGCCCCGCATGGCCTTTGGCAGGTGCGGGCAGCAGACGCAGCCGCGATCAAGCGCGGTTCACTCATCGAGGTGTGCCCGCCGGATTCGCCTGTCGTGCGCCTCATGGGCGCCAAGGGCTACCTGTCAGCGGGCAATTGCGACGGTTCCAGCGTGGCCCCACTACTCAAACCGGTATCCGCCGTTCCGGGTGACACCATCCGCCTGCGGCGGGGAGAGCCTGTTACTGTTAATGCAGTGTCCTTGCCGAACACCCAAGCGATGCCAGCGATCCCGGCGTGGCCTGAGGGTGATTACATCGTGCAGCCCGGTGAACTATGGCTATTTTCCAGCTATAGCTCCGGAAGCTTCGACAGCCGTTATTTCGGCCCTGTTGCACTCACCTGCGTGCGTGGTGTGGCGGTGCCGGTCGCCGTGAACGGCAACATAGCCGCCATGACCACGGGAGTGACACAACTATGATCGGTATCGAAATGATGGCCGCGTGCGCCCCTAATGTTGCACCGGCAACACTGCAAAAAATTATTCAAGTGGAGAGCGGAGGCAACCGACTGGCCGTGAATGTCAACAATAAGTGGGTGATCGTACGCAATGTCGTGCGCGATAAACAAGGCCAGCTAGGGAGGGTGACAATACAGGATAGCCAGACCAGGCCACAGCGGAAAAAAGTTACATTCAAAATGCCCATCGAAATCAGGACGGTTCAGGATGCCGTCACAGTGACTTACAGTGCCATAGCCGCTGGTTTTTCCGTCGACATGAGTTACATGCAGGTCAACAGCAATAACCTCAAAGCGCTGGGTTACAGCGTTGAGGAGATGTTTGAACCGTGCAAGAACCTTGCGGCGGGAGCCCGTGTGCTGACCGCGTTCTACAGCAACGCTCTGCCCAAATACCGCAACCCGCAATCAGCGCTGCACGCTGCCCTGTCTGCCTACAACACGGGTGATTTCCGGCAGGGATTTGCCAACGGTTATGTGGCACGCTATGGCATCAGCAGTCACTCTGCAGCGAAAAATTCACCGAAAAAGGGAACCACACACAATCCGTACACCGCTAGTCCTGTTGTCGTTTTCCATGGAAAAGAAGAGACCATGAGCAGGGCAGCCATAGCGGGATCTGATGTCAGTTTTACGGAAAAGTGGTCAAACAGCAGTACCGCCGCCAGCGGGGATAGGTTCGTACGCTGGGCAGCACAAGAGGACAACTGATGATAATTTCTATTGCAGAGACACTAACATGAAAGCAGAGAGACTGTTTATTGCCGAAAAACCGGCACTGGGCAAAGTGATCGCCGAAGCGCTGGGTAGACGCCGTAAAGTTAGTCAGGGAAAAAGGCTATAGCTGCCAGCAGGCAGCAGACGGTCTTGGGGTGTCATTAAGTGCCATAAAAAGTTGGGTCAGAACTGAAAAAGCAGCGCTGTCCCCTACGACCTCGGGGCAAGCTGGTCACAGTCTGGCAGAACGGGACGAATTAATTCGTTTGCGCAAAGAACGTACTAACCTGTTGATGGAGCGTGAAATATTAAAAAAGGCGGCAGTCTTCTTTGCCAGAGAAAGCGCATAA
>CANJWD010000090.1 GCA_947478475.1 Enterobacterales bacterium
GAATACCTGCCTCCTTATTCTCCTGACCTCAACCCCATTGAGCATAAATGGGCTCAGGCTAAAGCCCTTCGTAGAAAATTAAGATGTGATGTTCATGACCTCTTTTCTAATGCATTATTTTAAGTCAATTTATATGACTTCAGCTATATCTGATAACCCTGTGTATCAGTGGCGTTCAGTGCGCCCCATATGTTGATATGATCCTGCTGTGGCTGGTCCAGTTTTCCCAGCCAGATAAAATGGAGTACTTTCGGGACCTCGTGTACCAGTGAGGGCAAATCCGCCAGTATTCGGGTGCGTTTTTGTATACTCTCTAATAATGTTGCCATTGCCTGAGTACGTGATGTCGATTTTCTGTCGATATAATCCATGACACTCCGATTAAGCAGCGTTAACTGCTTAAATTCTTGTGGGGTATCTTTGGCTTGCGCATGATACGCGCGCAGGTTATCAACGACGTTTTGATAAGATTGAACGATGACGCCCGGTAAGGCATCGGCCAGTTTAGCCGCCGCATTGGTAAATTCAGCCAAACTCATTATTTGACTCATGATTATTTAACTCATAATTATTTGACTCATTAAATGAGATTAAACCCTATTTAAGTTACCATTTCATTACAGCTTAGCCTGCCTACATTAACTAAAATAAACATTTTTTTATTATTCATTAGTAAATAATAACATTTGCTAGATATATTTAATATTCTATGCTTGATTATCCTTATCCATATTGCTTGTGATAAAAAGCAAAACGCGCGCGTTTTTTGAGGCTCAAAATATCCTTTTTTGCATATCACGCAACCGTGAGCTCATAGCAAAATTGACAGGTAATCCATTGACAGGTAATCCATTGACAGGTAATCCATTGACAGGTAATTCAACATGAAAATGTTTTTAAAAACGCTGCTGCTGGCGCTTGGCCTCTCGTTTAGCTCATCCGGCTTCTCAGCGATACCGCTTGAAGCCGTTGATAAAACGTTCACCTTGCAGATTTTAGGATCCGGTGGTCCGATTTCTGATGACTTACGCGCCTCATCGGGGGAAATTATTTGGTGGAAAGGCAAATCACGCATCCTGATCGATGCCGGAGGGGGCGTATTTTTGCGTTTTGGTCAGGCAGGGGCAAAGTTCGAAGAACTGGACATCATCGGTCTCACTCACTTTCACACTGACCATGTGTCTGACGTAGCAGCGTTGCTCAAAGGGGGTTACTTTTTTAAGCGAAAAACTCCCCTGGATATTTACGGCCCGGAAGCGGGTTCCTCTTTCCCCAGCTTAACGGGCTACATGGATGCGCTATTTAACAAAGATCGCGGTGCTTATGCCTACCTGAATGGTTTGTATGACGGCTCTGACGGCCTGTTCCCGGTTACGCTGACCAACGTCTCATACCGCAGTGATAAACCCATCAAAGTGTACGATCGGGATGGCCTGGTCGGTTACGCGCTGGGCATTCCTCATGGCGACGTGCCCAGCCTGGCCTATCGTATTGAGAGTGAGCAAGGTGTCATTGTTATTTCTGCTGATCAAAACGGTAGCAACCCAAATTTTATTGAATTTGCAAAAGGCGCAGACATTCTCATGATGCCTCTCGCCATTCATGAACAGGCCGATGACGGCTCTGCCTTTCTGCATGCCAGACCTTCTGTCGTCGGGAAGATCGCCGCAGCGGTAAACCCTAAACTCCTGGTGCTCAATCACTGGATGGGTTTAAGCCTGAAAAATAAAGCTGAAGCACTCAAAATCGTTCAGCAGCATTATCACGGGCAGGTGATCGCAGGCCGTGATCTTGCCAGCTATCCCGTCAGTGCCGTTAAAGAAACCGTTAAGGAGAGAGCCAATGCACAATAAAATCACCCTTTCAATTGCGATAACATCGATTATCACACTGAACTCAGGTATGGCGTTTGCCGGGGCACCCAGTGCAGATCCCGTTAAGCCTGCGGCGACTGAACAGCATGGGGGAAAATGCGCCGCCGGTAAGTGCGGATCAGGAAAGCAGTTTGAAAAACAGGAGATAACGGGTTGTCAGAAAGGCAAACTGATTCGAAGTCGTGATGGGAAATGTGGCACGTCAGCATGCAAAATTGACGGTGCCGCACCAGGCACCACCTCACCACAAAGTAAAATTACGGGTGGAGTATGCGGACAATAAGCTCTGCCAGCAAAGGCATCGGTCTGCGCAGCGAACATGTTGAACTGCTCTGCCAGTTGCCGGCGCATCCGGATATTGATTTCCTCGAACTTGCGCCAGAGAACTGGATGAATATCGGTGGCGCGAAGCGCGAACAGCTGCATACCTTAGCAGGCCGTTATCCTATTGTCGCCCATGGGCTTAGCCTCTCCATTGGCGACTGTCAGCCGCTTAACGAAATGTTTGTGCGTCAGATAGGCACGTTTCTTGATGAGCTTAATATCGAGATCTACAGCGAGCATTTAAGTTTTTCACGTGACGATCAGGGTTATCTCTACGAGTTACTGCCCGTGCCCCGTTACCAGGAGAATATTCCCTATTTAGTCAGTCGCATCCAGCGCGTGCAGGATATGTTGCAGCGTCCGGTCACCCTGGAGAACATCTCTTTCTATGAAAGCTATGGAAACGAAATGCCTGAAGGCGATTTTCTTGCCGAAATTGTTGCTAAAAGTGGCTGCAACCTGCTGGTGGATATTAATAATATCTTCGTCAACGGCAGCAATCATGGCTATTGCCCGTATGATATGGTGCGCGCTTTGCCTGGTGAGGCGATTCGTTATTTCCATATCGCCGGTCATCTGCAAAAACGTGAAGGCTTTTTGCTCGACACGCATGGCAAGCCTGTACCGCAAGAGGTTATTGACCTTGCGTGTTACGCGGTTTCGATACACGGCAGCCGGCCTTTGCTTTTAGAGCGTGATCATAATGTGCCCTCGCTATCGGTATTGACTGAAGAGCTGCGCCAGATTCACGATGAAATTCTGGCAGGCACTTCGTCACATGCGCTGCGGAGGGAGTGCTATGCTTAATCCTCCGGGCGCGATGCGAGAGAAAACTCAGCGTCTGGCAGCAGAGATTCGTCAGCATTCCGACACGCTGTGGCCCGTGAGTTGCTACGCAGAATTTATTCGGGACAACATCGCCTCTGTGGTGAAAAACACATTTCCTCTGTTTTACCAGCTCTCCGGCCACTCGCAGATTGCGCAATGGGTCGACGAATTCATGAGCGCTCACAGTGCCAGCGCCCCGGAATTTCACCACATCGCCACCGAATTCGCTCTGTTTGCACAGTTAGCGCCCTCCCTGCCTGCAAACTGGCGGGCGCTGGTTGAGTACGAATTTGCGGTATTTAGTGTTGAAATCGACACGCAGACTGTTCCCAAAACGAGCGAATGGCAGGTCGCTTTCGAAGCGCAGCAACAGGATTACTGCCTGCATCTGAATCCAACACTGATACTGGTTGAAGTGCCATTTCTGGTCCATCCGGCATCGGTGACGTTTTTAACAGGCGGGGGAGAAAAAATCGCTTACGCTCTCTTTCGCACCACCGGGCATCGGGTAATTTCTCAAAGGCTGCGAGAGGCAGATATCGCGATTATCCAGCTGATTCAGCAACAACCACAACATCTGGCCCGGACAGAACGACAGATACAGCAACATCTGGCTGGATTTGATTTCATGAAGTGGGTCCGACACTTCAGTGAGAAGGGGCTTATCATCATTCAGCCTTCAACCGTTCTTCCTTCAACCGTTCTGCCTTCAGGAGAAATATTATGATTAAGTCAGCAATATGCTGGTACGACATCTGCGTTGATAAATGCAAACGGTTTGATTACCTGGTCTTGCTTGCTATTCGAATCTATTTAATCCCCGTCATTTTTGTTGGTGCACGATCCAAAGTTCTTGGCTTCTCCGGTACTGTTGCCTGGCTTGGGGGACCCGTCGCCGAGGGTGGTTTGAACCTGCCATTTCCCCAGTTATTGGCGTTTTTAGCGACTGGAGCAGAAGTTGTGGGTCTCATCTGTATTGCACTCGGACTTTTCACCCGGATTATGTCAATACCGCTGATATTTTTGATGAGCATCGCCAGCGCGATGGTTCACTGGAAACATGGCTGGGATGCAATAGCAACAAAAACTATGGAGTCCACTTCACGTTTAACTGAGTTTATGAAATGGTTATCTGACAACTTCCCTGGACGTTACAATCATATTACAGAATTGGGCGATCCAGTCATGCTCAATAATGGTATGGAATTTGCCATGACCTACTTTGTGATGCTAATGGTTCTGTTTATTTATGGTGGTGGCCGTTATGTCAGCATTGATTACTGGCTGAAAAAAGCTGTCATACGGCGTTGCGGAGTGAATACAGCTTAACGTATCGATCTCATTGTGACAGAGCCCGACATCTCACTGCTGAGACGGCGCCTCATCCCGGGTTTGTAAATGAGGCGCTCGTAATAAGGCGTTCCTGCTACTGAGGAACAGTAATCCAGTAACGTTGTATCATCTCTTCCACCCGTGCTGCATAGGAACTGCCCGACTTATCAGCAGCGCTGAAACCTGCCATGGTTTCGGCCAGAGCTGCAATGTCGCTTCCCTTGAGACGAAACGCGTTGCCCAGCGCAATCGTCTTTATCGTTCCCTGCCA
>CANJWD010000091.1 GCA_947478475.1 Enterobacterales bacterium
AATTACCTGCGTACTGGTGAGGAAATGCAGATGGAAGCCTGTGACCTTAACGCCATTATCGCGGAAGTGGTTGCTGCGGAGAGCGGCTACGAACGGATTATTGAGACATCGCTCTCTGGCGGACCGTTAATGGTGAATGTTAATCCGCTATCCATTAAGCGCGCGCTGAGCAATATGGTGATTAATGCCGCCCGCTATGGCGATGGCTGGATTAAGGTCAGCAGTGGTGTCGAATCGGGCTGTGGCTGGTTTCAGGTGGATGATGACGGCCCCGGTATTTCACCGCTGCAGCGGACAGCGATGCTGAAACCCTTTGCCTGTGGGGATAGCGCACGCAATACCAGCGGTAGCGGATTAGGCCTGGCGATCGTGCAGCGTATTATTGATGCGCACAACTCAGATAGCGGTAAGGGGAAAAAGCTGGAGCTGGGTACCAGCGAACGCGGCGGTTTACGTATCCGCGCCTGGATTCCTTTATTCGCGGGGAAGAGAGGGCGACCGGCGCGGAAAAGCAAGCGGGCGCGCAACAATACGTGAGCGCGGGCGGCTTACGGGGTGATTGCCGGCCCGGCGCTCACCAGCGCCTTCCCGGCTGGGTTATCGGTATAACGGGCAAAATTCACCCTGAAGCGCTCTGCCAGGGAACGGGCTTTCTCCTCCCACTGCGCACTGCTGTGGTAAGTCGCTCTCGGGTCGAGAATATCGGCGCTAACGTGGGATAACGCAACCGGTACCCGCAAACTGAAAACAGGCAACGTAAACGCTTCTGCGCTGTCGGTTTCATCACTCAGGATGGCATCAATAATCGCCCGGGTATCCCTGATGGCGATACGTCTGCCGCTGCCATTCCAGCCAGTATTGACCAGATAGGCTCTGGCACCGGCTGCCTGCATCCGCGTCAGCAGCACTGCGGCATATTGCGTGGGGCGCAGGGAGAGAAAAGCAGCACCAAAACAGGCGGAAAACGTGGGCACCGGCTCAGTAATACCGCGTTCGGTGCCGGCGAGTTTGGCAGTGAACCCCGACAAAAAATAGTACTGGGTTTGCGCCGGTGTCAGGCAGGAAACCGGCGGAAAAACACCAAATGCATCGGCGGTGAGAAAGACCACTTTCGTGGCATGGCCCGCTTTGGAAAGCGGTTTCTTAATATTATTAATATGATAAATAGGGTAAGAAACACGTGTATTTTCGGTTTTGGTGCCATCACTGAAATCGACCGAGCCATCACTGCGTACCTGAACATTTTCCAGCAGGGCATCACGCTTAATGGCGCGATAGATATCAGGCTCATTCTCTTCAGAGAGCCGGATGGTTTTGGCATAGCAACCGCCTTCAAAATTAAACACCCCGTCATCATCCCAGCCATGCTCGTCATCGCCAATCAACTGACGTTTGGGATCAGTGGAGACGGTGGTTTTTCCGGTGCCAGACAAGCCAAAAAAGATCGCCACATCGCCCTTTTCTCCTACATTTGCCGAGCAGTGCATCGAAGCAATACCCTGACGCGGGAGAAAATAGTTCATCATGGAGAACATTCCCTTTTTCATCTCGCCGCCATACCAGGTACCGCCAATCAGCTGCATCCGCTCGCTCAGATTAAAGGCGATAAAATTTTCCGAATGTAGCCCCTGCTGCCGCCAGTCCGGATTCGTGCATTTAGCCCCATTCAGTACCACAAAATCAGCGTTGAACTCATTCAGCTGCTGCGGTGACGGCCGGATAAACATATTTTTAACAAAATGGGCCTGCCAGGCAACTTCGGTGATGAAACGCACTTTCAGCTGCGTATTACTGTTTGCGCCGCAAAACGCATCAACGACAAAAAGGCGTTTGCCGGAGAGCTGGGCGCCAACCAGCTTTTTTAGCTGCGCCCAGGTTTCAGGGTGGAGCGGGTGATTATCATTTTTAGCACCGCCCTCGTCAGCCCACCAGAAAGTCTCTCTGGTCATCTCATCCCGGACGATATATTTATCCTGTGGCGAACGGCCGGTAAAAATACCGGTATCAACTGCCACAGCGCCGGTAGCGGTCACCGCGCAACGCTCATAACCCTGCAGCCCTGCTGCGGTCTCTTCCTGAAACAGACGCTCATAACCAGGATTATAAATAATCTCGCTGGGGCTGCGGATACCATAGTGGGCAAGTTCCTGTACACCCGGACCTGTCGCAGTCATAAGTATTGCTCCTTGTGTAGTGGCCTGGCGGCACGCGCCAGGGATGACTAATCGTAACTCAGGCGCACGGACGCCGTGGCAGTAATGCTACCTGCGGTCAGAGGCTCAACGCCCACCGGCACTATGTAAGCTTTCATCGGGATGGAAAAAATGCCTCTGGCATCTGCGTGATGAGATTTTTGGTACGTCTGATTCGGCGCTATCACACTGTTATCCTCGCTTTCGAGCCGCAGCGCCACGCCCTTCGCACTGCCGCTGTGCTTAAAGAGCTTATCATTGGAACCGTGTGAGTCGCCCTCCAGGGTTAATTTCATCTCTTGGCCTGAACTGGATGGGCAGCCCGTCAGCACCAGCGTAAAAGGAGCGGCGGGAGATTCGCCGCGCAGCCGCAACTCACTGACCAGTGGTGAGCCAATATTCACGCTGTTGCCAGCGGCGCGACCTGCCTCGCCGCTCACCGCTACTCCCCTGTCCACCGATACGGTACAGGTGGATGGGATTATCCGCCCGCTAAAGACAATCTGGCCTGCCGGGTACGCGGTTGCCGCCTGAACGGATGCAGAGAGAAACAGGGCAGCAGCAAGCTGATTAAGGGGGTTTTTCATAATGTCGGGCTCTCCGTTACGTACAACTATCATAGTTTAACATTCATATAAAATAATATTAGCAAAAGTATTAGGAATGTATCGCCACAGCGCAACCTGTTTTTCTAAAACAAATGGTTAATTTTTATAAAATAAAGGGTTAACTTTTCTAAAACAAAGGGCTAACTTTGGTGAGTTGCTGCGGGCAGTGCCGCCTTGTGCACGGGGGAAAAACAGCCCCGGCGGGGCTGTTTTGGCAATATGGGAAAAGTCTTAGTAAACTACAGACACTGCTACAGTTGCAGAAACTGCACCTTCCATTGGCGCAGTAATAGTAGTCTGAACTATCTGAGCCGTCAGCGGGATGGAGAAGGCACCATTATTCACGGTCACGGGATCAGTTGAAGTACCCGGTACGACAGCAGCATCAGCAGCAGTTAATACCTCTATTGCAACACCAGTTGCGGGATTGGTGCCTGTATTGGCAAAATAGTCGGAATTGATATTATCAGCATCATTACTTTGACCCAGTGTTAAAGTAACGGCGGTAGCAGAAGTCGGACAGCCAGTTGCTGCTATGGTGAGCGGTGTAGAGGGAGATTTGCTGTTTATTCCGTTAAAGTCGCTGATCGCAATCTTACCGAGGTCTACATCAACAGTTCCTGCTACACCATTGATAGTAAACGCACAGGTAGTAGGCACTATGCTGCCACTAAAATTAATGGTTCCAGCAGGGTAATCAATAGCCTGAGCAACACCGGAAGCCAGGGCAGCAGCAGTCATAACAGCCAAAAGGGTTTTCTTCATCATCTTTAAACTTCTCCTTGATATAAAAAATGTGCATCGCTGCACTTCTGCTAACACAATAGCGCACCGTGTTAACGGGGCTATTATTATTAAGATGTTGCAAAAGCGCAAGTGCATTCCATGGCCGACAGAAGGGAGAGTCTGTTCCAGTTGACAACCGGTTGAGGCGGCGCCAGAGAGAGGTACACCGCCTTTGTATATCCCATTGACATATCCAAACAATGCGTTATATTCAGAGCTCTGCTCTCAGCATATTTTAAGGACCCATCGCAATGGAACAGGCTAGCGTATTTAAAAGTAATCGCAGTCAGGCAGTACGCTTACCGAAAGCAGTGGCCCTGCCGGATGACGTCAAACGTGTTGATGTTATTGCGCTAGGCCGCAGCCGTATTATTACGCCAGCCGGAGAAACATGGAACAGCTGGTTTGATGGCGAATGCGCTGATGCCGATTTTATGTCTGAACGTGAACAGCCCGCCTGCCAGGCACGTGATGTTTTCTGATGCTTAAATTTATGCTCGATACCAATATCTGTATTTTCACCATTAAAAACAAACCGTATGAAGTCCGTGAGGCCTTCAATCGTCATCATGGGATGATGTGTATCAGTACCATCACGCTGATGGAGCTAATTTACGGTGCCGAAAAATCCGCCAGGAAAAAAAAGAACCTGGACACGAGTTTCGCAGCGGGCTAACCGGGATGAGCCAGTAATGATCTGATGTAGTCAGTAATGGCGTTTTTGATGACAGCCCAGTTTTGTTGGTAAAACGTTATTTTTTGAGACAAGCGACGCTTATGCTGCTCAAACCACGCTGCGATG
>CANJWD010000092.1 GCA_947478475.1 Enterobacterales bacterium
AACTGGCATGTGCACGATCCTGGCATGGAGCATGTTTATATTAAACCTGCCTCACCGCGATTAAACGGCAAGCTAGAACGTTCCCACCGGACGGATAAACAGGAATTTTACCAGCTGATTGACTATCAAGATGATGTTGATTTACATGCCAAAATCGCCGAATGGGAGATATTTTATAATTGCCATCGTTCTCATTGTGCACATGCTGGAAAAACACCCTATAAAATGTTAAAAATTAAGCTCGCGCTTTAAAAGACTCTGTCTTCCAAGGTCCTGAACTACGCAAATACAGAGAGACCGGACTGACCATACAGTGATCACGGGCCACGTTAGCGTTTGCCTGGCAGGCAAGTGAAATTTCGCCAGCGCACTACTGGCAATGAGCGGCAGCGGTTGCTGGCCGTAATGGTGATAAGAGGAAACCGCCTTTTGTACGACAGCGGGCAGCGCATCCGTGGGATAGGGGGCTGATGTTGATTTTTCAACAACGGGCACCGGCTGTGGCCAGTCATTGTGGTGATTAATTTTCTGAAGTGTTTCTGATGAGGCCGTTGTTGGATTCATTACCTTCTTTATTGGCTTCTTCATTATTGGCTTCTTCATTACCTTCCCTGCTGTATTTCTTGTTGCATCCAGGACATTAATTTTTCAGGATGGCCTGTTTTTGTTGTGCGAAGCGATACCTCTGAATTCGAAGGGTCATAATATCCTTTCGATAACGATAAGCGGGCGCCAGCTGCACTAATATCGCAGGAAATATTATGGCAAGAAACTCTGCCGTACGGGGTGTTTCTGCGCGCTGTACCATATAGTATTTCAATACTATCGTATTTTCTTGATACGTCGGTGTTCGTAGGTTTCAGTGGGGAAATAACTTTCCATCCGGTCAGCAACATAATGGGCATAGTCCTCAATGTCGTCCTCACCAATATTACCCATCTCGATACGTAAGCTATGGGTCATAGCAAGACAGTTTTGATGGATGCTCTTGTGTAGTTTTGGATGGTTTTCTTTGACGGCAGCAAGAATGCAATCGAGCATTTTGTCTGTTGCATCCAGGTCCCAGATTATTTGTTGATCTTTATCAAAGTCATTTGCATTTTTGCTCATTTTCACCTGCCTTCTGAATTCTATCCATCTGCCCATATCGGCAGAAAAAATATTCGCATATTCGCATATTCGCATCAGTGCAAAATTCTCTGCCCTTCAGTGGTATGCTTTTGCATCGCAATGTATAGCGCGCAGCCGTTCTGCGAGCTTAGACCAGCGCCGTTCAACGTGTTTGCCATAAACTGCCATCGCCAGGGCTCGTTTTTGCCCAACCAGTATCACCAGTTGCTTGCCGCGCGTGATGCCGGTGTAAATCAGGTTCCGCCTGAGCATCATAAAGTGCTGTGTCGCGATGGGAATAATAACGACCGGATATTCTGAGCCTTGTGATTTATGAGTTGTTGTCGCGTAAGACAGAACCAGTTCATCCAGTTCACCAAAGGCGTAGGTGATGGGCCGCTCATCAAACTCGGCGGTAAGTTCCTGTGCCTCGGTATCGATATGGGTCACAAAGCCGATGTCGCCATTATAGACTTCTTTATCATAGTTATTTTCGATCTGCATCACCTTATCGGCCACACTGAAATGGGAACCAAATTTCTCAATGCTCTGCTCGCCAGGCGGGTTTAATGCCTCCTGGAGCATCCGGTTAATGTTGCGCGCCCCGGTCAGGCTGCGATTCATGGGACAGATAACCTGGATATCATGCAGCGGATTAAGCTCAAATTTCTTTGGCAGACGTGTTTTGACCAAATCAACGATGGTCTGGGCAATCTCTTCAGGCTCGTCAGCCGGTAAAAAATAAAAATCGGAGTCTTCTCCCTTACCGGGCAGTGATGGCAAAATTCCCTGGTTGATTTGATGCGCACTGCGCACGATCCGCGAGGTTGCCGCCTGACGAAATACCTCGGTCAGGCGAATGACCGGTATCGCTTTTGATGCAATGAGATCAGCCAGCACCTGCCCCGGACCAACGGAAGGCAACTGATCGATATCGCCGACCCATATCATCGCGCTCCTGGAGGGCACCGCTTTTAGCAGCTGACTGGCCAGCGGTACGTCAATCATGGAACACTCATCAACAACAAGAACGTCACAGGCCAGCGGCATAGTTTCATTGTGTTTAAATTTCCCGTTGAGCGGATTAATTTCCAGCAGACGATGGATGGTTTTTGCTTCTGCCCCGGTCGATTCTGAGAGACGTTTCGCCGCTCTGCCGGTGGGTGCGCACAGCAGCGCTCTCACCTGCTTTGCCCGCAGAATGGTCAGTATTGAGTTTACTAATGTTGTTTTTCCGACGCCCGGCCCTCCGGTAATGATCAGCAGTTTGGAGGAGAGCGCCAGCTTAATGGCCTGTTTCTGACTTTCTGCTAACTGGATTGCCAGTGTTTCTTCAACCCACGGTATCACTTTTTTAGTGTTAAAGGCCCTCCAGGGCGGCAGCCCGCTACCCAGGCGTTTGATCTGGGCCGCTATTGAAAGTTCAGCATTGTACAACGGCGCCAAAAAAACAGAGGGAGTGCCATCGATGGTATCCGCGATAACAGTGCCAGTGGCGACCTCGAGGTCTATTGCCACTTCAATGAGTGGCGCGGGAATGTCTAAAAGCTTTACCGCCAGCGCCACAAGCTCTGTCTGCGGTAATCCGCAGTGTCCCTGAGCAGAGGATTCGGATAATGCATAGGAGATCCCTGCTCTTGCTCTCAGCGGCGAATCGTGGGCAATACCCATTTTCTGTGCAATGGTATCGGCCGAAAGAAAGCCTATACCGCGAATGTCGCACGCGAGGCGGTAGGGATTTTCTGTTACCAGGGTAATGGCCTCTTTGCTATAGGTCTTAAAAATACGGACCGCACGTGAGGTAGAAACGCCGTTGCCATGCAGGAAAATCATGATCTCGCGGATGACTTTTTTGTCGGCCCAGTCGGTGGTAATTTTTTTTACCCGCAATGCCCCGATGCCCTCTACTTCCCGCAGTCGTGCCGGATCGTGCTCGATGACGTCGAACACGCTGGCACCAAAAGCCTTAACCAGGCGCCCGGCATAGACCGGGCCAATCCCTTTTACCATGCCAGAACCCAGGTAACGCTCGATACCGGTCAGGGTATTAGGGGGCGATATTTTGACAAAGACCGCTTTAAACTGCCTGCCATGTTCCCGGTCATTAATCCACGCGCCTGTTGCAGAGGCATACTCCCCTGGAGTCACTACAGGCGCATGACCAATAAGGGTAATGAGTTCCCGTTCGCCTTTGACTTTCAGACGCAATACACAAAATCCGTTCTCTGCGCTGTGAAAAGTGACGCGTTCCACCAGGCCGTCGAGACGATCTAATTTTCTACCGACAGGGCTGTCAGGTGTTGTTGACGTGGTTAACACAGGGCTCTCCACCAAATGAAATACACAGAGTCCGATTGTTTATGCTGTGGTACAGCGTACATTACAGTGCCTCTCCACAAAAAATGGCCGGGGTGACAATTCTTGTTCGTCCGATGTGAGCGCGTTGCAATAATCCCGCCCGCCGATCACCGGTAACTAAATAATCAGCAGCGCCTGCTAAGGCCATCGCCAGTAAAAAGGCATCATTAGGATCATCGGTTTCGTACGCACAGAATGAGGAGCATCAGCGCTGACGTGCCCAATCCAGCGTTTCATCAACCATTGAGGTTAATTCGACTTCGCTGATATTAGTATTAGCCGTTTTGACCTGTTCAGCAGTCAATTCCAAAATATGCGCCTGTACCGCGTCTTCGATGAAGCGCGACAAGTCACCCTTTTTGCCACGCCCCTGGCTGGCAAGGAACATCCGTAAAGCCTGATCAGTGGTAGCAGATACCGCGACATTCCAGCGGGTGGTTTGCATGGCGCATTTCCGTTAATGTATTTTATGTGTTTGTACACCTATGAACTTATAAAGGCAATATCAGCGTGTCGTAAAACACATGTTATCCGACGGGATCCAATGCGTGTTGCACAGGCTCCCGATTTGACTGGCAAAAATATACGGAAAACTCTGTCGCAATCTATTATTGTACGGAAACATAAAAAAACATGTTTTTCTTATATATTAGTTGGTTACATGCGTGTTTCGTCCGAATCCGACGACCGCCCGGCGGTGTGCCAGAATTTTGGAGTCAAACGGAACACGCTGATTGATACACTGGCAAGAATTGACAGGGCTTACGCATTAAAACAAGTGGTAATAAAACTGTTTATTTCCATGCTATTAAATAATAGCTCTTCCATGTAACCATTATTCCATCCTGCACTTTTACGACGCGCCCGAAGACTTATTGTACTGCTTTTATCTCGCTTCACGATGT
>CANJWD010000093.1 GCA_947478475.1 Enterobacterales bacterium
CAACGCGAGACCGGAATACCTCACACTGCTTGCCTGCAAAAATGCTTTATACAGTTCTTTCGTACATTGATGAGGTGACATCTGATAACCCTGCGCACTTTTCCCTTTTCATCTTTCTACCATTTTTCTTCGATGTGCGAAACTTGTGATGAATTGACATTTTCGGCAGATATACGAAATTGTTATCGGCGGTATTTACTATAAACTGTAATATAATTTCTCTCTATTGTTCAAAAAGCAGATGAGCCAGCGTAACGTCAGCAACACTGGCACCTTAAGGATAAAGTGAACTGACTATGCAGCAGGATGAATTAAAAAAAGCGGTGGCGTGGGCAGCACTGGATTATGTCGCTGCCGGCACTATCGTCGGTACCGGAACGGGATCAACCGTTGCACATTTTATTGAGGCACTGGGCTCCATTAGAGATAAAATTAAGGGGGCCGTTTCCAGCTCTGAGGCCAGCAGCGCGCAGCTAAAAAAGTTCGCTATCCCGCTGTTTGATTGCAATCAGGTGGACGGGCTGGATATCTATGTGGATGGTGCAGATGAAATTAACCCACAAAAACAGATGATTAAGGGTGGCGGTGCGGCATTAACGCGCGAGAAAATTCTCGCCGCCATCGCGCGCAAGTTCATCTGTATTGTCGATGCATCGAAACAAGTTGATGTGCTGGGCAAATTTCCGTTACCCGTTGAAGTGATTCCCATGGCTCGCACTTATGTTAGCCGCCAGCTGATACAACTGGGGGGTAAGCCTGTTCATCGGCAGCATGTGATTACCGATAACGGTAATTTAATTTTGGACGTCCATAATCTGCGCATTAGTGATGCCGTGGCCCTGGAGGATAAAATCAACGGAATAGCGGGCGTAGTGACCGTGGGCCTGTTTGCCCGGCGTGCTGCCGATGTTGTTTTGGTGGCAGCAGCCGGCGGTATCAAAGTTATCGGATAGCACTGAGCTGACGGCTGCCATTCATGAAATTAATATTGCCGCGCAATATCTGCAAACTCGTGCCAAAAAATCGTGCCAAAAAATCGCGCCAAAGATAAGAGCTATCCCAAGCCCACTGCATGAACGTCCGTTTTCTTTACTGGCTGTGTGCCTTGAATTATCGCTAAAAGATAAGTATAGTGGCGCGTCATTTTTCAGCCACACAACAAGATTAGTTCCTTGCTTCCATGGGTGGTGGCTGACCCGGACAGGAGGCTAATAATCCGTAAGGAGCCATTGCATGCGTCATTACGAAATCGTTTTTATGGTCCATCCTGACCAGAGCGAACAAGTGCCCGGCATGATCGAGCGTTACAGTTCCACTGTCACCAACGCGGGAGGTCAGGTGCATCGTCTGGAAGACTGGGGGCGCCGTCAGCTAGCTTACCCTATCAACAAACTGCACAAAGCACATTATGTTCTGCTGAATATTGAAGCACCACAAGAAGCGCTTGATGAGCTGGAAAACCAGTTTCGATTCAACGACTCTGTTATCCGCAGCATGGTTATGCGCGTTAAACGCCCGGTAACAGAAGCATCACTCATGGTAAAAATCAAAGATGAGCGACGTGAACGTCGTGAAGATTTTTCCAGTGAGCCAGGTGATGAGAGTGTGGATACTGAAGAGTAATTACTGTGCTGACAACCAATCGGCTCTCCATTGCAGGCACAGTCTGCCGGACGCCGATTAAAAAAGTCAGTCCTTCCGGTATCGCGCACTGCCAGTTCGTGCTTGAGCACCGCTCGCAGCAGCAAGAATCCGGATTCAGCCGAAAAACATGGTGCCGTATGCCTGTGGTTATCAGCGGACGACAGTCACACATTTTTACTCAGACTATAATAGTCGGTAGTCAGATAACTGTGCGCGGTTTTATTAGCTGCCATCAAGGGCGCAATGGGCTAAGCAAACTGGTGCTGCATGCCGAACAGATTGAATTGATAGATTCTGGAGACTAGCCAAATGGCACGTTATTTCCGTCGTCGTAAGTTTTGCCGTTTTACCGCAGAAGGCATTCAAGAAATTGACTATAAAGACACACTTATGCTGAAGAATTATATTACCGAAAGTGGCAAAATTGTTCCGAGCCGTATCACGGGTACTCGTGCAAAATACCAGCGTCAGCTGGCCAGAGCAGTCAAGCGGGCACGTTACCTCTCTTTGTTGCCGTATACTGACAGTCATCAGTAATCGGCCACTTGTCCATTAATGCGTTATACAGAGGATAAGTAATGCAAATTATTTTGCTTAATAGAGTAAAAAACCTGGGAAGCATTGGTGATCAGGTTAATGTCAAAGCGGGTTATGCGCGTAATTTTCTGGTGCCAACGGGTAAAGCCGTGGCGGCAACCAAAAAAAATGTGGAGTTTTTCCAGACACGCCGTGCCGAACTGGAAGCGGAACTGGCAGGAGTGCTGACACAAGCCATTGCCCGTGCTGAGAGCATCAACGCACTGGGCACGGTTACCATACCCTCTAAAGCAGGGAGTGAGGGTAAGCTGTTCGGTTCTGTTGGTGCCCGTGACATCGCTGAGGCAGTTTCGGCGTCAGGTGTTGCAATCAGCAAAAGCGAAGTTCGTCTGCCGCAGGGTGTGTTGCGTACGCTAGGCACGCACGGAGTAAATATCGAGCTGCATAGCGAAGTTCTTGTTACTCTCAGTATCGAAATTGTCGCCAAATAATTTTTTTGGCCACGGCACAATAACTTGTTTTTATTGCACCGTGGCCCAAAAAAGCCGCATCCTGTTTTGGTCATGACTCCAAAGCGTTAAAATAAAATGTTTCGATACACGTCCCGATAACTTTTTTATGGATGTCAACAGAGCGTGAATAACACATAGTTCTTCTTGCCTGGCGTTTAATATCCGTTCCGGTTTACGCCGCATACCTTCTCTTAATTTTTCTCTTCTTTCTCTTCTGCAGCCTGGATGACTCGTAACAGCGCCTGTTCAACCACCGCCACCCCGGCACCAGGTTTATGGGCTTGCTCGCTCAGATAACGGCGCCACTGTCGCGCGCCGGGAAGGCCACTAAAAAGACCTAAAACCGGGCGCATAATTTGCCCAAGAGAGGCGCCGGCTGCCAGCGCAGTGTCAATATAGCGACAAAAAGATTCCATGACAGTTATCCGATCTGCCACTTCAGCCTGGGCGTCAAACAGTTCCCGATCAACCTGTGCCAGAACAGCCGGATTTTGCCACGCCGCACGGCCCATCATCACGCCATCAACCTGCTCAAGATGCAGCCTGGCATCTGCCATTGTGTTGATGCCGCCATTAATAACCACGGTTAATTCCGGGAAATCCTTTTTTAACTGCCAGACGCGCTCATAATCCAGCGGCGGAACTTCCCGGTTCTCTTTTGGACTCAGTCCCGAAAGCCAGGCTTTACGGGCATGGATGATAAACCGGTTGCAGCCGCCGCGCTGCGCCACGGTTTGTACAAATTCACATAAAAACGGGTAGCTGTCCTGGTCATCGATCCCGAGACGGGTTTTTACCGTAACCGGAATGGAAACCCGATCGCGCATCGCCTTAATGCCGTCCGCAACCAGGGCCGCATCGGCCATCAGGCAGGCGCCAAAGCGGCCATTTTGTACCCGGTCCGAGGGGCAGCCGACGTTCAGGTTAATCTCATCATAGCCCCGCTGCTGTGCCAGCGCTGCGCACTGCGCCAGAGAGCGCGGACAGCAGCCGCCGAGCTGCAATGCCAGCGGATGTTCCTGTTCATGGTAAGCCAGATAGTCCGCCTTACCATGAATAATAGCACTGGTCGTGACCATTTCAGTATACAGCAGCGTCTGTTTCGTCAGTAAACGGTGAAAGTAACGGCAGTGCAGGTCGGTCCGATCAAGCATGGGCGCTACGCTGAAACGGTGGGGGGGGTGTTTTGGCGCTACGCCGCTGATACTGCGGTTCTCGTGGGGTTTGGTGGTGTCTTTATTATCGTGCATTTTTTGTCTTTATGGCTTATTTTTGCTTTACCAGTACACCATAGGGTACACAACATTAATGGTGTACCCGGATACAGGAATTGGCAGAAGTATGGCTTACTGTAGCAGAATAAATTAAATTTGATTATAATCATCTAATGACATACTCCCCTGATTTTCGTAGAAAAGTGCTGCAGATCCGTAAAAAAGAAGGGCTCAGCTTCCAGCAGGCTGCCAGGCGTTGTGTAGTTCAGGACCTCGGAAGACAGAGTTTTTTAAAGCGCGAGCTTAATTTTTAACATTTCATAGGGTGTTTTTCCAGCATGTGCACAATGAGGACGATGGCAATTATAAAATATCTCCCATTCGGCGAGTTTGGCATGTAAATCAACATC
>CANJWD010000094.1 GCA_947478475.1 Enterobacterales bacterium
ATCTGGTATCGTTGCCCTTCAGTTAGCTGCTGGTAGTTCATGGTTACTCGCTCATCTTTGATCGGAGGAGCAGGATAGCTTATCAGCAGCTAACCTTCACCTCACCATTATGACCGAGCGTTGCACTTATTATCTGAATTCGCCAACAAAAAATATAATATTGTTAATAAATATATTATTAATTAATTAATTAATAATATATTTCGAATTATAATTAAATAATTGCAATAGTTATTAGATTAATGGAGATGTTAATAATGATCACTACCAGTAGAAATTCACCACCGCCGTTGCGTGATGAAATAACAGCAAAAAATGCAAAGAATGTGGAGGTAAAAAAATTACAAAAAAGCACTGCTGTTATTGGCGGGCAGATATCCGCCCTGCGTAAAAGTGACGCTCAGAGCACTGTTCGTTATAGTGATAGGGCAGTATTATTACTGCAACGAGTGCTCACGGCATTTCGGGAGGCTATCGTGCCACTGCTACGTGTTTTGCCGGGTATGACTACAAAAATTGCTGTTACTGATTTCTACCGGCAGTTCAGTGTCATTTATCCAAAAGTGAGCGATGAGCTCAGTAAACAGGAAGAGCGGATCCAAGGGCATATCACAGCAAAGCTGAAAAAAGATGGCTACAGTGACAGCGATATGAAAAAATCAGAACTGTACGTTGCATCATTATTAACTGCTTTGAAATCCGGGAAGATTTCTCCTGAACAGCTGTACGAGATTACGCACTCTTCTCCTGAGTTGCTGAGTGAAATAGCACACTATCAGGATGATCAGAAAAAATCTTTTGTTGCCAACAAGGAACGTTTAGCCAGCCTGTTCAATGCGCTTGGCAGCGTCTTAGGATTATCTAAAAACCTCATGACGTCTGCATCGAAAATTACTTCATTTGTTGCGCCGCTACAAACCGGTGCTTTATTGGTTGCCAGGAACACTCTGAGTGTAGTGACTAAAAGTGTGGCAATGCCGCTATCAGCGGCTCTGGTTGTCCGTGATGGCGTACATATTGCGGCAACCCGTCAGCGCAACCAGCAGATAGCACAAGATAAAACGGCCCTTGATGTGTTCAGCCAGCGCAGTGTGCAGACAGAAAGCTCTTTAGCAGAGATAAAACCAGCCGCAGCAGAGATAAAACCCGCCGCTATCGATGTGGCACAACAGTTACTGGCGAAAAAACGTTATTACAATAATCGAGCGATAACAGGGGATGCTATCAGCGCAGGAGTGGGTGTAGTGGGGATTGCAAGCGGTATTGCCACGCTCAGTGGGGTGGCAGCTCCGGTCGGTATGGCTCTGTCGGGTGTCGGTATTGCTGTCGGTGCGGGTGGTTCTGTTTATAAGGCGGTGTATAAAAGTAAGGAAAATATTTTTTTGGGGCAGGGCGCTTCGGAAAGTGCGCGGCAAATCACCGCCAGTCGTACCGAGCATAACATGGCTGTTGAGGGAGTGGAGAAAACCATCGAAAATGATGCCGCGTTAATGAACCATTACCAGATGATGCTTGCTGAAAGTAAGCTGGACTCATTAATACAAAAAGTTCTTGATAAGCACAGGGACAGTGGAAGCAACAGTGCAGCGGAGCTCCACCGTGAAGTGGAGCTTGAGGCTGACAGATTGATTAACCGATTAACTCAACGATGGATTAATCCATTTAGTAAGGGAAGTTCACTGTTGGCCAGTGATCTTGCTGAAATAAAAGTAGCATTACAGCAAAAGTATTCTGTCGATTTTTTCGAAGGTAGTATCGAAACTGTGCAGGGACGGCTAAATAAAGAGCTGCAAGAAAATATGAGTACGCTTGGTTTACGTCTGCCAGATGAGACGCTCAGAAAAATGGAAAAACAGTGTTCTGAGGAGATTTTCCTGCTGCGCCATGGTGATGCTGCTATCAAACAAGCCTTTATGGCGGATACAACAGGAAAGAAAAAAAAGACGCTGACAGGAGAGGAATTAAAACAACTCTGTGATGTTAGCGTTGAGGCAAAAATCATCTTTGACAAAATATCAGCACGTTACCGGATAGCACAACTGAAAACTGACAGCAAATTTTTGCGACATGATGCCAGTAATCATTTTATTCATTCGGTTCACGTCGCTGTCGCTATCGCTATGAAAGCGCCATAAATGGCCAGGTTCACCCCCACATGAATCATCCACTAAACGATTCGCTTTAAGCGGACAACTTTAAGCGGACAACTAGTAACACTGGCGCAACGATTCAATAAACAGCATTATCTTCATTAATCAGAGTGTAATGTATCTGACTTACCATCAGATACTGGGAGTAGTTTAAACAGTTTGCTTTCATCTGCCATAATCTACTCCTTTTTATCCAAAAATTGCGTAAGTCCTATCCCTTAACAAAGGGCACACACCCCTGAACCGCTGTTTTCTAAAGGAGCACTTTTCGTGAACCCAACTCATCTGCTACTTGCACTGCTGGTCACGGCAATCTGGGGCCTGAATTTTTCGGTCATCAAGATTGGTCTGCAATCGGTCGACCCCTTTATTCTGGCGGGCATCCGGTTCGCCCTGTGTGCCGTGCCGGCAGTGTTTTTTATCCCCCGACCTAAGGTATCCTGGAGCGCGCTGATCGCCTACGGGCTGCTGTTTGGCGTCGGCCTGTGGGGCGTGGTCAACCTCGGCATCCAGGCCGGCGTGTCGGCCGGTGTCGCCTCGCTGCTGCTGCAATTTAGCGCTTTCTGCACTATTGTGCTGGGCGCCCGTGTCTTTCACGAGCGTATTTCAGGCTACCAGGTTGCCGGTATCCTGCTGGCGCTCCCTGGACTTGGCTGCATCATTTCAATCACCGACGGCAGCGTGAACGCCCTCGGTACCGGGCTGGTGCTGCTAGGCGCTTTGTCCTGGAGCGTCGCTAACGTGATCATCAAGCAATCCGGCACCAGGGATGTACTGGCGTTTTTGGTCTGGTCGCTGCTGTTCGCACCGCTGCCGTTGTTTGCGCTGGGGTATCTGATCAATGGTAGTGCCGGCTTTATTGCGCTGCCGGCGCAGCTCGGGATACCGGCACTGCTGTCGATTCTGTTCCAGGCCTATCCGACGACCTTGTTTGGCTACTGGATCTGGAATTCCCTGCTCACGCGCTATCCCGTCTCGACGGTGGCGCCACTGTCCCTGCTAGTGCCGATTTTCGGCATGCTGGGCTCGGTGCTGATTTTTCATGAATCGCTGCCAGTGGCCAAGATATTGGCAATCGCACTGATCCTGTTTGGCCTTGTAACCGGGCTCTACGGGCGACTCATCGGAGCATGGCTGGTCAGGCAAAATTCTGAGAAAAGTCGTTAGTCACGACAAAATCCGGGCGGTGTTTAGACACCACAACCCGGAACATTTTCACCTTAATGCATTTTGGGAAAGTCTTTGATCCTGGTTATCTTTACCATGGGCCAGTTCGCAGGCACTTATGCCGTACAACGTTGTTAAGCATATCCTGTACAGAGTCGGGTTTATATTTTTCAGCGCCTGGGGAAAAATGATGAATGGAAACAGAGCTAAAACGCTACTTATCGACACGCTAAAAGGTATTATTGAGCAAGAGCAAAGTACAGAAAGTGGTACTCATTTCTGGCCAGCGCTTACAGAAGAAGAATTAAATACGTACACTGATACAGTGAGTCATAGTGTACAAGAAGCGATTATTAAAATAACAGCAAATACTTTGGTAGTACAAGGCGTGCATCTTCAGTCACGGTCTGACGATCTTATTTATTACCGTGATCTGAAAGGCGGAATACCAGTAATACCAGTAGAAGCTCTGCCAGATATAACATCGATTAAAGCAGCGTCTAAGCTTATCATGACCCAACTTGGCATCCATAAAAATAAATGCTTAGCCAAAAATGAAGTTATCGAGAACGATTATAGCAATAAGCGAACGCATTATATTAGCAAACTGGTGAAAAAAAATTTTTCGGTCTCTGAAGGTGCGGATTTTTTAGAAGAACAAATAGCTAAGCAAGTCGTGCTTTTGGATCGTTTTATCAAAAGTAGTAATCACTATATTTTTTCTATTCATAATTTTGATACATTTGCATTTAATGCAGATCGCGAATTCAGATAATAAGTGCAACGCTCGGTCATAATGGTGAGGTGAAGGTTAGCTGCTGATAAGCTATCCTGCTCCTCCGATCAAAGATGAGCGAGTAACCATGAACTACCAGCAGCTAACTGAAGGGCAACGATACCAGATTGC
>CANJWD010000095.1 GCA_947478475.1 Enterobacterales bacterium
ACAACGCGAGACCGGAATACCTCACACTGCTTGCCTGCAAAAATGCTTTATACAGTTCTTTCGTACATTGATGAGGTAACATCTGATAACCATGCGCATTTTTCCCTTTTCATCTTTCTACCATTTTTCTTCGATGTGCGAAACTTGTGCCAGATTGAGACGGGTTGTCGCATCCATGACGATGCTATCCTGAGAGGATTCCAGGGTAAGTCGCAAAATATGAGGCAGTGACGTTCGCTGCGTGTTTTTAACGTACTGCAACAGGCAACCCGCAGCCTGAACTGCCCGTTGCGCATGCTCAACGCCAAAACCTGTTAAATCACAGGTTCCAAATTGCAATGTGAGCTGCTGCCTGGCAACCGCAAACCCGAATTCCCAGCATGGACGCCGGCGCAGGTTATAGTGCTTTTCAATCAGTGAAATATGTTCAAAATTTTCGGGATAAAGCAGCTCAGCGGGATGAGTGCGCTGCAACTCTGCTGCCATAGCCGCAATGTCCACAGGCTCTGTGATGATAAAACGGCCAGAGGTAATATCGAGGGTGGCATAGCCAAATCCATCAACATCATGCCATATTGCGGCGAGAAGATTATCCTGTCTTTCCGGTAACAGGGCTTCGTCACTGACCGTACCTGGCGTTACAATGCGCACGACCTTACGTTCAACCAGGCCCTTACTGGTTGCCGGATCGCCTGTTTGCTCACAAATTGCCGCGGATTCGCCAAGCTGTATCAGCTTTACCAGATAGTTGTCTATAGCATGCCAGGGTATCCCCGCCATCGGTATCGGTTTACCGGCAGAGTGACCGCGTTTTGTCAGTGAAATATCGAGTAACGCCGATGCCCGCGTGGCATCCTCATAAAACAATTCATAAAAATCACCCATACGATAGAACAGTAAAATATCGGGGTGTTGCGCTTTAATCTGCAGATACTGCTGCATCATCGGTGTCGGTGAGGCCAAATTCTCTTTATGATTCATATATATAACTTATTTAATTTATTGAATTTAAAGTTAATTTTTATTTAAGTTATTCTTATTAGCCCTTTCCGCCCTCGTCCGGTTGACTGAAGCAGATGCCAGAACAGGCCGTTTTCACTCCAGCGCTTAAAACGGGTGTAAATAGTATGCCAGTTGCCGTAAAGAGAAGGCAGGTCACGCCAGGGTGTACCTGTTCTCAACCGGTATAGAACAGCGCAAAAAAACTGATAATGGCTGATTTTTTCTGGCCTTCCCGGACGTTTGTTATGCCTGATAATGAGGGGCTCAATATCTTTTATAAAATCCGCCTCATCAATCGGATAATGTCTCTCTTTCATTTTTCAAAAGTTGATAAAAAATAAGATACTACCTTGAAATTTACTTTGTTAACAGTGCCAGAGCAGGTCGCCGGCAACACAGACCCGGCTGCTGAAGTAGTTATCTGCTGTGAGGCAGACGAGCAATGGTCTTATGCGCGGCACAAAGGCAATCCGCGCTGGCTGTTTTACGCTTATCTCAACGAATTTAAAGACATAACCTAAACCTGCGTACTCACATCAAGCGTCTGGCACGTAAAACCATTTGCTTTTCAAAATCAGAAGAAATGCACGATAAAATTATCGGCTGGTATCTGACAATTCACCACTATCAATAAATTTGAGTCACGACCCGAAAAAGTGCTTTCGTAAGCGCTGAATCTATCCAGATAGTTTGCCAGAGTAGCGTCGATGCGGTTTTCTGATCATCAATGGTAATATACGGGTTACGAAAGCCAATGAAAGATGATACCGAATGTCGCACCATCAAGACGAAAAAAATCTGCGCGAACTACAAAGCAAACTGTGGGACATTGCTGACACCCTGCGTGGCAAGATGAATGCCGATGAGTTCCGTGATTACTGCCTCGGCTTCATTTTTTATAAGTACCTGTCTGAAAAATTTGTTCGCTATGCCGACAAAGTACTGGCTGAGGACAATCTTAAGTATGACGGTTTGACCACCGCGCATCCAGATTATCAGGCAATCTTAGACGAGATTAAGAAAGATACCGTTGAATCGTTAGGGTACTTCTTACCTCCTTCTGCGTTGTTCCACAGCTTTGCTTTACGCGTAAAAAATGACCCGGAAGGTAAAGGTCAAGGTTTTATTCTGGAAGATTTGGGTAACACGCTACGCGAGATAGAGCAAAGCACCTTGGGAACTGACTCTGCCGACGATTTTAGCAACCTGTTTGAAGACTTGGATTTGACATCGAGTAAGTTGGGTAATAGCGCCCAAGCCAAGAATGAGTTGATTGGTAAGGTTTTGTTGCACTTGGATAAGCTGAGCTTCAATCTTGCTGATGCGAACTCCGACATCCTCGGCGATGCGTATGAATATCTGATTGGTAAATTTGCCAGTGGCGCAGGTAAAAAAGCGGGTGAGTTCTATACCCCTCAACCTGTATCGACCTTGCTGGCAAAACTTGTGACGACCAGCAAAATTAAGCTGAAGAACGTGTACGATCCGACGTGTGGCTCCGGGTCATTGCTGTTGCGCGTGAAAAAAGAAGCGGCTTCCGTCGGGAAAATTTACGGTCAGGAAATGAACCCAACAACCTATAACCTGGCTAGGATGAACATGATCCTGCATGGTGTGCATTACGCCGACTTTGAAATTGTTCAGGATGATACGTTAGAGCACCCGCAGCATACTCATCTGCGATTTGATGCGATCGTTGCTAACCCACCTTTTTCGGCTAAATGGTCAGCTAATCCACTGTTTAATAATGATGAACGCTTTAGCCAATACGGCAGATTAGCCCCCTCAGGGAAAGCTGATATGGCGTTTGTACAGCATATGTATTATCACCTTGCCGAAGATGGCACGATGGCTGTGTTATTGCCACACGGTATATTGTTTCGTGGTGCTGCCGAAGGCCATATCCGCCAGTATCTGATTGAAAAGCTTAACTGTATTGATGCTGTTATTGGTTTGCCTGCCAATATCTTCTATGGCACCAGTATCCCCACCTGCGTATTGGTGCTGAAAAAGTGCCGCAAAGACAACGATAAAATCTTGTTCATTGATGCTAGCCATGAATTTGAGAAAGTTAAGACGCAGAACCTGTTGTTAGCTGAACACATTGATAAAATTGCCGATTGTTATAATGATCGTGCTTCTATTGAGAAATACAGTCATCTTGCTTCACTGGATGAAGTTAAATCAAACGATTACAACCTCAATATTCCGCGCTACGTTGATACCTTTGAACCCGAAGATGAAATTGACCTCGATACGGTGGCGAATGAACTTGTTGCGTTAGAAAGCAAAATAGAATCTGTAGACCAGACTATTGCTGGATTCTGTCTGGAATTAGGCATAGCAATGCCATTTTCTGTTCGTGGGGAGAGTAAATGATGGCTCTACCCATACAGGATCCGTTACTGAGTGATATTCGTCAGTGATACGTATTGATAACCCCCAAGTACGTGACTGGTATTCTCATGAATGTATTTGGAGCGCCAGAGCATTGGAACGTCAGATGTCTACGCTCTATTATGAACGTTTGTTGTCGAGCACTGAAAAGACACCCGTCATGGCAGAAGCTGAAACGAACACGCAGGCATTACAAACCGAGATAAAGAACTATCTGCGTGACCCTTATATTCTGGATTTTTTGAACCTACCCTATTCTAGGGTGCTTGAAAGTACGTTAGAAGAAGCCTTAATTAACAACTTGCAGCTCTTTTTATTAGAGTTGGGGCGTGGTTTTGCGTTTGTTGCTCGTCAACAGCGGATCAGTGTAGAAGAACAAGATTTCTATATCGATCTGGTTTTTTATAATTTTCGGCTCAAGTGTTTTTTATTAATTGATTTAAAATTGGGCAAGCTTACACATCAGGATGTTGGACAGATGGATAGTTACGTCCGTATTTACGATCAGCATTATAAAGGTTTACCGACAGAAGAAGAGTTAAAAGCCGAGTTGCAGCGTGAGCGAGCGTTGTTATCCACTTAAGGAGATGCAAATAATGAATGCGCCTAAGTTGCGGTTTAAGGATGAGAATGGGGCTGCTTTTGGAGAGTGGCAGACTAGATAGTGTCGTCACAAAATATTACACCACAGAGCAATGCAACGGACATGAACTGCGGCAAGGAACGAGGATGTACATTTAGCATACCGTGTTGCAATTCCTCGCCAGCGCTTGAGATGCAGGAAGGCGTTTTCCACCAAATGCCGT
>CANJWD010000096.1 GCA_947478475.1 Enterobacterales bacterium
CGCTCTCGGGGTGGTTACGGCACCAAAATTCATCTGGCAACGGACGGAAAAGGCATCCCGCTGAATATTCTGCTGAGCCCGGGTCAGGCTCATGAAAGCCAGTATGCATTACGTTTGTTAGGGGGTATCGGCGTTCAGCGTAAAAATGGCTTTATGAAACGACGTGGTAAAGCTGTTCTGGCTGATAAAGCTTATTCAAACAAAACATTGCGTAATTACTTAAAAAGTAAAGGAATAAAAGTTGTTATTCCTCACAAATCGAATGAGAAAGCAAGTTCAGATGGCCGCACCAAGTTTGACTCTGTGGTTTACCGTTGCCGGAATGTTGTTGAAAGATGCTTCGCTCAGCTAAAGGAACACCGGCGGATAGCGACCCGTTATGAAAAAACAGCAGGAAATTATCTGGCGATGGTGAGACTTGGTTGTATCAGACTCTTTTTTAGACGATTACTTAATTGAGGGACACAGCCTAAACCGATGCCGGCTATCACATCATGCTCATTACCAGAATATTGATAATGAACCAGTTCTATTTTTTTACTGCGCATTTTGGCAAGCACGGTGTCATCGGCAATAAGCAGGCAAGGTGCTGTTTTAGGCACTGTTGCAAACAGGCGTATAAGGCCTGGATGTGCAAAACGCGTGCCGTAATAAAAATTTTACGAAATGCCCCTCAAAAATCACCGGATGAAATCGCTTTAAATTTTATCAAATGAGAGAATTCCTCCACCCGTCGTAACGGGGCAATTTGGAGTTAAACAGATGGCTGGATGGTATGGCGGAGTTCCTCCCCGTGAAAAATTGATGATGTGCGGTCCCGCTTCTTTAACGGACGCTGAGTTGCTGGCCATCTTTTTACGTACTGGTTTACCGGGGCTTCATGTGATTCAGATGGCGGAAGATCTCATTGACGAATTTGGGTCTCTGTATAATCTGATGTCTGCGGACTACGTGACCTTCTGTGCTAAAAAAGGCTTAGGTGACTCAAAATATACCCAACTTCAGGCAGTATCAGAAATAGTAACTCGTTCTTTTTATAAACATTTGTCCGAAAAAAATGCCATGCTCAGCCCTGAAGTCACGCAGAGATATTTACAAAATATATTGTCACATCGTGAACGGGAAATTTTTTTGGTTATGTTTTTAGATAATCAGTACCATGTGATTCATTCCGAAGAGATGTTCATGGGCACCATTGATAGTGTTGAAATTCACCCCAGGGAAATCGTGCGCAAAGCACTTACAGTTAATGCTGCGGCGTTAATTCTCGCGCACAACCATCCATCAGGAAAGGCTGAACCAAGTCGCTGCGATCGCCTTATCACTACTCAAGTGATAAGAGCTTGTAGATTACTGGGTATTTGTGTACTCGATCACCTGGTAATTGGCCATGGTGAATGCGTATCTTTTGCTGAACGTGGCTGGATTTAACGATGTTTTTTCAGGCTTTCACAGAATTTTTTAGCTATTCCTGGCTTGAGTGCCTGGGTTTGAAGGCGTATACTGGCACACTTTTTAGAATGTTTTGCGTAGTGTAACGCACAAGGTTTTTCGCAGTTCTGCGGGTGGTTGTTACGACCTACTCCCAAACCTTGATGATGGGCGCAGGAGCACTATGCAGAATTCGGGCCGGTATTATTTTTAGGGAATTACAGACATGTCCAGAGTTTGCCAAGTTACTGGTAAGCGCCCTATGAGCGGTAATAACCGTTCTCATGCTATGAATGCAACTAAACGTCGTTTTCTGCCAAATTTGCATTTTCACCGTTTTTGGGTTGAAGATCAGAAGCGTTTTATAACTCTGCGTGTGTCTGCTAACGGTATGCGCTCTGTTGACAAAAAAGGCATCGAAACTGTTTTGGCTGAAATTCGTGCTCGCGGCGGTAAATATTAAGGAATTCAATCATGGCTAAAAGTGTTCGTGAAAAAATTAAGCTTATTTCTTCTGCCAATACGGGGCATTTTTATACGACCACAAAAAATAAACGCACTAAGCCGGAGAAGCTAGAATTGAAAAAATTTGATCCGGTTGTTCGGCAACATGTATTGTACAAAGAGGCTAAAATTAAATAGCTGTTAGTGAACTAACGCAGTTATTGTGAGTGTTTAGTTGAAGTGCTTCACATCTTGTGGTGGGTTCAGGTAAGCGGAGCGTGTATTTTTCCCTTGTTGAGCGTTTGTATGGTTGGGGTATTAAGGAAAAAAAAGGAAGCAAATTCTCCCATTTTTTGGATCCATGAGCTGCAATGTTGCCTGTTGTCGGCTTACCAATTGACTTGCTCTGTTTTTCCTTACCTGATTTGCTTCGACGACAATCTGATGGCTGACGGGCGGATGTCTGAGAGTGCCCGCTGGCTAAACATGTTGAACAACATAACCTGAATTCACGGATCATGTCAGCCATGCTGGCGGATGACGGCAGATTGCCGTTTTTGCTCATTAAGGTCCATGAAAACATCGAGCAATATCACTGGCCGTTATTTTTTTTCGTGTTAGCTCGCTTCGGACTGTGTGTTGTCTGGCCGCGGTGGGCCTTGGTTTTTTAATTGATGTAATACATTACTTTTTTGATTAAGCCACACTTTTAATAATAGCGAGTTATGTGATAGTGATTGTGATAAATGGATTGACTCTATATGCTGTATTTGCATTCGCTGGGACAACTAACTCAATGTTAAATTCATTTAAGAAATAAATTTAATACTGTATTGCTCTGGTACTTAAACATGAACTTAAACATGAATAGTAGCGTTTTGTGACCCTCCTTGATATGACATAAAGTTAGCGGGGTTCAATGCATTGCCGGTTTTTCTAATTAAGAAAAAATCGAAAAATTACTTTTTATTCCAGCCAATACAAGAGATTGCGAATATATTTTAGCAGATGACGACCATGGCTGGATTAGTGATTCCGCTTTTTGTTATCAATACGTCAACTTAATGAAACCTATTCTTTCATTGCCAGTGAATTGTAAAATAAAATGCGCCGATGAAAGGCATCTATTCTGGCTGGCAGAGAAAACCGAAAAATATCCATACTTCATTTAAGTTTGTTGAAGTTAATAACCCTGAATTCTTCCTAAGAAAGGAAACCATGACAAAAACTGATTATCTGTTGCGTTTAAGAAAATGTACGACCATTGATACGCTGGAACGCGTAATCGAAAAAAATAAGTATGAACTTTCCAACGATGAACTGGAATTGTTTTACTCTGCAGCTGATCACCGGCTGGCAGAACTCACCATGAACAAACTCTATGATAAAATTCCGATCTCCGTTTGGAGATATATAAAATAAATGATCATAAAAAGCATCATAAATGTTTTACTCATATCTCATCGCATTTTCTTACGCAGTCAGAAAAGGAGTTATCTATGACCTGGGAATATACCATTATCAGCTTTCTCGCCGGCGCTATCGTCGGTGCAATCGCTATGCGTTTTGGTGATCGCATGTCACGCCAACAACATACTTTGCAAGATGAACTGGAAAAAAATCAGACTGCCCTGGAAGAATACCGCCAGGAATTAATTTGTCATTGCGCGCGTAGTGCAAAATTGCTCGATAATATGGCTACAGAGTACCGGCAGCTACATGAATATATGCTCAGAAACCCAAACAATCCATTGCCCGATTTGCCGCTGCCAGATGACCTTTTTCATTATCATCTGACAAAATCTGAAGTTGACAACAGTGAGACAGCAGCAGATGCTCCTCCAAAGGATTACTCGGGCAAAGCGTCCTGTTTTCTGCAGAAAAAACGTCGGCTGTACGATTGATAGCATTATCCCGGCGGCTATTTTTTTAAGGGCCTGGCAGATTCAACTCCGAAGTGCAACGCTAAGCCGCCATTCTTAACTCTGCAAATACCACCGAGGGTTGTCTGAAACCGAGACATTTACGTGGCCTGCTGTTCAGCGCTCCCTGGTAGCGTTGCAAGTCTTCTTCTGACACGGTCCTCA
>CANJWD010000097.1 GCA_947478475.1 Enterobacterales bacterium
ATCGCAGCGTGGTTTGAGCAGCATAAGCGTCGCTTGTCTCAAAAAATAACGTTTTACCAACAAAACTGGGCTGTCATCAAAAACGCCATTACTGACCACATCAGATCATTACTGGCTCATCCCGGTTAGCCCGCTGCGAAACTCGTGTCAGAGTGTAATTTCTCTGACTTACCATCAGATACTGGCAGTAGTTTAAACGGTTTGCTTTCATCTGCCATGATCTACTCCTTTTTATCCAAAAATTGCGTAAGTCCTATATTATAAACTGCTACCTTGCGGCGGGACAGTGGCCGGGAAAAATATCAAGCCTGAGGTGGTGGTAAATACACAGCTCAAATGCTATCGTTTGTCGGACCTAAATTCGGAGAGCGGATGATAAATTAGTTCTGGCACGTTGCTTATTTATTAAAAATAAATTAACCGATTCCGGGATTCATTGTATTATCTTTGTCTCTTGCATCGTTAACATAACTCATAATATAACGTACTGGTGGGTATTGATCATTAGTTGTTACCTCGGAGATTTTATGGATATAACTCAAGCTGGTAATATTGTTTCTACAAATACGACTCTTCCCACGGGCTGGCGCAGGACTGACACAGTGTGGATGCTCGGCCTTTATGGAACCGCCATCGGTGCCGGTGTCCTTTTTTTACCTATCAATGCAGGTATTGGTGGTTTACTGCCGCTCGTTGTTATGACAATTATCGCCTTTCCAATGACTTTTTTTGCCCATCGTGGATTGTGCCGGTTTGTGCTATCCGGTAAAAATCCGGATGGAGATATCACGGAAGTTGCCGGAGAACATTTTGGTGCCGGAATAGGTGGCCTGATTACTTTGCTCTATTTTTTCGCTGTTTACCCTATTCTGCTGGTTTACAGCGTTGCCATTACAAACACAGTCGATAGCTTTATCGTTCATCAAATGCAGCTTCCATCGCCGCCACGGGCTGTGCTTTCGCTGTTCCTGATCTCAGGTCTGATGGCCGTTGTGCGCTTTGGCGAGCAGGTTATCGTTAAGACAATGGGTATATTAGTTTTTCCGTTTATTGCAGTATTGATGTTACTGGCAGCTTATCTTACCCAGTACTGGAGCTTCGCAATATTTGAAAATTTCTCTGTTAACTATAACGATATTAGTGGCGGCACGCTGGTTATGTTATGGCTGGTGATTCCGGTTATGGTGTTTTCTTTCAACCATTCGCCGATCATTTCTGCGTTTTCCGTGGCCAAACGGCATGAATACGGGGTAGCTGCTGAAAAAAAATGTTCACGCATTCTGGCATGCAGCAGTGCTATGATGGTTATCACGGTGATGTTCTTCGTATTTAGCTGTGTGTTAAGCCTGTCACCTTCTGATTTAATGGAAGCTAAACGACAGAACATTTCGATTCTTTCTTACCTTGCTAATCATTTCAAAACACCGGTTATCGCTTATATTGCGCCGGTTATCGCGTTTATTGCCATCACTAAATCTTTTCTTGGCCACTATCTGGGGGCACGCGAAGGCTTTAACGCTTTAGTGGTAAAATGTTTGGGCCGTCAGGGAAAGCGCATTGAAAGTGATAAGCTAAATCGTATAACTGCGCTTTTCATGCTGATAACAAGCTGGATCGTTGCCACGCTGAATCCAAGCATTCTCGGTATGATAGAAACTCTGGGCGGCCCGGTGATCGCCGTTTTACTGTTTCTCATGCCTGTGTACGCCATCCATAAAGTACCCGCCATGCGCCAGTATGCTGGATATCTCAGTAATATTTTTGTTGTTGTTATGGGAGTTGTTGCTATATCAGCCATTTTTTATGGCCTGATTTATTAACAGTGATGCCATTCAGGTCACACCAGTGTGTGCGCTGGATCAAGGGTAACGTCTCCTGATGTACCAGGGTGACGCCCGGATTTCTACTTTTATATTCCCGTATTACCCCGCCATAAAACGTCTCAGGTCCCGGCTGTTACCATCAGCTAATATCGTAGCCGCTAAAGGCACGAATTTTGGCGGGAAATTTCCCTGAAGACGATCTTCGGCTAGCACTGCCGAAGATCGCTGCGCCAAATACAGCGGATGCGCAACTGGCTCCAGGCAGATTATAGCTATTTCTCACTTACCCATTCGGTGTGAAATACCCCATCTTTATCAATACGTTTATAGGTATGGGCACCAAAATAATCACGTTGTGCCTGAATTAGGTTTGCTGGCAACCTTATGGCACGATAGCTATCGTAATAAGATATGGCAGCAGAGAAAGCCGGGGCTGGAATACCATATTGTACCGCGGCAATCACTACATCGCGCAAGGCTTGTTGATAATCGGTGGCCACCTGCGCGAAATAAGGTGCTAATAGCAGACTGGCGATATCAGCGTTTTCTGTATACGCATCAGTGATTTTTTTCAGAAATTGAGCGCGGATAATACAGCCGGCACGGAAAATTCGCGCGATTTCGCCATAATTTAAGTCCCATCGGTTTTCATCGGAGGCTGCCTTCAGCTGCTGAAAACCCTGAGCGTAAGAGATTATTTTTCCCAGGTAGAGCGCCCGGCGTACTTTTTCAATAAATTCTGTGTGATTACCAGCGAAAGTCTTATATTCAGGACCTGTCAATATCCTGGATGCGGCAACACGCTGCTTTTTGAGGGCAGATAAATAACGGGCAAATACCGATTCTGTAATCAGTGTGAGTGGAACAGCCAAATCAAGGGAGCTTTGGCTGGTCCATTTACCGGTACCTTTATTGACAGCTTCATCCTGGATCATATCCACCAGATCGTTGCCTTCATCATCTTTTTTAATAAAAATATCAACTGTAATTTCAATAAGATAACTACTCAACTCACCCTTATTCCAGTCGCTAAAAATGCCCGCCAGCTGATCATTACTGAGTTTCAGTACCTGTTTCAGCAAGGAATATGCCTCTGCAATCAACTGCATATCACCGTATTCAATGCCGTTATGCACCATCTTTACATAGTGACCGGCACCGTCTGGCCCGATCCACGCAACGCAGGCTTTACCGTCTACCTTAGCTGCTATTTTTTCCAAAATAGGGGCTACCAGTTCATAGGCTGCTTTTTGGCCACCCGGCATAATAGAGGGGCCATTAAGTGCGCCCTCTTCGCCGCCTGAAATGCCGCTACCGATAAAATTGATACCCTGAGCAGACAGTTCACCGTTGCGGCGGATGCTATCCTGATATCGACTGTTACCGCCATCGATCAGAATATCGCCTTTCTCCAGCATGGGTAACAGCGAAGCAATAGTGCTGTCAGTTGCCTTACCTGCTTCGACCATCAGTAAAATACGCCGTGGTTTTTCCAGCATTTCAACGAATTCATTAACCGTATAGCACGGAAGCAGATTTTTGGTGCGGTTTTGTGCAATAACTTCATCAGTTTTATTGCGGGAACGGTTAAATATGGCAACCGAATAACCATGGTTTGCAATATTAAGCGCCAGATTACGTCCCATAACCGCCATACCGACAACGCCAATCTGTTGTTTTGACATATAAATAGCTCCTGCGGATTTTGATAGCGAAATAGCGGTGTCATGTTAACTCAGGAACCTGACAGGGGATAGCTGATCGGGGTAAGAAACTCTGGAAATCGCTTTTGCTTAAACTGAATTTTAATCGTTGTAATTTATGGGCGTTTTTTTATGGTAATAAAAAAATAATTTTGTTCTAATTAACACAATTGAATATAGTTATTTTTATACATTGGCTGCCTGATTTTTATATTTAAATTTTACTATGATAATAGCATTAGTAATCTTGATGTAATTAATATTAGTTTTCTCTATTTTCCTGACTGCTAACAAAATTATTTTACCAATTCAGGTAATGCATTATATGTTGTTAAATAATGGATTACCTTGATGAATAATGTATCGAAAAAAAATACCACGTTCATTTTATATTTTTCTGTGCC
>CANJWD010000098.1 GCA_947478475.1 Enterobacterales bacterium
CATCGCCGCCCCTGCCATCAAGGATATCGTAACCGCCCGCACCATTGAGCTGATTGTCTGCCTCATTGCCCGTGAGTAAATCATCCGTTTCCTGGTGTCCCTGTGCATGTTCAATATGGCGTAACCGGGCAATATAATTTTTATTTTTAGTGTAGGCATAGCCAGCATAGCCCTCATTAAGGTTAATGGCATAGCCACGTCCCTCTGCGGGTTTAGCCATAGCAATAATAATATCACCATCATCTGATTCAGCCGCTGTTTCCGGGAGTTCCCCTCCGTCAAAAAGACCGGCTATCTCTGGCAGCGGTTGCCCCATCAGCAAAAAACTGTCGCTATAGTAGCCTCCGGTAAAACGTTTAGTGCCCGCCGCCACGACAAAACTATTTTTCTTATAGCGGTGGCCAGTAACCCGATCACTGCCTCCTCCCAGATTAAAAAGGGCCGTGGTTTTAGTGGCCGTATCGGGTAGCCAGCTTTTTGCATACTTGCTTGCATCAATCAGCTCATCGGTATCAGTACAACCATCAAAATCATACCAGGTAAATTCACTGATCTCCTGCCGGAGATCATAAAAAAAATAACGGGCCTTTCTGTTAGCCCGGTGATAGGCCAGTCTGCTTTCTATTTCAGCCGCCGGTATTTTGTCTTCCAGCGTTACTGAATGGGCTCCAAATCCGCCATATCTCATGCGCGGCGATAGGTTACGTTCGACAATCTTTCGGAAAAAATGCTCTTTAAGTTTGACCCGGCCATAGCTGTAGTAGAGGGTATCTATATCCGTGCTGGCGAAAAAATGTTCCAGTAGTCTGACTGACTTTTCTATCAGCAGGGTTTCATATGTTTTCTCAGCTTCCTGCCTGCTCTGGCTGCGCATCACAGCATTTATCACCTCAGCATCGAACTTTGCTCCCCAGAAAGCCCGCCAGCCGTTATACAACTCCTCTATCGGGGTCAGTGACACATACTGTTTGATGTCTTCAATCTGACGCGCAGTGGCATAAATATTTCCTCCCAGAGCGAGTGCAATACCTGCTGCAATACCGAGTGGCGCACCGATGGTAGCAGCAGCCCCCCCCCCGCTGCTATGGCCAGAGCGGTCGCGATACTCACTGCAGCCGCTGACGAAGAGATCGCTCCGCTGACGATCAGGTCGATTCTGGATCGCTGACTGGTGGCGTTTCCCAGGCGTAAAAAATCCCGGTGTGCACTATAAATATCAAAACCGGATGAGAGGATGCTTAACGCGGGTCCGCCATATCTGGCCAGCTTCAGGCCAGCGGCCGGGGCCGAATGCGATGTCGCAAACTGTATGCCACTGGCGGTGTACAGAGGCTGCTGATGAGCCAGATGGTGACCCAGTTTAACCAGCCCGTACTCAGCAGCATGGCTGCCAAGATCCCAGACGATGCCAGCCAGGGCAATGCTTGTTTCGACTTCCAGTTCCTGTTGCTGTTGCGCATTGAGTCTGTCGCCATTAGTGCGCCGCCAGTAGTGAGACAGAGTGATGGCTGTTTTCAGGTAACCATGCCCCTGATTTGCATGGGCAATTCTCCCAAGAATACGGTTAATCCCTGGCAGTCGCCCTGTGTTTCCATTAATCACTATCTGTCCGTCAGCATCCAGACTGTACCCGACCCGGTGATGGAGTATTTTTTTTCCGCTTTGCTGACCCTCTCCGCTTTGCTGGCCATCACTGCCGTAGGTAACCCGGTGGCCCGAGTCAGAGAGGGAGATCGCTGTGTTATAAGCTCGCAGCGACACATCCGGGCGATCAACAGATATGGCGCGCATAAAATTCAGTGCGAAATGATCAACCAGCGCAGTGGTACCATCCGGCGCCAGCTGGCAGCCGAGTAGTACTACTCTCTGCGGCAAGGGCAGGGATTTTTCTTGTGACAGCGCTTTCATGCCACGGTAGAGCTGCGACGCGCTGTAACCACCCAGCGTGGTATTGATACCGTTATACTGTTCACGTCCATGACCTGCAAAATACCATTTAACCGATTTTCCGACGGGCATTGCCGCCCCTTCCGCCATCTGGTTCCAGCTTTGACTGCCGGCATCATAGTGAAAGAGACGGGATAACCCGTTGCGAATATCATGCTGCACGATTAATGTGCCGGAAGGGTGTCTGGCCGCCAGTTTCTCCACCGAATGCCGGACCGCAGGATCGTTTTCAAGCTGGACAATAATCTGGTAATCATAGTGAATTATCGCTTCAGGAGCGGTAGTGTGATTTTTCCTGTTTACCGGATCCCACTCTTCCAGGGAAAGGGGGGTTAATGGGACGGAACTGTCAGTGGTAAGTTTTTCTGCCTCCCAGCTGTGTTGTCGTTCTTCTCGTGTTGCGAAGTTAAACTGTTGGAACCACCCCACGATCGCATGGTGGTTCCCTGCAATAATCAGGCTATTTTGCAAAGCAAAAAGCCGTTTTGCCAGGCTTTCAACACCCTGGCGCACGGCAGTAGGCCCACTGATAGCGATGGTTGCCCTGGAGCCAGGCTTAATGCCATCTTTACGGTAATGCATGGCCTGAAAATTAATGGGAACCAGTTCCAGCTTTTCTTTTTTACTCATCTGATGCAGTTGGGCAATAAAGGCACCGCCACGTTGCATGATATCGTCAGCCTGGTTGATGGCAACCAGATTAGCATTTTCCAGCATCTGGTAATTTTGGGTTATTCTCTCCATCGCCGCCGCGAGTGCAACACTTCCTGAATGCGCAACAATACCTGCGTTTGATATCCGGCTCATAAGATTGGCCAGCAGTATGCCGTCGGAATGCAGCCGCTGTTGTCCCAATGGCTGGAAAAAATCACCCGGTGAGTTACCCTGGGAACGAATTTCAAGACGCAGACGCGCTCTATTTTCGCTACTTGCGTTATCCGCTCTATTATCCTGCATCGATTGATCGATACCATCATGACGACGACCACTCTCCGCCAATGTTAGCCTGTTGCCAGACGTTTCCCTCAGATGATCCAGTATTAATTCTGTTCTGATAAAATCATTGATGTCGGGATTATTCCTGCTTGAATGCGGCGCGGGACTGGATATTTTCTTCAGTTCGGGCAAAAAATCGACGTCGAAATAAACGCCACCGTGTTGATCGAGAACCTTAAGCCTGACAATATCTGAGGCAGCCGCGGTATTTTGCCTCAGCCCCAGTTCCTGATGGTAATAAATTTTATCGATACCCTTATTCTCCAGACTGTTAATGTCCAGCAGGCTGTAGCGCCCCCCGGCCTGGCGGATAAAGTCATGATAAGACGCCAGGTTATCAGCGATGATACCCCGCAGTTTTTCTTCCGGCTCCCCCAGTTGTTCGCTGATAAAACGGATGGCACCGTGGTCAAAGGTTTCATGACGCCTGATGCCCTGGCTTATTTGCAGGTAAGCCTGGTTTTGCAGATCGATAACGCGATCTAAATAGGCCTGCTGGTAAGCGGGTGTACGTTTATACTCTTCACCGTTTTCTGCACCGACAGAGGCCAGTAATTCCTGGCTGGCAAAATTTTTTATCCGGGTGCCAAGTTCATTCACCAGCAGCGCTTGCGGGTCATACCAGATGCTTATAGCTGAAGTCGTATTTTATGACATACAATGAGCCGATGACATATCCATTAAAATTTCGCCAACATGTTCTGGGCGTAAAGGAACAGGGCTCCTTAACCTTTGCTGAAACGGCACTCCGTTTCAACATCAGTATGTCGAGTCTTA
>CANJWD010000099.1 GCA_947478475.1 Enterobacterales bacterium
CGGGATAGCGTCCGGCATTCTGAGCAGCGGTCTCGCAGCAGGCTCTGCCGTGGTGCTGGTCTCCGCCCTCTCTGCCGCGTTTGGCGTGGGGGCCGGGGTGCTCTCCGGCGCCGCCGCGGCCATGTCCCTGCTGGGGCCGGTAGCAGGTGCGGCGCTTATCGGGCTCTTTATCGCCGGCTGGGTACACGGCGGTATCCGGCAGGTCCAGGAAATCAGCCGGGTCATTGAACTGGATGGCTGGGGCAAATTTCGCACCGGGTTTTTATCCCTGTTTGGTAAACGGCCGGCTGATATTCAGGTTCGCTATGAGGTTCAGCGGGTAGCTGAGCAACTGCGTCAGAGTGCGCAACGCATACTGCGGGAAAATCCGCAGCCTGATGCCGTCTATGTCAGTGCACTGACCGTATCAGAGGGTCTGCCACCTGTCGTTAACGAGCAGGATGATGTGATTGATTTACGCACTGGCCTCCTGGGTAGCAGTGGAGCAGCCGATAAGGGCGATGCTTACAGAAAGATGCGGGCTGTCCGGCCCTTCAGTGAACAGGTGGTTTATGTACCGGATTCAGCCTCCGTCAGGCAGCAGACTTTTCTGCTTGACAGATATGGCCAGGGAAAAAGGGAGGTGGTTTACTTTGACGGCCAGGTGATGCGTGTTATGGATCCGGCAGACAATGCTGTTGCCTGGCAGTTTTCTCTCCCGCAAGCTCTGCTGCCGAAATGGGTTCTGGTGGGTAATCTGTCCGGAAACAGTGCAGAGGAAATCCTCCTGCTGGACCCAGATTCCCGTTCCTGCGCATGGCTCATCCCTGATAAAAAGGGCATTTACCGGCTGGAAAAAAAAAGCTGGCCAGAAGGATCAAGTCTCAGCGCCTCTGACATTCCGGCGCCATTATTACTGGACATGGACAGTGATGGCCTGGATGATTTGCTGACGGTAGAGGGTAATAACCTGTCGATCCACTACACGGGTAAACCGTACAAAATACGCTGGTCACAACATATCGAGCCGGACGTTGTCCGGTTACTGGGCGGGGACGTAAATGGAGACGGCAAAAAAGATGCGCTCCTCATCACGCGTGATGGTCATCTTTATACTCTGTTAAATAATACGTTGTTAAATAATAAGTTGTTAAATAATACCCCGTTAACTAACGGTGATACGGCTCGGTTACTCTCTCCGGTAAAAACAGTGGATCCCCGCCTGGCGGCTCTGTTACGTGATGCCGGGACATTTCCTGGCACGCTGCTTCATGACCTCGACGGGGACAAACGGTATGATCTGGTTATCATTGATGAGTCTGCCCGAATGTCTGTTTCCTGGGGGGGAGAAAGGGGCGATTTCAGCTCTCCCGTTACGGTTTACCCGGCGCAGCCGGGGTTTCCGCCACTGATAAATCATCGTGTGCTGGGAATCGATGACAGTATGCATGCACTCTATTCGGTTAACGAAAACAATTTCTCCGTTTACCGACACAGACTGCGTACTGGAATTACCGAGATACGCCCCGGCAAAGGAAAGGACCTTTTTTTTGCCCCTGACGAGGCAGCAGCCGGCCGCTTTGTCATGTATGTAGATAATGGTGAGAAAAACTTCGTCGCTGGCCCGGGGCAGGACAGCTTCATTGTGCAGGGTAATTTGTTAAACATTAAAGGAGAGCTGGATGGAGGTGCCGGAGAAGATACTCTGGATTATTCATCCGCTGATATCAGATTTACCTGGCAGGTAACAGTGGCTCTGGGGCAGCAGGATGAGCCGGGCCGCGTGCATATTTCCCGTACAAGCCCCGGACTCATACTGAAAAACACCGAGCACATTACCGGGCACCGTGCAGCGGATGACACCCTGACGGGCAACCAGCTGGCTAACAGACTGGATGGCGGAGAAGGTGGCCGGGATACCCTGGAAGGCTCAGGGGGCAATGATGTACTGCTGCTGGCTCAGGGCAGTGCCCTGGGCGGAGCAGGGTATGACCATTATTACGTCCATGCCAACCGTACGAACAGAGAAGTACAGGTCACCCTGAAAGAAGATTTTTCTGTCAGCGGAGAAAGCAGTGTTATTTTTCTTGCTCAGAAAATCAGCCAGCTGCGCAGGCCAGTAAGAAAAGGTGACGACCTGGTGATCAGCCTTTGCAACGACCCTGTTATTAACGACCCTGTTGTTAACGATAATGGCACACCTATCGCGGCGGGCGATACCCTGCTGAGAGTGAGCGGTTTTTATGTGAATAGTTATGTGAATAATAGTGCAAAAAATGATGCAAAGAGCAGGGTCAGGCATACTTACACTGTTCAGAGCAGCGACGGTTTCTGTTTTACGCTCCCTGTTGCACCGGAGTGGCCATCGTCTGCCGATAAACTGGCGGTGCAGTATGATGCAGCCTTCGATCGCAACTGGCAGAAATTAGCCAAAAATGGCTATAACAGAAAAAAAATAGTCATTGAACTGAGCAATGCTGGCGGGCGCGGAATAAGAAGGATCTTCAGCGATCACCTGATGTCTACATCTCTTGCGAGCGTGCAGCTACCGGAATTTATGCAGCTTTCTTTTCAGGACACCGTGTTTAACGAAAAGATGTCAGGTGACAGTGCCGATAACCTGTTCCGGACTTCCCGGGGTAACGACTGCCTGGCCGGTGGTGGGGGAAATAATGAATATATTATTGATAATAATGCTGATGACAACAGGAGAGAAGTAACCATTATTCCAGGCGTTAGCCTGGCAGGAAGTGCCAGCACCGCGATAGTGGAACTGCCGTGGTCAGTGGAAAACACCACCCTGAACTGGTCAGACAGCGCGCTGCTTCCCTCATCACCAATAAAAGATTTGGTGCTGAGTTCAAGGGATTTTCCTGAAAATAACCCTCAGATACGCATTGCTGCCAGCTCCTCCGGGCGGGAAAATCCCGTTTCACTCCGTGATAAAATCAGTGATAATGTGTTGATATTAGGTATGAATAAGGGTGGCGACACTTATCTGGCGAGCCGCCCGCTGGGCAGCGCCGGAGATACCCCGCTGGTGTTATATGCTGTGGCCCCCGGCCCGGACAACAGGCTGCCGGAACTGAGCGGAAAGCTCAACAGTTACGGCAACCTGATCATGCACAATGAGAGTGGCAGTGGCGTCATTCTGCGCGGCAGTCAGCAGGGCAGGAACCTGCTGGTGGCGACGGCAGGAAACAACCAGCTGTACGGTGGCAGGAAGGGGGATGGACTGGATGGCGGCAGCGGGGATGACGACTATTACTTTGCCGAAATGCACGGGCAGGACGTTATTACCGACTCCGGAGGAGAAAATACCCTGCATTTTACGGCCCCTGGCCTCAGGCCGGAGGGTATCGCTTTATCTGTAGAGGGCAATGACCTGACAATTCAGGCAAAAGGGCATCATAGCAACCTGGTACGGGTTAAAAAGTGGCAGGGAACGATAAAGACGATTGCGCTGGGCAACGCGTTTCGTCTCAAGGGAAGCGACATTGCAGCTCTGGCCGAAACCATGGCAGGTTTCAGCGCTGCTGATAAGTCGGGCAGTTCCTATGCAGCACGGGTGGAAGAGATGATACA
>CANJWD010000100.1 GCA_947478475.1 Enterobacterales bacterium
CCACGGCTGGTAGTAACGATAACCGTAGTAGTAGAGCCCGGTGGCGTCGCGCTCCTTGCCCGAGTAGCGGACGGTTTTGTAATCGGCTTCCGTCTGGCTGCTGGCCATCGATACCGCCGTGCCGCCGTAGGGATAGTACTCTTCGCAGCTGATGAGCCTGCCGTTGCCATCCACCTCAAGAGCGCTGCTGCCGATGAGGTTGTCATAGCTGTAACGCAGCGGGTTATCGGCAATATCGTCCGGCTTTCCCGCTTCCCAGTGCAGCGCCCGCACTTGTGCCCGGCCCGCTTCCCCCACTGCCACCGTGTGCAGCGTTTCCGTTACTCTGGTGCCATTGAGGCGAGTGCGCAGCTCCAGCCCCGGCAGATAAAGCGCGCGCCGCGTCTGCGTACTGCCAGCGCTCTGTTGTACGCTGCGTTTAATGATCCGCTGGCTGCCAGCATCATAGCGATAGGTTTCATGGTCTGATGGCTGCCCGTCACGGACTACTGGCGTAACCCTCAGCAGTTCGCCGCGCGGCGTCCAGGTGAGATTCTGCCCCGGCAACAGCTCTTTCTGGTGGCCGCCCGCCGTGAACAGCGCGTCTACCTCTGCCGGGTTTTCCGTCAGCGTGCTCAGCACGCCGCGGTTGCTGCGGTCGCTCACCGTGATCGCTGTTGTGTAACCGTTGCGGGTCGCTGGTGCATTGTGGCGTATCTGCGTCAGGTTGCCGGCGCTGTCGTAGGTGTAAGTGCGGGTGTAATTTGTATACGCGGAACTGTCAGTGGGAAAGAGAACGGTGGCTGAAGGTAAGCTGCTGCCCTGCTGGCCGGCATTCGCCATCTCGCGCCCGGTGGCGCTGACCAGCTGGTACAGGCTGTCGTAGGTATACGTGTTTTCTGGCACCACTTTCTGGTTACGCCAGAACCGGGTCTCCTCTGCATCATTACGCATGCTGAGCACGTTGCCCACGGGATCATAGTCGTAGCGCAAATCTTGCAGCACCTTCGCGCCGGCCGCACGCCCAGCCGGTCGATCGGTTTTAATGCCGATAAGGCGCTGCGTTTCTGGCTCCCAGGTATACGTTGTCACCACGCCGTTGCCGTGCTCTTCACGTAGTTTCTGCCCGGCCGCCGAGTAGCTCACGGATTTTACGATAACTTGCTCGTTTTTCCCGTTTAACGTCAGCCAGCTGCCTTTCAGCAAGCCGGCGATATCCCACGCCTGCCGCTGTTGGTGGCCCATCGCATCGCTCTGGTTCAGCAGCGTGCCGGTGGCATCGTACACACTCTGCGTGGTGAACAGCGCTGATGCCAGCGGTTGATCCCAATCCGCTACGGTCGTACCCTGCCAGTCTGCCGGATGCTCATCTGGCAGCAGCTGTCGCGTGATGGAGAGAGGCGCGCCCGTCAGGGCGATACTCTCCGTGTGGAGCAGGCCGGCCGTGTCATAGTGGCGCACACACGCCCCGGCTAGGTTCAGCTCTTTTTCCTGCTGGCTTGCGCTGGCATAGACGAAGCGCTCGGTGATGCGGGCAGCGGCGCCGGTCACCTGATCGGTCACGCTCAGCACCCTTCCCGGCAGGGTATCACCTTCATACTGAAAGGTGCAGGTGACCGCCTGGCTGAGGTCATCCTTTCCCTCCTCACCCGCGCTAATGCCGGTCACCGTCATCAACGGTCGGCCGGCGGCGTCGTTCAGGGCCACCGTGATACCGGCATCTGTACTCTGCGTACGCAGCGCATTACCGGCCAGGTCAGTCTGGCAGATAAAATTCGCCTGCCCGATGTCGTACAGGCGCGGGTCACTGCTCCGCATAAGAAAGCCGCGGCGGTCAAACTGCTGACGGGTGATACGCTCGTCAGTCACTGTTGGCTTGCCTGGATAACGATGATACTCAATATTCCGCACGCTCAGGCCACGGTTGTCCAGCACTCTCACAGAGGGCGTCTGGCGGTAAAAATTGTAGTCCGGATCCATAGCGGGATTCCTTTTGTTTGTAGTATTTGTAAAATGACTGACTATCTGCTTTCCTGATCTTTTACCTGAACAGGATACAAACCTGACCTGATCTCTGATGCGGTGTCATTTTCATCTTCCTTAACCACAAACCAGGGCGTAAAGATATTGCGACGCAACCAGCCTTTGGCGGTGATTACCTGGCGCTCACGACCAAGCGCATCATAATAGTGCCGGTCGGCATACAGATCCTTCCTGGCGCTGTCATCACTAACGTACTGCCAGCTGTTAAGAAAATAGGGCTGAAAAGTACGCACAAGCTGGCCTTTGCCATCGTATTCACTGCGCCCTGATACCACCCAACGGGTATCAGTATTTGTGATAACCAGCTCTCCCTTTTCATCGGTGACCAGGCTGCCATCTTCAGCACGCTGCCAGGCTTCACCTGGTTCATAGCGCAGCGAACTTTGCAGCAGCCGGCCAAAACCGTCGCTGAAAGTGACAGTTTGACGCAACTGTTGTAATGGATCCCCGTCATAACGGTCCGTGCTGATAATCAGAACATGGGGTGGCAGGCGGGGCGGTGTTTTCTTATCTGGTGCTGATTCTGGTGCTGCCATCGTCATCCAGCTGGACGAGTTGTACACCAGGCACTGAGCCACGGGAATATGGCACTGTTAACAAATTAATTTAAAGGCTTTAAGGCAGGCAATAGCGAAGAAAGAGAAAAAAGTGACATCCAGTTTGTCGAAACGCAGGGCCAGCCTTCTGTTCTCTTTTATCCTGCCGAAAAAGCGTTCAATGGCAGAGCGTGTTTTATATCTTGCCCTGTTTTCTTCAGTATGCAGTCCTGGGCAGATAGCCCCCTGTCGGCGTGGAATAATCGGATTTTTTCCGCTATCACTAATACGCTTTCTGACATCGTAAAAATCGTACCCTTTGTCGGCTATCACATGTTTGGTATCTTCCCAGTTTCCTGTTGCCCATAGTTCAGAAAACACCTTCATATCTGTCCGCTGACCCTCAGACAGACATGCTCCCCGCAAACAATCGCCTGAAAGCCCGACGTGAATTTTTGTGCTTAGCCCTTTCCGCCCTCGTCCGGTTGACTGAGGTCCTTTTTTTTTAAAGAGCCTGAGCCGTGCCGATGTAACATGACTGTCGTGCTGTCTACCCATGTACAATCAATGAGTAATTTATTCTTTTGTTGTAGCTGATAAAGCAGATGCCAGAACAGGCCGTTTTCACTCCATCGCTTAAAACGGGTATAAATAGTATGCCAGTTGCCGTAAAAGGAAGGCAGGTCACGCCACGGTATACCTGTTCTTAACAGATATAGAACAGCGCAAAAAAACTGATAATGGCTGATTTTTTCTGGCCTTCCTGGACGTTTGTTATGCCTGATAATGAGGGGCTCAATATCTTTTATAAAATTCGCCTCAGCAATCGGATAATGTCTCTCTTTCATTTTTAAAAAATTGCTAAAAAATAAGATACTACCTTGAAAATAATTTTGTTAACAGTGCCATA